>JBGAWK010000068.1:0-3894 GCA_044227665.1 Chitinophagales bacterium
TGTACTTTGATATTCCCGTAATAGGCATAACGGGTAGCAATGGAAAGACTATAATAAAAGAATGGCTGTACCAGCTTATTCATGGAGATATACAGATTTGTAGAAGCCCCAAGAGTTTCAATTCTCAGGTGGGTGTCCCACTTTCTGTGTTGCAACTTACAAAAAATGACCAACTAGGGATATTTGAGGCGGGTATTTCCAAGCCTCATGAGATGCAAAAACTTCAGTCTATAATAAGACCTACGATAGGCATATTTACCAATATAGGACCAGCACACGATGCAGGATTTTCTTCTATAGGCGAAAAAGTTAAAGAGAAACTAAAACTCTTCAAAAACGCTGACAAGATTATTTATTGTAAAGACCATACTATTATTGATACCTACCTTAGGGAATATAATAATACGGTCACTTGGGGTGAAGACGAAGATGCAGATTATGTCGTGCAAATCACTCCCCTGAAACCCACCCTTACGAAGGTAGTTATCAGATACTGTGAGCAATCCTATTACTTCGAAGTGCCTTTTGCAGAAAAAGCATATATCGAGAACTGCCTACATTGTATTATCACACTTATGCTTTTGGGATATGATATTGAGGTATTGCAAAGTCGTCTAAGTTATCTGAAGATTTTACCAATGCGCATGGAATTAAAATATGGTATCAGCAGATGTACACTCATAGATGATAGTTATAGTGCCGATATACTGTCTTTACAAGTGGCATTAGATTTTATGAGACAGCAACATACTAATCAGAAGAAGACTTTGATTATTTCCACCTTTGAAGAGTCTGGTATAACAGATGCGGTTTTTATAAAAAAAATTATCCAAATAATAAGGGATTATAACTTTCATAAAATAATAGGCGTAGGACAAGCCTTTGTAAAAAATACTTTTGAATTTTTCAAGTTAAATATAGAGTTTCACAGCTTCCCTACCACAGATAGCCTTATTAAAGGTTTTTCAGGACTCAAATTCGATAATGAACTTATCTTATTAAAGGGTTCAAGAAACTATCAGTTTGAGCGGGTCACTTATGAATTGTTGGGACAGACGCACAAGACTATCTTGGAAATAAATTTGAATGCTTTAATAGATAATCTGAATGTCTTCAAATCACTATTACCCACAGATACAGGAATAATACCTATGGTAAAGGCGTTTTCGTATGGCTCAGGAAGTACGGAGATTGCTACTCTGCTCGAAGAACAAAATGTACCATATCTTGCCGTTGCGTATGTAGATGAAGGCATAAGATTGAGGAAAATGGGAACTACCATACCTATAATGGTCTTGAATGCCGATATTTTTGAGTATAGAAAGATGGTAGAATATTATCTCGAACCTGAAATATACTCTATAGAAATGTTGAAGAAGATTATTTCTATTATTGATGATGATAGTGTCGAAGAATTACCTATACATATTAAGATTGAGACAGGTATGAATAGGTTAGGTATAGTAGAGGAAGAGATTGCTACGCTGATAGATGTTTTGAATAATCAAAATAAACTACTAGTAAAAACTGTTTTTTCTCATCTGGCAGCTTCCGATGAACCTACAATGGATGATTATAGCTTGGAACAGATACAAGCCTTTGAGCTTCTGACAAATACCCTATCTGAAGGCATAAAATATCCTTTCAAAAGACATATTTGTAATAGCTCAGGCATAGTCAGATTTCCTCAAGCTCACTATGACTATGTACGCTTAGGGATAGGTTTGTATGGCGTAGATAGTAGTGGTAAAATACAAAATCGCCTAAATACGATTGGTGTTTTAAAATCTAGAGTGGCGCAAATAAAAAAGGTAAAAGCCGGCAATACTATTGGGTATTCCCGAAAGGGAAAAGCCCTCACAGATATGACTATCGCAATTGTTGCTATTGGCTATGCAGATGGCTTCGATAGAAGATTTAGTAATGGGGTAGGTAAAATGTTTGTACATGGAAAGATAGCCCTTGTGGTAGGCAATGTATGTATGGATATGACCATGATAGACGTTAGCCATATTCCAAATGTGAATAGCGGTGACGAGGTAGAAGTTTTCGGAAAAAATATTTCTATCATAGATGCTGCTACATCTATAGGTACTATAGCTTATGAATTGCTAACTGGCATATCAGAGCGTGTAAAGAGGGTATATTATTACGAATAAAAACCCACTTCAGCAGCATAAGAGTTACTATTTAGTCAAAGATTTATTTTGCTATCCATATATAGGTATCGTTGGGTTGAAGCTGTCCATAGAAAGTGCCATCCCAACCTTATCTGTCATAGATTAGTAGTGTTGCTAAGGAAGGACATGCATTGAAAAGAGTTATGGGCATCACATTAGGAGCGAAGAGCTCACATATATAGGTGTCGGCAGCAATGGTTGTGGCGTCGCTATATTGCCCACATTTATTGGCTACGGATATGGTGATGATATTGGAGGTATCTTTAGGCATAGCAATACAGGCGGCATTGCTTGTGAGTATTACCGATACTTGGTCGTTGTTGTTGCAGGCGTTAGAAGTAAAAGGGTTGCCGCTGGTGCCTGTCAATATTGCCTTGTAAGTCCCAATAGATGCATACACTACCGTATGTAGTCCTGGTGCCGATGCACTGGAGGGTGTTGCTCCTGAACCGAAATTCCAAGAATAAGTCGCTATATTTGATTTTGTTATTTTTAGACAGTCTCTTAAATTAAGAAGTTTAATAAAATTTAACAAATACAATTCAGTTCAATATTTTTTAACTGTTGTTTTACATCAAGTACCAAAGTCTTTAGTGTATTTTATCTCAAAATAAATGTATTTTTATCCCTATTCATGTCTAAAGTAAAGACGATATATACCTGCCAAAGTTGTGGTGCTACTTCTCCGAAATGGATGGGCAAGTGTAGTAACTGTAATGCTTGGAATACTTATGTGGAAGAATTCGTTCCTACTGCTAAAGAGACTGCGATTCATCGCATGAAAAATGCTGAAGTAGCCCTACAACTTATGGAGGTAGCGTCCTCTTCTTTGGAGAGGATATCTACATCTGATAAGGAGCTAAACAGAGTTTTAGGCGGGGGTATAGTTCCTGGCAGCGTAATATTGCTGGGGGGAGAGCCGGGCATAGGGAAATCTACAGTCTTACTACAAATGGCATTGCACACAACTTCATTAAAGGTTTTATATGTATCTGGGGAGGAAAGTGCTACACAGACCAAACTTAGAGCCGAAAGAATAGGACTAATTAATGAGATGGTATTCATCTATACGGACACCTCTGTAGAAAATATTCTATTGGAGTCTGATAATATAATGCCGGATGTCTTGGTTATAGATTCTATACAAACTATGCAGACAAGCTTGCTGGAAAGTGCTCCAGGTAGCGTAGCTCAGGTAAGAGAGAGCGCCCAACTTTTACAGCAGTATGCCAAAAAGAAAAATATACCCATATTTATAATTGGACATATTACAAAGGAAGGTACAATAGCAGGTCCAAAAGTTTTAGAACATCTCGTAGATACCGTACTGCAATTTGAAGGAGATAGAAATTATAATTATAGACTTTTGCGCACGCTAAAAAATCGTTTTGGAGCTACCTTTGAGCTGGGTATTTATGAGATGACATCTTTGGGATTGCGTATTATTGAGAATCCATCGGTACTACTTATTACACATAGAGATGAGCCTGCGAGTGGGGTCGCTGTTGCAATGACTATGGAAGGTCTGCGCACCATTCCTGTAGAAGTGCAGGCACTGGTATCTCCTGCTGTTTATGGTACAGCGCAACGTTCTGCCACTGGCTATGACTTGAGAAGACTACACATGCTCCTAGCAGTATTGGACAAGCGCTGTGGTTTCAGATTAGGCAGTAAGGATGTATTCCTAAATATAGCAGGAGGATTACGTATAGAG
>JBGAWK010000068.1:3904-11629 GCA_044227665.1 Chitinophagales bacterium
TTGGCAGTAGTAGCTGCCTTGATATCGTCCAATGATGATGTGCCACTTCCCGAACATGCCGCCTTTGCAGCAGAAGTGGGTCTCAGCGGAGAGATACGTCCAGTTAGTAAAATTGATTTTAGAATAGCCGAAGCCGAAAAATTGGGCTATACTACAATTTTTATTTCAAAATATAATACCTTAGAAAAAAATGCACGCTCCATAAAAATAGTTCGATTGAGTAAAATTGCAGAACTATATCATAAACTCTTTAGCGGATGATACGAAGTATCTTAGATGGGCTTATTCAGTTGGCATATCCGCAACTATGTTCAGGATGTGGTAGGCTGCTTATGCGTCAGGAGCAATTATTTTGTCTTCATTGCACTCACAATATGCCCTATACCTCTATAGAAAATATTAGGAATAATGAAGTAATGAGAAGATTGGCGGCAAGAGTGCCTATAGTATGGGGCTATGGATTGTTATATTTTCAGAAAAAGTCCATAACCCAGCATATTTTACACAATATAAAATATAATGAACACAAAGATTTGGCTATATATATGGGGAATATCTTAGCAAAACACTTACAAAGTAAAATAACCTTGGATGATAGCTGTATTATCATACCAGTACCGCTGCATGACAAAAAGAAGAAACTAAGGGGCTATAATCAAAGTACACTTATAGGAAAGGGGATGGCTGAGATATTACATGGAGTCATGAATGAAAATATCTTAATCAGAACAAAATATCGTGAATCACAGACGCATAAGCATAGATCGGAAAGGTGGGAGCTCATCCAAAATGATTTTCTTATTCGTAATACAGACGAAATTTATAAAAAAAACGTCATATTAATAGATGATATATTCACTACAGGTGCTACAGCAGAAGTGTGTGCACATACTTTGTTGGAAGCAGGAGCAAACTCAGTGGCTATAGCCACGCTGGCAATAGCTGTAAATTGATTATTTTTGAAAATTACAAACCTGAAAATGCGCATATACCTTTATAGAACGGCACATGTTTTTATAATAAGCATACTCTTTACTTTTTTTTACGGATGTAAAAAAGATAGAATAAGCACCCATAGTGGAGAAAAATTAGCACTAGGTACAGATACCCTGAAATTTGATACGATATTTACTACTTTGGGTTCTACTACCAAATTTTTTACACTCAAAAATGAGTCAGAAAATATTTTGGTTGTAAAAGATTTTATGTTAGAGAATGGTTCAGGTAGTTTTTTTAGGGTAAATATAGATGGCGATATTATGGAATCAGATATGGAGATACAGATTCCTTCCAAAGATAGTATATATGTATTTGTAGAAGTGACTATAGACCCAAATGCCGATGCGCTGCCCTTTGTCATCGAAGACGCTTTACAGATGAATACCAATGGTAATATTCAGGAAGTAGTATTGCAGGCGTATGGACAGAATGCTCACTTCTATGATGGTGTAGAAATAGAAACTGAAGAATGGCACGATGATTTGCCCTATGTAATTCTCAATTCTTTGTTGGTAAAAGAGGGTCATAACCTCACCATTCATGAAGGGGTAGAGGTGTATTTTGGAGGTAACTCAGGTATATTTGTACAAGGCAGCCTTCAGGTCTTTGGTTCTTGTACTCAGAAGGTGGAATTTAGATGTTTGCGCAGAGACAAGTTGGTGACAGGCATACCGTATTACGACTTGCCGGGGCAGTGGTTGGGCTTGTTTTTTTTAAGAAAATCCTCAGGAAATGTGCTGGAACACCTCTACGTCAGAGGCAGCCAATATGGCATAAATGTAGGGAATACCACATTTGAAGATTTTCCATTACTGCCCGCATATCCTCCTGATGTCACTATCAAAAATAGCGAAATATACAATTCCGGTTTTTATGGCATCTTTGCCTTCAATGGCATTATAGATGCTGAGAATATATTGGTAAGCCAATGTGGTAAGCAGGCGTTATCTTTAGTCTTAGGCGGTGATTACCAATTCAGAAACAGCACTTTTTTTGTGAGAGCCACAAATACAATAGAACACAAAGATCCGCTTCTATATTTCAGCAACTTTCATATCTATGATATTACTAAGCCTGCACTACAATTCTCTCTGACGAGATGTGATTTTACGAATTGTATATTTTATGGTAGTAAAGAGGATGAAATTCTTCCCGATGATATAGAATCTGCGGGTGTAGAATTTCATTATTCATTTATTAATTGCCTGATTAGGACTAAGCTTAATACTTCAGGGCTGCCTTACACCTCCTGTATATTCAATAAGGATCCCTTATTTGTAGATGTATTTAAGAATGATTTCCACCTGGACTCGGGCTCAGTGTGTATAAATTCAGGTACATCGGCACCGATTACTGATATTATATGTAAACCTAGAGATGCGATGCCTGATATAGGTGCTTACGAATATTAGCATATTTTTTATTTGTATGATACATCAAAATGATATATTTGAACTTACAAATAGATTGAAATGAATTATCCATATCAGATAAAAACAATAGAGCAGTATGAGCAAGTATATAAACAAAGTATAGCCCATCCGGAGCAATTTTGGAAAAATATAGCACAATATTTTACTTGGAAAAAAGCTCCATCTTTTACAGCAAATAGTTTGAATTGGGAATTCCAGACGCCAAAAGTAGAGTGGTTCAAAGGTGCTACACTTAATATCACGGAGAATTGCTTGGATCGTCATCTGGCAGCACATGGCAATACACCTGCTCTGATATGGGAGCCTAATGACCCGGAAGATGATTATAGAGTACTTACTTATAGAGACTTGTACTTCAAAGTATGCCAGTTTGCTCATGTCCTCAAAAATAATGGCGTGCAAAAAGGCGACAGAGTATGCATATATATGGGTATGGTGCCGGAGCTAGCCATTGCAGTATTAGCTTGTGCACGCATAGGTGCTATACATAGCGTAGTATTCGGAGGATTCAGTGCACAGAGTATTGCAGACCGCATCTTGGATGCAGATGCACGCTTTGTCATTACACAAGATGGTGCGTACAGAGGCAACAAAGAAGTGCCGCTGAAATCCGTAATAGACGATGCATTGGTACAATGTCCTAATGTGCAAAGAGTAATAGTACTTACACATTGCCGAATGCCTATTAGTATGATAAAAGGTAGAGATGTATGGTGGGAAAATGAAATCAGAAAGGTAGAAACTCAAGGCAATCCCGATTTTCCTGCTGTAGAAATGGATGCAGAAGATCCACTATTTATATTATATACCAGTGGGAGTACGGGAAAACCTAAAGGCGTAGTCCATAGCTGTGCAGGATACATGCTTTATACACATTATACTTTTGTAAACGTATTCCAATATCACCACGGCGATATACATTTCTGTACTGCAGATATAGGCTGGATTACGGGACATAGCTATATTGTATATGGTCCGCTGAGTGCAGGAGCTACTTCGTTGATGTTTGAAGGTGTGCCTACATGGCCTGATGCCGGGAGATTTTGGAATATCGTAGATAAATACAAAGTAAATATTCTCTACACAGCACCTACAGCTATACGTAGCCTCATGGCCTTTGGCGATAGCCCACTAGAAGGTAAGGATTTGTCGTCATTAAAGACGCTGGGGACAGTAGGAGAGCCCATCAATGTGGAAGCATGGAATTGGTATCACGACAAAATTGGGAAAGGAAAGTGTCCAATAGTAGATACTTGGTGGCAGACAGAGACAGGTGGTATTATGATTTCTAACCTTGCGGGGGTTACACCTCACAAGCCTGCACATGCTACCTTACCTTTACCCGGAGTACATATATTATTTAGAGATGACCAAGGTAATGAAGTTCCCTATAGCGATTCTGCCCAAGAGGGACTGCCTCTTGAGACGGTAAAAGGCAACCTTTGCATTGCCGCACCCTGGCCTTCTATACTTAGAACTACCTATGGTGACCATGAGCGTTGTAGGACAAATTATTTTGCCACATACGAAAATCTATACTTTACAGGTGACGGCTGTTTCAGAGATGCTGAAGGGCATTATCGCATTACAGGCAGGGTAGATGACGTCCTCAATGTAAGCGGACACCGCATAGGTACTGCCGAAGTGGAAAATGCCATCAATATGTACATAGATGTAGTAGAGAGTGCAGTAGTGGGATACCCTCATGATATCAAAGGGCAGGGCATTTATGCTTTTGTCATATTGCAGAATGAATTTCATGATGCAGCCTTGACACGTCAGGATATTTTACAGACGGTAACAAGAATTATTGGTGCCATTGCCAAGCCCGATAAGATACAGTTTGTCAAAGGACTGAATTTAGGGGATACTACTACCTTGCTAGATCCTTCTGTGGTAGAGGATATCAAAAACGGTGCATTATAATTGCTTATTTTTTTGAAAGAAAATCCTCTAAGATGGCACTGATTTTTTTACTTTCGATGAGAAAACCATCGTGACCATACTCTGAGTCTATAATCTCGAAGCGGGCATGTGGAATTTTTGAAGCTAATAGTTGTTGTTCTTCCAAAGGAAACAGATAATCAGAGGTTATGCCTAATATTAGCGTTCTACATTTGATGACAGACAGAATATCTTCGGCATTGGCATTTCGTCCTCTAAGGATATTGTGGTTGTCCATAGCTTTGGACAAATACCAGTAGGAGTAGGCATTGAATCTTTTCACTAATTTCTCTCCTTGATATTTTTGATAGGAAGCAGCTTTATAGCCATCTATGCGTTTTTCTGTATCCTCAGCCTGAGTCTTGCAGTAAGCATCATAATTGCGGTAGGAAATCAATCCTATGCTCCTGGCGGCAAGCATACCCCTGGCTCCGGCATCGGCATGTGGTTCACCAAAGGTGCCATCTGCTTCTATAGCCAGTCGCTGGCTCTCGTTGAAAGCTATACCCCAAGGGGAATGTTTGATGTTGGTAGCACCCAAAAGAATATTTTCAAATACCGTCGGTTCATGTAATACCCATTCCAGCAATTGCTGCCCCCCCATAGAGAAGCCTAGAGCAATATGAATTTTATCTATATTCAAATGACAACGTACAGCAATCAAGGTTTTTACCATATCCCTGACAGTAACTATTGGAAATTCTCTGTAAAAGGGCTCTAAAGTTGTAGGATTTACAGATAGAGGTCCTGTTGTTCCATAGCATGACCCCAACATATTTACACATACGATAAAATACTTCTCAGGTGAAAAATATCTGCCTGTACCCACCATCCCCGGCCACCATTCTTCGGGGTTGCTGTTGGCACTGAAAGCATGGCATATCCATACCACATTAGATCTGTCGGCATTGAGTGTGCCAAGGGTCGTATAAGCCACTTCTACCTCTGGAAAAGTGTATCCAGACTCCGTAGCCAAGGGTTCTTTGATACGCAATATGCCAGTCATAAGTGTGCAAAGGTAAGTATAATCAAAAAAGTTTTCAGAAATAGCACACAGTCAAATTATTAATAAATATTCAAATATAAATTTTTAAAGATAGCCTTATTGCAATTTCTCTCTTTTTTCCGGAAAACCTTCATTGTAAAATATCTTTTGTATTGCCTTTCCTGTGCTGTCATACACAGTCCACCAGCCTTGTTCTTTTTCATTTGTATAGTTACCTTCAGCATACACCTTACCATTTGTATGGTATTCTGTAGAAGCTCCATTTTCCATATTGTCTTTAAAATTTACGCGTTCTTTCATGCTATTTTTTGGGGAAGAAAAGTAGTAATTCCACTCGCCGCTCATGGCATTATTTACATATTGTCCTTCCACATCTTTACTGCCGTCTTCATTGAATTTCAGATACTTGCCTTCATAGATGCCTTGTTTGTAATTTTCTATGATATTGATTTTTCCATTCTCAAAATACAACTTTCTTTCACCCTCCTGCTTGCCATCCTTGTAGGGTACTTCTTCCATCAGATTTCCATTTTCATAATAGGCAGTGTAAGTGCCTAGTATGAGGTTGGTATCTTTTTTCGATACTGAATAGGACGCCTTTATTTTACCGCTAGGGTAATAAGTTTTTTTATCTATAGTGGTAGTACAGCTTATACATAAACAAAGTATTAAAAAAGAGAGGAGTATAATATTAGCTCTAGCCATTGTTTTATATTTACAGTACAAAAATATAACGAATGACGGAAATAAGAAGTATCATAGAACAAGCGTGGGCAGATAGAGAATTACTCAAAGATACGACGACACAGGATGCAGTGAGAGAGGTAGTAGCTATGCTGGATAAAGGAACATTGCGAGTTGCAGAACCCGTGGATGGACAATGGCAAGTAAATGAATGGGTAAAAAAAGCTGTCATCCTATATTTTCCAATACAACAGATGCAGACGATAGAAGTAGGACCTTTTGAGTTTTATGATAAAATAGCTTTAAAAAAGGACTATGCCTCTTTGGGTGTACGAGTAGTACCTCATGCCATAGCACGATACGGCGCTTTTTTGCAACGTGGTGTGGTGATGATGCCCTCTTATGTAAATATTGGTGCTTATGTAGATAGCGGCACCATGGTGGATACTTGGGCTACTGTAGGCTCTTGTGCTCAAATAGGCAAGAATGTACATCTCAGTGGCGGCGTAGGCATAGGAGGGGTATTGGAGCCGGTACAAGCCGCACCGGTAATCGTGGAAGATGATTGCTTTATAGGTTCCAGATGTATAGTGGTGGAAGGAGTACATATAGAAAAAGAAGCTGTATTAGGTGCTAATGTTGTATTGACGAAGAGTACAAAAATTATAGACGTTTCTGGATTAGAACCCGTTACGTATGTAGGCAAAGTGCCTGCACGCTCAGTAGTGATACCCGGCACATTACCCAAGACATTCCCTGCCGGCATTTATCAAGTGCCGTGTGCCTTGATAATAGGGCAGCGCAAAGCCAGCACAGATATGAAGACTTCATTGAATGATGCCCTTAGAGATTTTGGGGTAGCCGTATAGGTTTTTTTGTTAAATATTAATTCATTAAAAATTATTTCTATATTTTTGAAAAAATGTTTTGCGTATGAAAAAATTGTACACACTTTTTTTATTCTTTATTGCTATCAATGTTTCCAAGGCAGCAACTATACAGAGTGATAATTTTGAAAATCCAGCTTCACTATTTACAGTTGTTGGGGGTTTATATTATACAGGGCAAACAACGGCTACATCGGGTCCACCAAATGTAAATCAATATACGCTAGGTTCTTACAGTGTAGGGAATGTCGCTAATACCACAACTTTAACAACTGGAAATATAAATACGAGTGGATGTTCTAACCTTAAAATCACCTTTGATGTGATGGCCATTTCTGTAGGAACTACTGGAAATGGTATGGACTTTATAGATTCCGTTTATGTAGAAATTTCACCTAATGGAGGTACTACTTTCTACAAAAGGTTGACTATTTCTGGTTCATCAACAAATAATGCCTATTGGGGTATTAATTCTGCATTAGCTACAAATGCATATAGTGCTGATAATTTTAGATCGCTCTATTCCGCAACAGCAACTGGTGATAGAACTGCTACTGGAGATGGATATAGTAAGGTGGAAATTACAAATTTACCGGCAGTAACAAATTTAAGAATAAAAATTTCACTTAAAAGTAATGGTGCGTCAGAATTATGGTTAGTAGATAATTTTGTATTATCCGGCGATTGTGGCGCAGTGCCTAATATGGAAGTGAGAGGTGGAAATCCTATTACTACCATTTCGGATGGGGATGCTACCCCATCGTCAACAGAT
>JBGAWK010000069.1:0-10435 GCA_044227665.1 Chitinophagales bacterium
CAAAAGGATTTGTCAGTGAAATGAATGCTTTACAGGCAAAAGACGTAAAAACCATAAATATCAGAATAAATAGTCCTGGTGGAAGTGTATGGGACGGCATGGCCATTTTAAGTGCTATTGAAAGATATAATGGGGATGTATATACCCACATTGATGGTATTGCCTACTCTATGGCTGCAATAATTGCTATTAAGGGCAAAAAATCATTTATTGCAAAACAGGGAAGAAAAATGCTCCATAATGCTATAACCAGAGCTACTGGCAATGCAAAAGAAATGAGAGAGGTAGCAGATAATCTTGATGGTTATGATGACATTCTTGCTACAACAATTATGGAAAAAACAGGATTATCTCTAGAAGAAGTTAAAGAAAAATATTTAAACTACAAAGATCAATACTTTAATGCCAGTCAAGCAGTAGAATTAGGCCTGATAGATGAAATATCAGATTTTTCCGCACAAAATGTAGAAGCTTTTAAGGATTATAAAGAAATAGTAGCACAGTACAAAGAAGCTGTAATTACTACACCTATAAATATTCAAAATCAAAATAATATGAAGTATAAAAATATTCAGGCATTATATGCATTGATAGAAGCTGGAACACAGCCTAACCAAGAGCAAATAGAGGCTGCTGTCGCTGATTTAGCAGCAGCAAATACCGGTTTTACTATTGCTAACAAAGAAACAATAACAAATGCTCAGAATGCAGCGACAAGTCTTGCCCAAGCAAATCAAACAATAAGTGATATAAACAACTTGTTTGAAAACAAAGATCAAGAAGGTTTCAACTTATTGGCTTCTGTAAAAGAAGCAATCGCTGCATCAAAACGTACTCCAAGGAGTACAAGAAGTTTTGGTGAAGACAACCACGACGACGACAACAATCCCGCTGATAACATAGTTATTGAGGACTCATTTTACAATAAAGCAATCAAAGATTTAAACTTATAAATTATGGCACTAAATATCAATGACATTTTAACGGCCTACGGGTCGTATTACCTCGGTAATAAAGAAAACAGACAGAGACTCTATTCTTTATTGTATAGAAAATCTGATGCAGTAAATTTATTCCAAGCGGTACCTATGGCAAGTGGTGCCACTACTTATCGTACAGCTAAATCCTTTATGGATAGAATCGTACAAAGATTTCAAAAAGCTTATACGCCTATTGGTACGGTAACATTCAAACCTCATGAAATACCACTTTCTCGTCTAAAGGTGGACATGGAAGAAGCACCAGACGATCTATACGAATCTTGGTTAGGTTTTCTTACAAGGTTGGCTAATACTTCTAATACTAGTATCGATAACCTTATGCGTACAACATGGCCATTCGTGAGATGGCTAATTGAGGAGCACGTAATACCTAAGATTCAAGAAGATATGGAAATGAACGAGTACTATTGGGGTGATTCAGCAGCGCCTATAGTATCAGGTACTCCAACTTCTATAGGTACCTCTATAGATGGATTGGCATTGACACTTGCAAATATGCAAACAAATTCTATTGGGCATTTATTGCCTATGGGTGTCGTGTCTGCTACTGCAGCTTCATTTGTAGAGCAAATAGAGGACTTTGTAGATGCAGCAGTTCTAACTGCACCGCAATATGCTAGAATGCAAATGGAGATTTGCATGAACAATGCAAATTATATGAAGTATAGAAGAGGATTTAGAGACCTGTATGGTAAAGATACAGATCAGTTAAACCTAACTTCTAATTCAATGGGAGTAATTGATAGACCAGGCTTTACAGTTGTGCCTTGTTCTTTCATGGATAATGACCCAGCAAATCCTGGTACATCTGCAGAAAGAGTGTTTATGACTTTTGCACAAAACAGAATAAGACCTATCTTATTTGGCACAAACAAAAACATCTTCGATGTAGTGAAAGCACCAAACCCACGTTGTGTTCAAATTTATACCGATTGGGATGAAGCTATAGGCTTCAACCTAGAAGACGCTGTTTTTTACACTGAAAATATTTAAGACATGACACCAGAAGAAATAGAAAAATTACCAAAACACGCAAAGGAATTTATAGCTATCCTAAAAAAGGAACTAGAAGATTTCAAAGCTGCCGCAGAAATTGAATTAAAAAAAGCATTAGAAGCAAAAGCCACTATTGTTGTTGCCAACGACAATCCTATTGTCACTATTGGCAAGGAGAAGTTTCAATTTGCGGTGAAGCGTTTTACAGCAAAAATTGATGGCAGCATAAAGAGCTTAGATACTGCGGAGTTGGCGGAAAATGCCGAAAAACACGCTGAACTCTTAAAATACATTCAACAAAACTATCCTAAACTAATTAAAAAAATATAAAATGGCAAATTTCACAGACGTTTTAAATAACGAAAACGACAGTCAAATAGGGGGTGTTAAGTACAAGATATTGTATATTGATGCCTCAAAAGTTGATGAGTGCCCTCAATTGCCTGCAGTTAAAACTACCGATGACCACTACCATGTAGCGACAGGATCTTTTACCTTAAATCCAAATACAGAAACCTTTAAAACGATAGAAGTAATTAATCGTTCTGGAGAAATGAAATGGGAGTCTGTAGGTAATCCAGGCAGCTTAAAATCAAAATTGATGGTGGATTTTGATTATAGTGGTATCAATGCTGCTATAGCAAGATTTACTGCAGAGGCAAAAAACGCTAACTTGATTATGGTAATTGAAAGAGCAGATTGTAGCGGACAAAGATATCTTTTTGGTGGCTGCTGTTTGCCTGCCCAAATGACAAAATATACTGGTACTTTAGGTAAAAAGCCTGAAGATGATGTGAAAACGACATTCACTTTAGAAGCTTATGCAACAGGTATGCCTGTAGTCTTAGATACTGGAATTGTAATACCATTATAATGGCAAAGACAAAACAAAAAAACACACAGCTACCAGAAGGTGTAAGAGAAAATTATGAACTCTTAGGCGAATTTCCACCATCCTTTGAGGTGGTTGGCTTAGAATTCGGTAAGATAACGATAGCGAATCTTAGCAATGAGGTTTGTGAAAGAATATTAGAAAAACAAAAAGATCTAAAATATCCGATCTTAAAAAAAATACAAAAACAAGTATAGGGTTAACGTATTATTTTTTTCATTCTGCAAAAAGGCTACTATTTAGTAGCCTTTTTGTATTTTTGTATAAAGCCCAAAAGGGATGCAAGGAATATAGAATAGTTGCGTAAGATTAATTTTATATGGAATTAGAGCAGCTTATTTCACAAAGTTTTTCTCCTGGTACTAAAGAAGACTTTACCTTAAGGTTGACCACCAATCAAATTATAGATAAATACCTGGACCATACGGGCAAAGTTTTAAAACATGATGAAGTCTATTCAGTAATGTCTAGGCTAGATTTTAAATGCTTCACAGATGAATCTTTCGATATCCATTGGCATTTGATAGCTAAATAGTGTCCTTTTATTGTGCAATTGCATGAGCAATATTTGCCTTGTGCCAATAAAAGACATAGAAGAATGGATAAATAATCCTCAATTAGAGGAAGGTTTATCACTTTATAATAAGTTTATAGCAAATTCAGCTAGATATCATTTTTACAGCATAGGACTATATAGCCTAGATGAACTAATAGAAGAGCTAAAGGAAGTAAGTAACAAAAACCTTGAAAAAATAAAAATTGAAACCGTTGATAATACAGCTATCAAGGTGATGCAAAAACAAGCTCTAGATGCTTGGAAAAAACGCCAGGATCTAAGAGCAAAATTTATTTATACTCGAAGCAAGCAAACTCGTTATGTAATGGCTTTAGAAGTGTTGCAGCTTACAGATTTTGCTATATCTATATGGAAAAAGCTAGACTACTTCAGAGAGCATGGCGTACTACCTACCGAAGAATCAAAAAAATCTAAAGAGTATACTCCGCTGATAAAGTATATCAATGATTTTAAATCTATAGACACCTACATATCAAAGTATCAAAAAAGAATAAAAACAGAACCGGATAGGGTTAAAACAGCCAAATATGCCGAAATGATACTTTCTTATGTAAATAAGAAAAAAGAGATAGAATCTTATTTTTTAGAATGTGATAAAATCCTAGAAGATGCTTTTTACAACAGAAAGTAATAATAAGGCTAAAACTCCATCTGCCATCTGCCACACTAATATAGATAGCGATGTTATTTTTATAAATAAAGCAGAAAGATTTGATTATTTTTTAGAAAATTGGCAAGATAACATCGTATTTCATTTTGCTACCATGGGAAGATGGAGCAGCTACGAGCTAATGAATTTTGTTATAAAAAAAATAGGACCATGCAAGGTTTATCTTACTGCATGGAAATTCAATGAAATTACCGCCAACAATATTTTTTCTAGAATAAAGGAAGGGTTTATTACTGAAATATTTATGCTTATAGAAAAGCGAATACCCGTAATGGCTCCATAATGTATGGATATGCTTCATAAGATGACAAAAAATATAAAAGTAATCTCAGTACATGCAAAGGTAATTGTAATGCAGAATGAAGATTGGACTGTAACCATCAATGGTTCTGCTAATATGACTATAAATCCTCGCTATGAGGCAGGTACTCTTAGTATTAGTAAGATTGTTGGAGATTTTCACAAATCATGGATATTAAAAGAAATAAGTAATGGATGAATACGTACATAATGAAATAAAAAAACTTGCTACGGTTGGCATGTCTATAATAGATATATCTCAAATTGTAGAAGTAGATATAGATGTTTTTAAAAGAGATGAAGAATTGATGAAAAATTACAAAACAGGCTCTCTTTTAGCAAAATACAAAATCAATAAAGCCATTTTTGAATCAGCAGAGAATGGCAGCACTCCTGCAATACTTAAAGCTCAAGAGCTACTACTAAAACAAGAAGAAGATGAGTTTAGTTAAAATAGACCAGGACAAACTAGACAACATCCTAGAGCTTTGGAAAAACAAAACAGCAATAACGGATGAAGCCATCTTGCTAAGGCTTGATATGATCGACTATGCTGACAATCAAATTCGGCTATTACCAAAACAATCATTGGCAATATCTGCCCTGGTAAATAAATACAAAATATCAAAATACAAAGCCTTAGAAATAATAAGAGAGGCCCAATACATCCATGGGTCTCAATCATCTTGGAATAAAGAGTACTATAGAACTATAGTATTAGAAAAATTATTTACAAAACTTGAAGTTGCCGATAGGGCAAATAGATTAAAAGATTTTGCAAATATCATGTCACTAATAATTAAGCTATTAAAATTAGATAGTGATGATGATAATACCATTACTGCAGATATGTTGCGCAAACACAGCAATATATTTTCAATCAACTTAAACAACAATACATTTAATATCGATTCAACGGTATTGGAGAAGCTTTCAAAAGAAGATAAGAAAAAAATATCAGCGGCATTTATTGAAGAAAGTCTTGATTTTGATATTGTTGAGCTCATAGAAAAAGAAAATGAATAGCACATTATTTACGCCTAATCCAGCTCAGATGGGTGTAATGCTCAATTTGAGTAAGCTTATTTTCAATATTTGGCCAAGAGGACAAGGCAAATCTAATGCCATTGCCGACATAATAGATACGGTAGTCCATGCAATGCCAAGAGGTACTACTACTTTCTTAGGCAGAACATATGTTGATCTTAATATGAACATATTGCCCGAAGTAATTAAAGGCTTAGAGCAGCGAAAATATTATAAAGGCATACATTATTTCTTATCCAAGTGCCCACCTGAAAGTGTGTGCTTTCCTGGTCCATTGTCACCAGTGAAAGAATATGACAAAGTGATGCACTGGTATACAGGACACATCATCATCTTTGCATCTCAAGACAGAGATGGAGCCAATAGAGGTGGTTCAATAGATTATTTGATTGTTGACGAAGTTTTGAATATCAAAAAAGAGCAACTAGACAAAGAGATAATACCCAAGCTTAGAGGCAATAAAGAATACTTTGGGCATCTAAAGATACATCATGGTATATTCGCCTGTAGTTCAAAGCCTATAGGATCTGGTGGCGAATGGGTATACAAGCATGCCGAATATTATAAAGAAGATAAAATATATCTAAATTCTCTTGTTCGAGAACTTACTGATCTAGATATTGAATTTATCGATAACGACAATCCTAATGCAAGAAGATTGCTATGGAAGGATATAGTCGCAATTCAAAAAGATTTAGTATTCTACCAACATAAAGATACCTACTATAATGAATGTAGGGTTTGGAATAATATTAAAAATCTAGGGTTTAATTATATAAAAGCCCAGAGACGTATAATGTCTACTTCTATATTCAGAGTCGAGATATTGAATGATTATTTCAATATCCTGGATAATGCTTTTTATCCAACCTTTAACGAAGCAATACACGTAACTAGAGAGAACTATAATTATAATATTGTAGATCTGTCTCCTTTACAACCAAAGCCTGAGTGGTATAATGACTATAGTACTGACTTACCAATGATTATTGGACAGGATTATGGGGTTAATGTTAATTTTCTATTAGCTGCTCAGCGTAGAGGAAGTAAGATAAATATACTACATGAGTTCATTGTAAAAGCACCCAAGTGGACTAGGGATGTTGTAGTCGCTTTTTGTGAATTTTACAAAAACCATAAAAACAAATACATATACTATCATTACGACCACACTGGCAACAATCGTAATGCTAATGCTAAACCCCTATCAGATGAGTGTGTAGACATCCTATCGCAACATGGATGGACGGTACAAAGATGTACTATTGGTGCAGCATATGATCCTGATGCTAAATATCATTTAGCACATAGTATCTTTTCAGAACAGATAGATAACCACCTTGTTGTTAGAATTAATGGAAATACATGTCCTAATCTAATCAAGTCTATACTGTTATCTCCGGTGAAGAAAACCATAAAAGGTATTGCCAAAGACAAATCTTCAGAAGACATTAAAAGAAATCCAGACTCACAAGAATCTGCTACCCATGGTAGTGATACATTAGATTTTATTCTTTGTGGTGAAACAATTAGAGACCCTGTATTTGCTACAAGCTCTATTGAATACCTTATGCCTCGTTCATAGGCTTCATTTCTTATCAATCATTTCGAAAATTATACGATAAGTCATAGTGTATGGTAGTACATAGTCTCCACCATACTACTTATGTCTTTGTATCGTGTGCTATTCCTACATGATTAATAAGAATAGAAATAAAACCTACAACATGATTCAAAGCAATTGCATTAAGCTAGGACGCTATGACAGGGACTCCGTTCACATATCCCTCCCTACCCCTCATGCAACTGCAAATCACCTACAGGGTGGGCTCGCCAAACTTTGTGGGATTTTAATTCTAAAATCCTTATTTCAAAGTGATAAAACATTAAATTTTAATTGATTATATAAATAAAATAATATTCAATTTATGCCTAAAAATTCATTAAACACAGAAACGGCTAATCTTGCCGTGCTACCTCAAAACGGAGTTTTGAACGAAGCAAAAAAGGTTTCTTTTAAAAAAATGTCATTCTCTGACAGAAAAGAACAAGCAAAAAAACTTGCTAATCTCTATGAGCAACATGAGAAAATGAAAAAACATGCTGAATCTCTTTTGGAGCTTATCCAATCAGACGACAGCGTAAGAAGTTATTTTACTTTGGAAAATTCAGAGGGTGCCGAGTGGAAAACATCGAACAGTAACTTTATTAAAAAAACTGTGGCGGTGATGCATGCAGCAATTTTAGAAAGAATTTTAGAGATTGAAATAGAAATCGAACAAATTCAAATTGCCTAAATTTTAAAAGTAAGGGGGGCAGCCACCCCCCAAACTTCCACCATAAAATAAATATGATGAACACAGCGCAAATTTACGAATTACTTACAGATTTTTTGGATAATATTTATTATCCAGGATATACCGAAGATCTGTTTTTAAACAATCCCGAAGCAGCTTATTTTGAACTTGCTAACTTTCAAAAAAACTATACATCATTTTATTTGTCCTTTTTTTCACAAGTGAGGCAGATTAATTTTGGACTATGAGTCAAATGAATGATACTGCAATTTTTAATGACGCTATCAGTTTCCTTTTCAATAGAAGTCAGTCTTCTATTAACCCATTTACTTTGACATTTATCACCTGCGACAAAATTCGAAAAAAAGGCGGCGATATAATTATCCTTACAAATTGTATCGTACCTATATCCGAACATCAAAATATTAAAGTAAGAGAATCAAACCTTACTGCAGGTAAACAAAAAAATCCTAACCACTTAACACACAGGACCATAAATATATTCCAGCAAGATGCTCAAAGATTCTATACTGTGCATATTGATTTGATTACGGAGCTTAACAATAAAAGACTTATATGAGAAACGATACTATAGTTACTAATGGTGCTAATATCTTTACTCTTTTAGGTGTACCTAATTTCAGCAAAAATACCCCTAAGATGCGAGTGAAGAGAAGCCTAAAGCCCTCTAGGCTCAGTACCTCAGACTTAAAGAAATTTATGTCTGAAAAAAATATCGTCTATTGGGGCGAAGACAATTTATTACCCCAAAATGTCAAAGAAAAAGCCGCTCAAATACCCTTATTACTTCGTGCCTTAAAATTTAGATCGCAAGCCCATTACGGCATGGGCTTGCAGCTATACAAAGAGGAAGGCATTGAAGGCAAATTAGTAAAGACCCCAATAGTCAACGAATCTTTTGAAGACTTCTCTTATCATTCAAATCTTACAATTACACAACAACGCCTAATCTCTGACTGGGAGTGGTTCAGAAACATATTCATTGAGATTATCCTTAATAAAGAAGGCACTAAAATTGTAAAAATAAACAGGCTTAATGCCATGTTTTGCCGTTACGAAAAACTATCAGACGACACGCAGCAGCCAGGATATTTATATTACTCCTCTAAGTGGGGCTGCAATATTAGCGATACAGAAATAAAAAAAATTCCTATCCTAGATTGGGATAGCCCTATCGAGGATTTACAAGACGAAATGCGTCGTAAATCTAGGCTCCGCAGATTTATCTTGCCCATAAAAATTGAAGAGCTAGACCATATCTACTTTGATTGGGCATTTTGGACATCTATACTCGACTCCTGGGGTCAGGTATCGGCTCAAATCCCCTTTTTGAAACAAGCACTTATGAAAAATCAGATGGTGCTAAAATTTCACATCAAAATACCATACAGCTATTGGACCAATAAATATAAAGACTGGAACAATCCTTCTGTCTATGACGATGACAAACGCCGCAAGATTATAGCCGACACACTAGATGAAATGAACTCTTTCCTTACCGATACCGACAACTACGGCAAATCCTTTATCTCGCATTATGGGGCAGACCCTATGAATCCGTCTAAAACATCGGAGGAATGGAAAATAGAACCGTTAGACAACACCAAGCTTCTAGCAGATGGCGCTCATACTACCGATGCCAAAACAGCCAACGGCGAGATAGTTACTGCAGTAGGGGTAGACCCCACTCTATTGGGTGGATTTCTTCCAGGTGGCAGCGAGGCTGGCTCTGGTAGCAACAAGCGTGAAGCCTTCAATATCCTACAGGCGGAACTATTCCCCGACAGGCAAATCACCACATACTGGTTTGAACATATAAAACGCTTCAACCAATGGCCATCAGAATGGCGCATCGGCTACAAAAACTTAGAAACACAGACCTTAAACGAAAACCCTACAGGGTCTAAAACTACTCTATCATGAAAATAGCTACTACTAGCGCAGAACTAAAGAAGTGGATTCGGGTAAATAACAGTTTCGACCCTAATAACTTTATATCGGCTGAAAACGATGCCAAACACATCCTTTATCGGTTTATTGGACAACCGCAGTATGACGCCATACAGGCAGCTTATACAGCCAACACCCTTTCTCCAGCACAAACAGAGCTGCATCAGTACATACAAAATGCCATGGTAAATCTTGCATTTCTGTACTACATCCCCGAAGGGCAGCTAGAGATATCCGATGCAGGAATACACCTCAACACTTCAAAAGATAGAAAGACAGGCTTTAACTGGCAAATAATTAGCCTGCAAAAAGGTGCTAAAAGAAAAGCATTCAAAGCCATAGAGCTAATGCTTATATTTCTCTGGAAAAGTCCCACAGGTACATTCCCACTTTGGGAAGCAGACGATTCAAGTATCGAATACAAAAAATTCCTAATCAACGACAGCCTAACGTTCAACAGAAGCTATTCCATCAACAACGATTTTTGCCTTTTCCTATCTATCCGTGATATAATTGAAGAAATCACCAACGACTACATCATCCCCACAATAGGACAAGACCTATACGACGAACTGCACACACAGTACACCACGAATACAGTCTCTACTTTTAATAAATTTCTTTTAGACAGAGTGCGCAAGCCTTTGGCTGTTCTATCTATGAATCGGGCACTAGCTCGCAAAT
>JBGAWK010000069.1:10445-10722 GCA_044227665.1 Chitinophagales bacterium
CTAGGCTAGATGAATTTGGCATTCAAGAAGATTTCCAAAGCATGGCACTACTCATAGAGGCGAGCAACCCTGCTAGAGACAGCCTCATTTCTCTGCAATTGAGAGAAAGTGAGAAAATCGGAGAACAGGCTATTCATGCGCTACGCAGATACTTGATAGACAAAGCTAGCAGCTTTCCACTGTACACACCTCCTACACCCCTCGATTTAAAGATAAACGACCAAAGCAAAGGATTTTATGCTGTCCTTTAATTTTTACATAAAAATCAAAATATTTA
>JBGAWK010000006.1:0-82112 GCA_044227665.1 Chitinophagales bacterium
GAGCCGTTCATCAATAACCCAAAGGTTGTGTTCTTCAAAACCGATGTCGTCTGATAAATTTTGTAATGGGAAAATTAAACGGTGAACTGCATCTTCTTTTTGAAATTTTCCTTCTTCACTTTTCTTGATGTGCTTGTCCAGTAAATCTAAAACAAGTTTTCTGTGAATTATGTATTCAGAAAGTTTGGAGTTCCCAACTTCAATAATTTTGTCGTAAAGCTGATTGAACTTTTCACTGAAAGCATCTTTGTCGTCAATGTTTTCAATGAACTTCAAAATGTCATTGGCTTCTTTCTTTACTTCTAAATCTAATCCTTGTTGAATTTTGAAAAGTTCAATTTCCATTTTATCGTCAGGCAAATTTGATTGAACTCTTTTCAAATCTGTCATTCTGTATTTGAACAACTGGCGGTATCGTGGATGGTTTTGAACAAAGCGTTTTACTCTCTCAAATCTTTCTTCTGATAACGTATTTAAGTATTGGGAATATTCTTCTCTTACAAGTTCTGCTGCTGCCTTTATTATTTCCTCTTGCGAAACTTCATTGGGGTATTGAATAATGTCTTCTGAATTTTTTGCAAACTGGATGACTGTTCTTTCTTCATTTACTTTCTCGTCTAAGTAATCTCCCGAAACATATACTGCTACTGAAAATTTCTCTCCCTTTTCATCAACAAGAAAATTGTCAAGTTCAGGAATCTCAATACTCAACTTCTCATTCTGAACTTCCCTTGTATGTGCACAGAAGTGAATCTTGTTGTCAACCCGTGAACTGTAAAGTTTCACGATATTGATTTTAAAATTTTCGCTTCTGATGGGGAATGACTTTGTAATTACTTGCCCTTTGGTGAACACACCAAACAAATCATTCACTACAACTTGCTCGTCTCCATCTTTAATGATTATTCTTGGGCAATCAGTCCGCAAAAAATATACAAAGCAATGCTCAATAATTTTTAGAGCAATGTCCTCTGAATTTGTATTACACCATTTCTGAAAATCCTCTTTCAGGGCTTTGAGATGAACAGTCGTGTAACGACTGTCAGTTCCATTAGCCTGAACGATTTTATGTTGTTCAATTCCATTTTTAGTAAGCTCAAAATTGAAATTCCGAAAATGCCATTTGTCGTTTTCTTTGAAACGACTTTCTATTTCCACTCTCGAAAAGGCTCTTAACCATAAAAATCTACCAATCCCTTTTCCTCCTCTTTTCTCTTTATAGGTGCTATGAGCAAAGTTGAATGATTCAAAGTTTTTTTCAGTAAAACCAATGCCATTATCTTTTATGATGAAGTCAATTATTGGTGCTGTGTTAGTTTGGTTTGCAAATTTAATTTTGCTTTGCTTGGAACGAATGAGAGTGATTTCAATAATGCCTGTCTTGGTTGCACTATCTTCTTCAATTGCCTGAATAGAGTTTACTATCGCCTCAAAGAGAGGCAATAAGGTATTCGAGCAGGATAATCTTTTCTCGTTTATTTTACCTCTTATGTCTATTTGCATTGCCGTTGATATTCAAAAGATTTTGCTGTCCAAAGATAACATTTGAAACTGGATTTGAGTGCAATGTGGGTTGGTATAGAATTTTTTTTGTATGCGGTGGAGGTGTTTTAATTTTTTTAGGACGATATATTCTGTTTATGTCGGTCGGTTCGTTTTTAGTCTGTCAGATTGATGTTTGTACTGCCGTCATAGGGTTCCCTTTAGCCTATGAATATTCGAACAAGCCTACTAATATTATATATTCTGATACCATCGCTAATAGATTGGGTGTGAAGCCTCCCTTTGTAGCGTTTGATTATCTAATATTGGAAATGTTGAATTTGAGTTAGGGTACAGAGCCCACTATGATGATGGAATTCAGTAGATATGATGGAGTCTTGCATGGTTTTGAGCTTACAATAAACGAAGAAAAACGTATCAAACAAGAGCAAAATCTTATTGCATATTATTAATAAATATCTACCAGCGAAAAATGTATAATAAAAAAATCCCATACTTCTGCAACTTAGCGTTACATCCGTATAGGAAATCTATTGGGATAGAAAAATTTCTATGCACTATTTATTATGGCATAATCGTTATTGTCATTCTAATATCATTTACAGGACGGTCTGCATTTCCTTTTTGTACGGCGGCAATTTTGTCAATGACCTCAAATCCTTCCACTACTTCCCCAAATACGGTATATTCCATATCCAAAAAAGGTGTGCCACCGGATTCTTTATATATTTTCTTTTGCTCTTCAGTATATTTTATGCCTTTGCGTGCTTCCATCATCTGAAGTTCTGCATCCGTAAGGCCTTTGCCCTGTACGATATAAAACTGAGAGCCTGAGGATGCTTTTTTAGGATTTACGGCATCACCTTGTCTGGCAGCAGCAAGTGCCCCTTTTTTGTGGATGAAGGTTGGATTGAATTCAGCAGGAATAGTATAACTAGGACCTCCCATACCCAATGGTTGGCCTGGAGTAGCATTTTTGCTGTTAGGATCGCCTCCTTGAATCATAAAGTCGCTGATTACTCTGTGAAAAAGCGTACCGTCATAGTAAGATTTCTTTACTAAGTCTATAAAATTTTGCTTGTGTAATGGCGTTTCGTTGTACAATCTAATTTTCATATTACCGTAGTCGGTATGAATCTGTACGTAGGTAGAAGTGTCTGTGTTCATATTTGTATTGTTAGTATTTATTTTAGATATATTAGTAGGTTTTGTAAGCGACTTAGGCTTATATATTACAGATACCGACATTTTGATGTCGGAAACTGGACGATTGTTGCCATCTGTAGCCATAGCTGCAATTTTATCTAGTACAGAAAGTCCTTCTGTCACTTTGCCAAATACAGTATAGTTCATGTCTAGGAATGGAGTGCCACCTACCGTTTTATAGGCTGTCTTTTGGGCTTCGGAAAATTTTCTGCCTGTTTGCTTTTCTAAGGCTAATAGTTCGGCGTCGGAATATTTTTTACCCTGAACGATATAAAATTGAGATCCTGAGGAAGCCTTCGTAGGATTCACCTGATCCCCTTCTCTTGCTGCTGCCAAAGCCCCTTTTTTATGATAAAACTTAGGATTAAATTCTGCCGGAATTGTGTAGGACGGACCACCCATGCCGAGCATCTGGCCTTTTGCAGCATTCTTGCTATCTGGATCGCCACCTTGGATCATAAAGTTTTTGATAACTCTATGAAATAATGTGCTGTCTAAATAACCTTCTTCTGCCAATTTGATAAAATTATCCCTATGTTTCGGTGTTTCATTGTACAGCATGAGGGTGATATTACCCAATGAAGTTTTAATGAGAATATAAGCGTGAGATGTATCTTTCACGGCTGGTGTAACTGTAGTAGGCTTAACGGTAGTACTTATCACAGTGCCGGATTTAATTGTCGTGGGCTTATTGCCGTTGGTGATGGTAGCACCTTGACCAAAAGATAGGAAAGGGACGTATAAGCATCCAAGCAGGTATAGCAATCGTTTCATATATTATGAATTTTAAAATAATTGATAATCTCTTTTTTCAATAAAAGTTCTTGCTGGTCAGGAAGTAGAGGTGGCAATCCACTTATAGGCTGAAAATGGGGCCATCCCTCAGCATCTCTATCTATAAGAGCGAAATATCCAGCTTGTGTGAGCAAGGTACAGGTGGCAACATGTATTAAGTCTAGTTTCTGTTCTTTGGTAAATCGCGTTCTGAAAGCACCCAATTCTCTGTGTCCTATGAGAAACAGCAATGCCTGCAAGTCAGGGGTCTTGCCAAAATTTTTGGCCGTTTTTTCTACTATAACCGACCAAGCACTAAGGTCAAAGTCAGTATGAGGATGTGTATCAGTCATGTAATGTATATTTGTCGGCATCCTTCCAAAAAGGAAAATCAGCTCTGTGGCTTTCAAGTTTATCTTTGGACAAGGACACTGTCAGTATTGTTTGCAAATTTTCTGCCAAAATTAAAGAATTACCCCAAAAGTCATATACAGCACTCTGTCCATTGTAGGCATTGCCGAGGTTGTCCATGCCTATTCGGTTTGCGCCAGCGACATAACACTGGTTTTCTATGGAGCGAGCCTGTAGGAGCGTAGTCCAATGGTAGTGACGTTTTTGTGGCCAATTGGCCACAAAAACCATCAAATCCGCCGTGGAAGCGTGATAGCACCATGCAGGAAATCGCAGGTCATAACATATAAAGGGTAGTATATTCCACCCTTTGTAAATAAACGGTTTGTGAGTCTTGCCGGGACTAAAGTCTTTGTCTTCGTCCATTAGGCTAAAGAGATGCCTCTTGTCGTAGCTGTGCAGATGACCGTCAGGAAATACGGCAAGCATCCTGTTGTAATATTTGCCCTCTTCCTGTATGATGAGGCTGCCCATGATGAGTGCATTGTACTGTCGGGCTTTGTCTTTCATCCACTGTACTTCAGCGCCATCTATAGTGGTGGACATAGCTAGATTCTGGGTAAAACCCGTATCATACATTTCCGGTAGTATAATCATATCCGTAGGCATAGTCATATTACGCAGTAGTCCTTCTAATATATTTCTATTAGCAGGCTTATCCTCCCATTGTTGATCGTACTGGACTATACTTACTATTAACTCATTCATTAATTTATCTATATTTGTTTATAGATGATACAGGAATTGCGTTTCTCATATACTCTTGCTGTTCTCACTAAGTCGGACAAAGATAAAGTGTTTTGGGCATTATGGGAAAATTCAAAAATCTATGGAGCCTGTATAAGTGGATTTTTATTGGCTCTGGGTATCAAATTAATAGTAGATACTCATTCTTATTCTGATAAAACCAACATTATCCTATTTTTTTTCTTTCTATTTTTAATATTTTATTTAATGCTCAATGGTAAATATCTTTTGGATATAGTTTATGGAAAAAAGATTGTTGCCAATACCTATATCTTGAACATTGGAGCGAGTAAGCAAAAGAAGAGCAAATCTGTATTATATATCAATACGGAAGTAAAAGTGGACAAAATTTTAACCATACCTATACCCTATGAATATATTCTTCATCCTATAGATGCAGGGAGTAAGATTGAAATTTCGGTAAGCAGATACGCCGAAATTCTTTTAGATTTTAAGGTTTTGTGAGGATTCTGATTCTTGTTGTTAGGAATACTTGGATAAGGCTTTATGAATATAGAAAATAGGGAATTATTAGTTAGTGATTGATTGCTTGGAAAAAATTCCACAGACCTCTAAATAAGTCATTAGCTTATACGTATTAGTACATTATAACTGTATTTCAATAGAACCAATTCTTACAAAATCACGTAGGATATAGGTGAACTATTTTAATAAAAATCATTTCCCTATGCGCACTTTGAAACCTGTGGAGTGGGCTTTGAATTCGGGGGCATACATACATTCTATTTGGGTGATGCCTCCAGTGAAGTTGCCTTCTAAAGATGCCCTCAAAGGATATTCAAATACATATACTCCTTTAGGCAGGTAGTCTATAAAAAAATGTGTTGCTACGTCTTTAGTACTTTCATAGTAACCTATGCCGTGATCATACTTATACTGTGAAAGCACATTCTCAGGTTCAAATCCTGCTGCACGTAAATCTTTGAGATGAACATATTCTAAATTTCTGTCAGTACTTATTTCCATGCGCACATATACTTTGTCACCCGGCAAAAGAATAGATTTGTCATTGATAGGTATTAACTCCTCACCTCTTGTGCCATTTATGGCCTTAAAAAGCTGTTTATTGATTTTTATGCCACTCTGCTGACTGCTAATTTTGTCTATATCTTCAAAATACTGCCAATAGAGTGCTCCCCAGGAAGGAATATCAGATTTCTGATCCAGTGTTACAGTTGCCATTTCAGGTTTTATATCGGCACCATGGATGACAAGTTTTGTATATCCTGTACCCACTTCACTATTGCTGCTCATGTCTATTTTATTTTTTCCCAAACTCACTTTTATATTGGAAGGAGTATTGATCCAATTTTCTCCTTGAAGCAAAAGTGCATAGATGGCTTCGGTGGTGGACTTGGTCGTAGGCCAGTGTGTAGTTTGCTTTTGTTTCAATAGCCAAATTTTCATTTTTTGGATGCTTTCCACATCAGAAGGTGTAATGTCGCTGAAGGCTTCGATAATCATAGCTTGTGTCTCTATAGGTGCCTGATACCAATACCAGCCCCCTTTTTCGTTTTCTTTCCAGTACATTCCCATTTCTTCTTTAAATACTGCGGTTTGTCTTATGCCTTCTAAAATTTTCTTTGCTGTGGTGGTGTTGCCATTGCGATGTAGTGCCAGTGCCAGCATAGCTTTCATATACAAACTTTGGGGGTTCCAATATTTCTCTGCCTGCGCCATATAGTAGTTATAAGCTTCGAGCGTATTATTGCCCATCTTTTGACTGTAAAAACTGCGCATATATAAGAATAGTATAGCGTCATTATCTAGATGGTTGGTCGTTTCATATTTAGGAGACTTCTTTATAAAAAGATACTGTTCGTAGAAAATTTTGTCTGCATAGTTGATGGCATTGTCTATAGCTTTATCCAATTTTTTCTTTTCATCTATATCTATGACTTTTAGTTTTTGGAGATGTCCCATGCCATTAAGGATGTGTAGTGTAATATAGTAGCTGTCGGGCATTCCCGGAAACCAAGTGAATCCGCCGTTAGGCGTCTGCATGTTCAAGAGTTTTTTCAAGGCATTCTGTTGCTCTGTAGCCATGTTGTTGAAGTCGAAAAGTAGTGCTATGCGCTTTTTCTGCTCGTCTTCATTCTGTGCCTGACGTACCCAGGGCGTTTCTTCCAATAGGATGTTTTTAAGTTCCGGATTTTTTTCTAAATTAGAGATGAGGGCATCTGAAGACTGCCATTTCTCAAAAACTGTGCGGATCTTAGGGTTGCTCTTTACGATGTATGTTGCCAAGGTGTTGGCATAATACCTAGAAAATAGCTGTTCAGCACATTCGTGAGGGAACTCCATGATATATGGCAGTGCCTGTACGGCATACCATACCGGATTGGGAGTATATTCGAGTGTGAGGCTATGATTTTTGAGCGTAGCGGAAGAATTGTTTTTCAATTTATCTAAGGTAAATGTCTTCTTACCCTTGCCACTCATCCATAGCGGCAAAGTCTCTGTGACCATCATTTTGTTGCTGAGTACGGGTAATACACCCCGCTCGCCGTCGCTATATCCGTCGGCCACAGCTTCCACCTCATAGACGATAGCCTCATACGTGTCGGGTATGACAAGAGTCCACTTCGCTTTATCGCTTTTTCCTCTGTCGGCAGAAAAATTATGGTCTGTATTCCCTTGTATAAGCTGACTGCTAATTTCCTGATTATTGATAGCGTTGTACAGCCTTAATCTAGCTACGCCTTTCATATTGTTTTCACTCATGTTTTGTATAGCTACTGCTATGACTACGGTATCTCCATGGCGTACAAACCTTGGGACATTAGGCGTTACCATCAAGTCTTTTTGTGTAAGTGTATAGTCCACTAATGTAGCCGTTTGCATAGATGGGGTATGTGCAAAGCCCATAAACTTCCATTTGGTGAGTGCTTCGGGTATGGTGAATTCCAATTGTACAGAGCCATCTTGCTGGGGATGTACTTGTGGGTAGAAGAAGGCGAGTTCTTGTAGATTGGTGCGCATATTAGGTGAAGTGCTGAGGGATTGTAGTGACATCGGTGCAGGGGGAACTTCAATAGCTATATTTGCTGCATCTGAAATCATTGCTGCACCTTCTGTTAAGGCACTGTCTGCCATGGCATCACCGCCGCCTAGACCTTCTCCGTGACGAGAAAGTTTTTTACTTTTAGATGAGGATGAGACGACAACCTCTTCTAAGGCATTAGTTGCAAAACCATATAATCCATAATATCTATAACCACCAATATTTAAGTCTGTGAGATAGGGATATTCATAGGACACACCATCATGATAGGTGTTGAAATTTTTGCCTTCATAATAGTCGCTATTTTTGGCAAAGATATAGTAGCTGTTATTACCTATAGATACAGAATATTCTGGGAAATATTTGTAAAAAGAGAAATCATGGGCTACGAATGCATCGAGGGAGGCATCGTAGAGCGTGCTTAGTAATTCCAAGGAATCACTAGCTGCGCCTTTTATTTTGAGTATCCATTTTTCTTTCTGCCCTGGTATCAGCTTATCTCGGAATGTACCCCACTGCATTGAAATATCTTTCATGTCATTGAAGGGGACATAGATATGAGATTGTTTTTCATAAAGTCTGTTGTCGTATGCCAAAGCGGCATATACATCTACACCACCCCTGAGATTATTTGATATCGGTAAATCTATACTAAGGATGGCATCACTGACTTTGTGTAATTGCTTGTATATAGACTGACCTTTGTAGGTGGCCTCCACGAATATATAAGCATCTCGAACAGAGGTGCCAATTTTTATTGTAGTTTTTCCTTTGCTACTGTAGGAAAGTGGAGCATCCAAATCCAAAAATGCTTTCGGTGTAAGTTGTATAGCATTGGGGTTGCTCATTCGGATAGCTTTACGAATGTGTATGGGGTTGCCATTATCGTCTTTAGTGTCCAATTCTACTAAGTAGAAGCCTTCTTTAAGCACATTTGAGGATAGTGCAAGTATAGTATCGCCATGGATAGAGGTATTCCATTGCTGAACCAAGACTCCTTTCTCCCAATTTAGAGGATTTTCCTTATCTTCATTTGGCAGCTGCTGAGGGAATATTTTTTTGTATTCATCTGAAGATAAAATTTTTGCCGAAGGCATAGACCACAGTCTTTTCTTTTGCAGAGCAGGTTCTTTAAGGCTATATATCTTAATATCGGCAGTAGCAGATGCGGGATTTCCATTGAGGTTGCTGACCGTGACTTCCAATTTATTTTGGCTGTTGGTTTGCCAATTTTCTTCTTCTTCTACAGTTACGTCTATACCCAAATATCCTACTCTCACCGTAGTGGAGGTGCTGTGTGTCTCACCATTGATATTGGTGACATCAGCAGTGATGATATAAGTGAAAGAAGCCTGAGAAGCTTTATCTACGCTCAAATCTGGGATGGCAGTAAAGTCTATGTTGTAGCGACCATCATTATCGGTAACGGTTGTACCGTTGCCTATGATTTGCGACTGTGACATGGGACTGTATCTGTATCCGTAGCACCACCAAGGTATCTGAGTCTCTCTTTTGATAGTATAGGTAACGGTAGCACCATCGAGTGGTGCGCCGGAGTAGGCTATAGCTTTGCCCTGTACGCTGATTTTATCGTTGATGGTATAGGCTTTGTCCACTTTTTCAAAAGATACTTCAAATTTTGGTCTCTTATATTCTTCTACCTGAACGGTAGTGCTGCCAAATTCAGAGTTTAGTGTATAAGTGCCTGTAAGTCCTGTCTCTGGTGCTACAAAGCTGCCAGAAACAGAGCCAAACTTATTGGTAACAAGGGACTGCTTGGCCACTTCTTGACCATTTACGTCATAAAGTTTTATGGTGACAGATTTGTCGGCGACAGTACTATAATCGTAATCTATATTGTTGTAGGCTATAGCTTTATAAAATATAGTCTGTCCTGGGCGAAAGATGGCTCTATCTGTGAAAATAGCTACGGCAAATTCATTGGGAGATGTAAAATTGGGATTATAACCTGAGTAGAAACTTCTGTTTTCGATAGATTCACCTCCGTAATAGATATTGAGGGTATAATTATAATAGGATTGTGCATTATTGTTGAAATTTGCCATGCCATTGATATCGGTAGTCAATGAGGCTACTTTTACTTTGTCATAGCTACTTTTCTTATAATTATATTCTTGTTTAAAAATCTCTATTCTAGCCTTCTCCATAGGTCTGCCACTATTTCTGTCCACTACATGTATGTCTATACTGCTACCATCTTTGGAAGTAAAATAGCTGATATTCGAAGATTCAAAAAAATATTCTCCAAAAGCTTGAGCAGAATTTACATTCCACTTACTGTCGGTACATGCTGCTAGTACATATTTTCCAACGGGAATACCTTCCATTTTGAATTCTGTTGTCTGCTGCTGGTAGTCTTCATTTTGGGGCAGAGTCAGAGGGAATATTTTCACAGCTTTTTTGGTGGAAAGATATTTGTAAAGGTCTTTTTGTCCTTTGTCTCTATGTTTATTGTACTCATCTACAGATTCTACTTTTATCAATTTCAAGTAGAGTTTGTCCATATTTTTATATTGAAGATAAATCAAAAAAGGACGCTGGGCGGAAACGACATTCTCACCACTCAAGCTAAAATTTTTATGCACGATTTCCTGTACTAAAAGCTTGGCGTTTGCAGCACCATTAGAATTAGGAAAATCTTTGATAATGGCATTACAATAATCTAGTATGCGTTGTTGGGTTATATCTTTTTGCAGAGTTCTGTTTTCACTCATCCATACGGCGATGGCAAAGCGTATATCTGCATGTTTATACTGCTGGTCTAAGGCTATCAATGCCTTGTGATATGCCTCATTTTTATTGCTGATATGTAAATGATTTTTGCCATATTCATAACGTTGTAATTCTAAATTTACAAGGGCATCTATATTGTTCTGTGATATTCTAAATCTCGTAAGTTGCTGCAAAGATTGGATATATCTGTAGGGATAGGAAAGTGTGTCGCTCGTCTTGAAACCTGTAGCAATAAAGTCTGTGGCAGGAAGAAATATTTTTTCATCCAAAATAAATTTATCAGCTATATCCGCCAATCCTGCATCCTCATTGTTAAAGAAATCCAAAGTCTTCTGAGCCATCACATCATAGAGGGTGGGGCGTAGTTGAACATTAGCAGTTTTTACATTTGGCACCAAGATGGGCAAGTCTTTTACGGCTATTTGCTGCAAGGTAGCTGCATCTTCATTCAATGCAGCTAAATAGAGTTGTATAATCTTATGTATATAAGTGGGTGCATCCCAAGTTCTAAAATCGTCACTTATATTTTCCGTCATCTGTTTTCTATCTATGATTTCATATCTATAGTTTTGATAAAAACTATTATAATAGTCGGCGAGCATCATCTGTAAGAGTGCCTTTGCGGCACCCGAAGTGCCTAGAATCTGGGCAGCAAGTGAGTCCCGAATCAGAAGGAAACTTTCTTCTTCTATAATATTTAGGGCATTATACTTATATAAGGTGGCTTTGACGTAGGCTTCCACATCTCTATTAGGGTGTGCTGTAGAAAGAATGGCATTGCTGAGTTGTAAGACGTCGCGCTGGCGGGACTCGGCTATAGCCTTGTCAATAGCCTCCCACTGTAACTTGTATTTATCCTGCCCCATAGTAGAAGATATGTTTATTAGCAGGAATGCCAAAGTAAAAACTAATAGTAATTTGATTCTTTGCATGGTACACGATTTTATGATTTATATTAAACGGAAAAATAGGTATTATTATTTATATACACATGTATAATTTAACAAATACTATTCCAATTCCCTATTTAGAAGTTGCTATTTCTAAGGTGAGACCGTTATCATAGTTATTATATGGGCTTATCCACAGTATGTTAAATGTAAGTTTGTGCAAAGGCTCGTATTTTTGGGCGTTTGCCCCTTTGTTTATGGCAGAGCAGAAGAGAAAAAATAGAAAAGAGTCTGAGGAAGTCACTGCGCCCTTCCTTACGCCAGAGCGTGTGCGTACTATCATTGGGATAGTGTGCATCGTTCTAGCTGTGGTGATGTTTATAGGATTTGTATCCTATTTTTTTACGTGGCAGGAAGATCAGGACAAGGTATTAGAATTTAGCTGGCGTATTATTTTCAGCAAGACCCTTACCGTATCCAATGCAATGGGGCGATTGGGAGCGTGGCTAAGCCATGTGCTCGTATATGACCTCTTTGGTATAGCTGCTCCTGTATGGATAACTCTTGTATTTGCACTAGGATATAATTTAGCTACAGGGAGCTATTTTTTCAAATTGCTGAAATGGACACTACACGCCATAATTGTTACGCTCTTGATAGTTCTAGCCGCAGTATATGTTGCTCCTGAGGCTATTTTTCCTTGGGGTGGGGGACTTGGGGATATGCTATATATGTGGTTGTCCACGCTGATAGGGAGATTGGGTTTGGGACTGGCATTGTTGGCTATTATACTGATTTACCTATATAATCGCTTCAAGAATCCATTGTCAGCACTTATTCATAAAATTGAAAACCACCAGCAGAAACCTAGTGTAGAGAAGAAATCAAAATCTTCCAATATCATTAGGGACTTGTTCAAGAACCTTGACGAAGAAGAAGGCATTTCTATGGATGCTGATGAACAGTATCTAGGAGAAAGCATCATTCCAGAAGAGAAAAAACCGCCTACGCCACATTTTCATGATGACACCTATGATGTACTTCAAGATGAGGAGTGGGACAAAGACAAGATTTTAGAATTTGATTTTAATAAAAATAAAAAATCAAAAACAACCATTCATAGCGATTTGGAGATAGATACGCCACCCGTAATAGAACCCATCGCAGATGTCGTAGCAGCAGCAGAACCCGGCAGCCTGAATATTCCTTACGACCCTACTTTAGATCTTTCACAATATCAATATCCTATACTTACACTCCTCGATGAGCATGGTGATGGTCAAATATCTATTAATAGGGAAGAGTTGGAAAAGAATAAGAACCAGATTGTAGAGACTTTACGGAATTACAGCATAGAAATATCCAAGATAAAGGCTACTGTGGGGCCTACAGTTACCTTATACGAGATTGTGCCAGCACCGGGCATACGTATATCTAAGATCAAAAACTTAGAAGACGACATAGCCCTGAGTTTGGCAGCATTGGGCATACGCATCATAGCCCCCATACCCGGTAAGGGCACCATAGGCATAGAAGTACCCAATATCAAAAAGAGCGTTGTGTCTATGAAGTCTTTATTGGCATCAGAAAAATTTGTGCATAGTGACTTCGACCTGCCGGTAGCGTTAGGAAAAACTATTGCCAATGAGAACTATATCATAGACTTGGCAAAAGCACCACATTTACTTATGGCTGGAGCTACAGGACAAGGGAAGTCTGTGGGGCTGAATGCTTTATTGGTTTCTCTCTTATATAAAAAGCATCCTTCGGAGTTGAAATTAATTTTAGTAGATCCCAAGAAAGTAGAGCTCACCCTATACAAGAAGATAGAGAATCATTTTCTTGCTAAGCTCCCTAATGACGGCGATGCCATAATTACTGACACGAAAAAAGTGATATATACCCTTAACGCTTTGTGTATAGAAATGGATAATCGCTACAACTTGCTGAAGGCTGCGGAGGTACGACATATCAAAGAATATAATCAAAAATTCAGAGATCGCAAGCTAAATCCACAAAATGGACATAGATTCTTACCCTATATCGTTTTGGTTATAGACGAGTTCGCCGACCTGATGATGACTGCCGGCAAAGAAATTGAGACACCTATTGCGCGCTTGGCACAGTTGGCGAGAGCCATAGGCATACATTTGGTGATAGCCACACAGCGCCCTTCAGTAAATATTATCACAGGCACCATAAAGGCGAATTTTCCAGCACGTATAGCCTTCAAGGTGTCGTCCAAGATAGATTCACGTACTATCTTGGATGCTGGCGGTGCAGATCAGCTGATAGGAAGGGGAGATATGCTGGTATCCGTAGGTGGCGACATCATACGCTTACAATGTGCCTTTGTAGATACTCCAGAAGTAGAGCGCATAGCAGAATTTATAGAAGGCCAACAAGCACCGCCAGAACCCTATCTGCTGCCAGAATATGTAGATCCTAATGATGATTCGGATATGGATGGAGACTTCTTGGGCGACAAGGATCCTATGTTTGATGAAGCAGCCCGTCTTATTGTCATGCACCAGATAGGTTCTACTTCTTTGATACAGCGTAAGATGAAGTTGGGGTACAATAGAGCAGGAAGATTGATGGATCAATTAGAAGCCGCAGGCGTAGTGGGTCCCAATCTAGGCTCTAAGGCTCGCGAGGTGAAAGTTACGAGCATGGAAGAATTGGAACAGATTTTGCAGCACCTCGGATAATTATATTTCCATGAGTAAAAAATTGAGCTACATATTACTGTTTGCTGTATTGTCATTGTTCCAAAATATACTTGCGCAGAGTGACCCTAAAGCTAAAACTGTACTGGATAATGCGCTGAAAGTATATAAAACCTACCCTTCAGTGTCTGCAAAATTTTCTCAAACTATAGAAGTGCCTAATAGCAAGACTACGGTAAGAAATGGACAAGTCTTTGTGAAGGGCGATATGTATAAAATCGTATTACCTGATCAGTCCATATTTTGTGATAAGAAGACAGTATGGACATATATGAAGGATTTGAACGAAGTTCAAATCAATGACTACGAACCTTCTGCCGATGAGATTACGCCTACAAATATTTATTCTATCTACCAAACAGACTTTTTCTATATGCTTGGAGGTATTGAGAATATTGCAGAAGTACCCTGTCAAATTGTAGATCTTACCCCAAAAAATAAAGATAAGCCGTTCTTCAAGGTGCGTATATGGATAGACAAAAAGTCTCAATTAGTGAAGCAATTTAAGGTGTTTGACCGCAATGGTACCAGATATACTTATACCGTGACATCTATTAATACCAATGCAGGGTTACAGGATACTTTTTTTAAATTTAATGCTAAAGATTTTCCGAGTGTACATGTAGAGGATCTCCGTTTTTAGGTGCTGATGATGAAGATATATATCAATGGGGAGGAGGTGGCATCGCAAGTGTCTATCACCGTTCAGGAACTTTTACAGCAGCAAGGAATGGAAATTACCAGAGGATACGCCTTGGCAGTAAACGATACGGTAGTACCTAAAAGTGCTTATGCCACATATATTTTACAACCTTCAGATAAGATATTAATCATAAAGGCAACAGCTGGGGGTTAATTATCAAAAACTACTTTAGTATATCTTTTCTAAAGTAAAGTATGCCTTCTGTGCTAGGAATATTGTAGCGAACGAAATTAAATAATTCGGGATGTTCTAAGAATCTATGCCATGTGCTGTCATTCTTATACCTGAAGTTGTGGTTGTAAGCCGTAGTATAATAGACGGAATTTATATTATTCTTTAGTAAGAAATCTTCAAAATGTTCATTTTCTGCTTTTTTGCGTGGGTCTATGTTTTTGGCATAAGATTGTATGAAAATATTTAGCCCGCCTTCATGATTGGTGTTTACTATGGTGTCTTGGATATGCAAGGAGCGAGCAAGGCGAATAGCACCGAGGTTAGTTTGTTTTGTATAAGTGTGCCATAAATCTTGGGTGGGATAATCTTTTACCGAAGGTAGTCGCAAGCATATAAATAGGACTAGAAGGATGCCCACGGTCTTTATAATTTTTGGAGAAATCGGTAGTTTTATAGCACTGATAATAAAAATAAGCATATAGTAAAAGAAAGGAATGGCAAGTATCCTGTAGTGTTCACGTGTATAGTAAATGATAGATGCCGCGGCAGATGGCAGCGTAAGCGATAGCACTACGAGACCGAATAGCCATTGTCTCTTTAGATTTTCTAAGAAAGATTTTTTACCGATAAGTATAAAAATAAAGAGTATCGCAATAATAATAATCCAGGCGAGGATAGTAGAGAATGGAAATACCTTTGACGGAAAAATAACCTCTCTTATTGCGATGACACCTTTATAGAAATACTGTTCTATATTGTAATATATATGCTTAGTAAAAATTTCAGGATTATGTTGATAGGCCTGACTGAGCTTATTAAATTTACCGAAGGTTTGATTAGAAATAATCTCCCAGTCTGCAAAGTGATAGTAACTCAGTTTGTGCCATTCACAGTAGTTGAAAGCAAATTGCTGTGAAAATGCTTCATAAGAACGAGTGCCTTTCAGCGGGCTCATAAGTACTGAGAATACCAATGATATTACCAAAAAAATGCCCAAAGGCTTCCGTACTTCTTTTTCGGGTAGAGATTTCACGATAAATAGCCAATAACCTATAGCTAAAAATAGGAGTATAAAAAACCCTACGTGGTATTCCGGACGTATGAACCCAAGAAAAAATAATAGCAGCAAGCCTTTATAAAGTATTCTGGAAGGAGAGGTCTCTGTGCTGAGGTTTGCTAAGCCCACCAATGCTACCGATATCGCAAAATGTGAGATGCGACTCCATGTAGCAAAAAGCATATTCTCTGAAGAAAGCAAAAAAGATAAGGAGAATACAAATGCCCAAACAGGAAGAATGTTTCCAGCCTTACGTAGAAAATAATACAAGGACAAGGAGGGTAGCACAGTCATACTGCTCAACAATATATAGTAAACATGTACAGGGTCGCTTGTAAATACTTGTATTATTCGCAGAGCAGTAGTATATAAAGGGCCAAACTGGATTATGAACAAATTTTTTGGAAAATAGGAAGCCAAAGTCATATATCCGGCATCATCAGTCATCATGACATCCACATGATGCATGATGCCCCAAAGTACTTTTATGCCGCAAAGTACAAGAAAGAGCAGCCATATCGCATCTTGGAAAATAGGGATTCTATTCTTCTTCAAGCTCATGCATTCTTTTTTTGAGGTCTTCGTGTAGGCGTGTAGCTTTTTCTTCCAATTCTTTTGCTTTCCACTCTTTTACCAATACCTGCTGTTTGATCATTTCCAGAACATCTATGGTGATAGTTTTAGCCATAGATTTGAGTTGCGACTCTTCGATGCTGTCTTTATGTTCTAGGCTATCTAAGATATTGTCAATTATATATCGAATAGCATCATTGTCTCTGTTTTTTGCTAGATCTTCCATAATATTATCTATTACATTGAAAGTGATATTATGTATAGCACTATCCAATAGCTGAGTGATAGGCTTGCCAACTCCAGGAATTAGCGCAATAGTTTTCACTTCTCTATTCTCATCTACAGCTTTGGTGATAACACTTCTCAGATAAGTGTTGAGCTCATCACGCCGATTGTAATAGGTGCCAGTGACAGCACTACTCACTGTTTTGCTAGCAAAATCTACTAATATCTCTTCTTGAGGCTTTAGTACTTCCTTCACAATTTTCTCGGCAAGTGGATTGTCCTTTTGAACCTCGCGCTGTGCGGTTTCAATAACATTGGCAACTACTCTGTCCGAAATTTCCTCTACAAGTATATTCAAATATTTCAAGAAAGTACGGTAAACGTATGTAGAAGTATAATCTACGATGCCTAAGCGCTGGAAACGATATAGCATACTAAAAACTCTGAATAGTCTTAAAAATTTCAATGCCCCGCTCATGGGGATACAGCCTAGTGTATCATACCAATGTACGAATGGATAAAAGAACCATTTCTCATAAGTCTTTCTATATATCGCAAGTCCCCAGCGAATAGATAATTCCAAAAGAAATACCGCAACAAAGCATAAATCTATTATCTCAAAATTAGGATATATATTTTCAGTGTAAAAGCTGTGAAAATTCGGCAGAACCCACAAAATTAGGCTGTTGAAAGTTTTGAATCCGAATGAATATTGAAATAGAAAAAATGATAGGTTTATTACTACCAATATCAGCATAAAAATATCTACCAATAGAAGTCTTTGTTGACGAGCATTTTTGAACCTGCTACTATCTATGGTGAAAAACCTTTGTATAAGACTTTTGTTGCTCATGATATTTGATTTAGAATTTTGCAAAACTTGTTTTTTCACAGCCAAATTCTTTTACAAAGAAGTCATCCATATCATCGGCAGTAGTAAGCATTTGTGTCAATAGTTGTTGTATATCATGATTGCTATTATCCAAAATATCTGAAAGATGGGTTCTGTACGAAATATATATCTGATGATTGTCTATGCCCAGTTGATAGGGACTTACAGGGTTGGAAAGCAAGTATCTATAAAGACTTTCTAGATTCTGGGAAGGCAGATTATTTAGCGGAGATGTTGCATATAGATATTTATGATTATGGACATATATCTTTATCAATGAGCTGCCATGATAGAACTCCCAGTACTCTTTGCCGGCTCTAGCGAGGACAGGGTCAGTTTTGAGGGCTGCGATAGATTTTTCTATAAATTCAGCCAATGGATTTACAACATAATCATCGAAAAGATGTGTGTCCACATCTGCACCACAGTGCATACAATATTCGGTATGCTCGGTAACAGCATTCTTGCATGAATTGCATTTAATAGCAAAAGGCACATTAGCAACACTATGATAGGTGTGCAACTCTTCCCATAGTATCTGTGCTGGTATGGCAAAGCCCACATTGTCTGCTTGGGTGAATTTGGAGGTGGTAACGCCTATAATATTTCCATCACTATTGACCACGGGACCCCCACTATTGCCAGGATTTATGGCAGCATCGGTCTGGATATAATGCTTTCCCTCCAGAATCTGCTTTGCGTTAGAAACGATACCTTCGGTAACCGTAAATGGCATACCGAAAGGGAAGCCCAGCACACTCACATAGTTGCCGGCTTCTATAGTAGAAGGTTCATGGAAAGGCAAGGTATGGATAAGCTCGTCGGCCCCCATGAGTATGGCTATATCTGTTTCGGGATTTATGTATCGTACAGTAGCCACATACCTGTCTTTGTTGTGATCTTCTATAGATATTTTTTTGCATCCCGCAATGACATGATAGTTGGTTACAAAGATATTGTCGGGAGCAATCTTAAAGCATGTGCCAGAGCCATTGGCGGTATTTATCTTGTACACCGCAGATTTTATTTTAGCAAAATTTTCAATTACCATAGACTATTATTTACCGAAAAGCTTAGCAAAAAAACCTTTCTTAGCTTCAATACGTTTATCTTCCTCAGGAATCCTACTCTGAGGTTCTATTGTCATCAATGCTTCAAAACCCTCAAGCATCAATGTCGCAGCCTCAGCCATAGGCTTGTTGTGCGAATTTTCTAAACAGTGATGTATGGCATCAGAATATATTTGGTCAAAATTGCCTTTATAGCATAAGCGCAACAGATGGTATTGGATAGTAAATACACAACCATAAAAGTCCATACTTCTATACTCGTCTTGTGCCTGTATGAGTGGTGCGTGAAGCTGCTTGCGAAAGGCCTCGGTACCATACACCTCTTTATAAGGAATAAGTATCTTTATACTATAGAGGCTTTCAAAAAAAACCTGCTTATCTATTTGTACCAATTGCTGTAAGAATATCCTCCCTTTATGTATCCGATCACTTATCTCTGCTTCTCCAAATAGATAATCTAAGGCATCTTCTATCAGTTTCCGTAGATAACCCTGTGGCTGTAAGTAGTAATCCAGTTTCATCATGACTATAGCCAAGATGTCCCAAATAAATCCGTTCATGCGCTTGGATTCAAAATATTGTATAGCAATATCTGCCTCCTTTACGTACAATAGTACATTTTGCCATGCCTCCTCTTTCTTACCATCATCAAAAGGGATAATTTCGGGACTATGAAGCCTAGTAGCATTAAACTTAAGAATAAACTCATCATCATAAGTATCTGCTTGCAAGCATATTTCCCTCAAAATATCGTATAGCTTATCCGGATCTGTGTCTTCAAGGATTGTCTTATAGTCGAAATACATGGCATTGCCTTCCAAGAGGATTCGCGATAATACCAGTGGTGAAAAATTGAGTTGAGTGGCCTTGCGTAATAGAGGTATCACCTTGCTCTCCGCAATAGAGACGAAAGGAGCTCTTATGTGTACAATATCCTTTTCCTTATCAATAGATACTGTAATTACTATGGAGCCATGAGGAAGCGTATATACATATCGGCCATCTATATCTTCTTTTCTTTCATGTGTGTCATGAGTAAGGTATCCGATGAGGTTGTCAATAGAGGTGACATAGTCCTTATCATTATAAGCATGTACGGATGCTTCATAAAATATGGGAGCAAGGCGGTGGTCGTATGCACCTCGTAAGGGAGGATGGTAGCTAAAACTTTGTAACATGTTATATACTGCAATATATTCTTTGGTAAAATTAGGAAAATAAAATACTTTTGTGTAAATACATATAATAAATACTATGATAAACGTAGTAATAGCCGATGCACAAGATTTGTCCAGATTTGGACTCGGAAAGATGTTTGGCAATAGTAATTCCGATATTAATATAGTAGGAGAAGCTGTCAATAAGAGAGAGCTATGGGCTATACTTAGAGAGCACACTATAGATATAGTATGTATAGACCCACTATATAATGACATATTCGGATGGCAGAGTATCAAGCAGATACGACAATTGCAGCCCGACTGTCATATTATACTCATCGCTGAAGGTGCGAATATGCAGGATGTAAGGCTATCTATACAGTTCCACTGTAAAGGATTTCTTACAAAAACATGTGACAGTAAAGAAATATTCCAAGCAGTATATGCCGTATATAACGGTAACAGTATGATGTGTCACAAAATTCTGGAGCTAGTTCATGATACTAAATCAGGCACAAAAATTAAAGATTGCAGCCCATGCAATTTATCCTCTCGCGAGATAGAAATAATAAAACATACAGCACTGGGGAAATCTGCCAAAACAATAGCTGGAGACCTCTTCCTAAGTACGCATACCGTATATACACACAAGAAAAATATTATGAAGAAACTAGGCGTAAATACCACTTCAGAACTCATCCTTTATGCACTAGACAATAACCTGACCTCAAGATAATATGCATAGTGCAGTAGAGGCAAAGACAGTTACCGATTTTTCTTCTGAAGAAAAATCATTTCAATTACAGCTAATATTGGAACTTACCCAGTCCGTAAATCACAATGCATCGGCGGAGGCACTGTTCCTAAGATATAGAGAACTTTTAGACGAGCATCTACGTATTGACAAATATATAGTATGTACTTACCAAGGCAGATGGGTGGTAGCCTTTGATAAAAATGTAGGTATAGAAGAAGATTTTCTTACGACTATTGATGCCTATAAGCAATCCACTATCCTAGAAAATCATGCTTTGTTCAGATATGCCATTTCTGTAAATCACAAAGAGCAGCCTCTAGCAGTGATTTTGGCAAGTAAGCCTTTTAACGAAAGTTTGGGCTCTGATAAAGATATATTGTCTTTTTTGCAGACAGTAAGCAATATTATTTTGTTGGCAGTAGAAAACAAAAGGCTCTTCAAAAAAGAATTAGAAAGACTACAGTACGACAAGGAACTAGAGCTGGCATCCAAAGTGCAGAATATGCTGTTGCCGGCACAATTGCCCAAAAATTCTTTGTATGAATTTTCAGGCAAATATTTACCCTTTAAGGGGATAGGTGGCGACTACTATGATGTCATACACATCAGCAAGAATGAGTTTGTATTTTGCATAGCAGATATCTCAGGAAAGGGGGTGGCGGCAGCACTGGTAATGGCGAATATTCAAGCCTATCTCAATGCAGCTACTGCCTATTTCAAGACACTGGAAGATTTAGTATTCAAACTGAATAAAAAAGTATTTTCTATCACTAAAGGAGATGGCTTCATCACCTTATTCATAGCAAAATACAACATACTTACCAAAGAATTACAATATATCAATGCCGGACATACACCACCCATGATGGCAGGTAATGACAGCATATATCTTTTGGAAAAAGGATGTACATTGCTGGGTGTATTTGAATATATTCCTACTCTGGATAGCGAAACCCTAATATTGCAGGACAATTCTTTGATATTTTGTTATACTGACGGACTTACCGAGTTGATGAATACTGACGGACTTCCTTATGGCAGCGAGCGACTATACGATTTTGTCCAAAATAATAAAAACCTCGCTACAACCCAATTCAACAAACTATTATTTGAGGATTTGGCCAAGTTCAGAGGTGAAAATCAATTCGATGATGATATAAGTGTGCTGAGTGGAAGATTCTTCTAAACAAAGTATCATTTTTACTGTTTCCTATTTTTTTGTATATATTTGAAAAAAAAATTATGGATTACTTAGTACTCAAAAATATTCACATGGCATTTGCCATCTCATATTTTGTCATATACAATGTCAAAGGCTTATTTTTTCTACTTTCTACACAAGAAAAATTTCTGTGGTACAAAAGCAAGACCATAGCTTTGGAGATGTTACTTTCTGTACTGTTTTTGGCATCGGGAATATATCTTGTAGTGCAGAGAGGGATGTCAAATCTTCCAGGGGTATTCCACATGAAGCTTACGCTGGTGATACTTACCATACCATTAGGAATAATAGGATTCAAGAGAAATAGTAAGATGCTGGTGGCGCTAAGTATGTTGTGTTTGTTTTCTGTCTTATTTATAGCATTGTTTGTGATGAAATAGGGTACGATTATTGATGTATTCAAATAAAAAACAGGATATATGAAGAAAATAATAATGATGATATGCATGGTGGCTATGGTGGTACTCCCAATGATAGCAGCAGAACCTACTTTAGTAAAACTCAATGTAAAGGGCATGCACTGCTCCGGATGCGAAAATAAAGTAAAGCAAGTGCTTAATGATATTGAAGGTGTAACCACTACAGAATCTGTAAGTGCTGATGCTGGAAATGCCGTCATCACCATAGACAAGAGCGTAACCTCAGAAGCAAAAGTAGTAGCACAGCTCGCACAAAAGACAGGCTATGAAGTAAGTGTTATAGGCAGTAATACTACCAAATCATGCCCTAGTACATGTACTAAGTCCAAGAGCAAAAACAAGTGTTGCACCAGTGGACAGACAGCTCCTGCCTGTACCCCAAAGAAGTAGCACCTTTTTTGACGATTCCAATGACTCGCCTATGCAAGTGTAGGTATTTATGAAAAGTTAATAAATACAAGCATTTAATATGGCTACTTTTGTCATAAATGATAAGCTATTCACAACAAAATCTTGCCAATGGAATGTCCTTCATCCATCATGAAGACAGCCAAAGTCCATTCGTGATTATCAATATATTGTACAATGTAGGAGCTAAGCATGAAAACCCCGAGCGTACAGGATTTGCGCATCTCTTTGAGCATCTCATGTTTGGAGGAAGTAAACATGCTACAGATTTTGACAATGAACTACAGATAGCCGGAGGTTCTAATAACGCTTTTACCAACAACGACTTTACCAACTATTACGATATCCTGCCCAAGGAAAATATAGAAACAGCATTATGGTTGGAAGCAGATAGAATGCTGCATCTCAATATTAACCATAAATCGCTCAATGTGCAGAGAAAGGTAGTATGTGAAGAGTTCAAAGAACACTATATATCCCAGCCTTATGGCGACGTATGGCACATCCTTAGAGAGATGACCTATATTTCCCATCCTTACAAGTGGCCTACTATAGGCAAAGCCTTGTCCCATGTAGAAGAAGCCACCTTGGAAGATGTAAGAGAGTTTTATGAAAAATACTATGCTCCTTGTAATGCTACATTGGTGATAGCCGGAAATATTGCCGCCACCGAGGCGAAAATATTAGCCGAAAAGTGGGTGGGTCATATTTCCAAGCCCGGCACAATACCTCCATCTTGCCCTGAAGAGCCGATGCAATTACAGCAAGTAGTCAAGACCGTACATGCAGATGTGCCCTTAGATGCCCTGTATATAGCCTATAAGATGCCACACCGACTTGCCAAGGAGTTTTATGTAGCAGATGTACTTTCAGATATCCTGTCCAATGGAGCTTCATCTAGGTTATATCAGAAACTGGTCAAAGAAATGAAGTTATTTGTAAATATTGATGCATATATAAGTGGCAGTCATGATGTGGGATTATTTGTCATAGAAGGCAAGCTGAGCGAAGGCATAGATGTAGAACTAGCAAAAGAAAAAATCTTTGAAGAAATAAGAAATATTGAGACCGCACCTATAGATGACAATGAATTGCGAAAGGTAAAAAATAAGATGCTTACATACATGCAATTTTCAGACACTAGTTTGCTCAATAAAGCCATAAGTCTAGCCTACTACGCCTCACTAGGTGATACTGAGCGCATCAACAAGGAAGAAGCATATTTTGAAGCCGTAAAGGCAGAAGATATAGCAAGTTTTGCCAAAAATTATTTACAGCCCTCACAATCTTCGATATTATATTATCTAAAAAACCGCCCATGAGAAAGCCTCACGTACACGACATACTACCCCATAAATTTCCTGCTACTACCCCAATCTATGCTAATGAACATGCACGCATATATGGATTTGGAGGCTATGAGCAAGATATTATAAAAATAGAGGTAATATGGGATGCCGGCAGATGGACAGAGGCGAAGCACTCCGTAGCCGCCGCATGTGCACAACTGATAAAGAGCGGTACCGAAAAATGGACAGCGTATGAACTAGCGGAGAAAATAGAATATTATGGTGCAGATATAAAGGCTACTGCCGGGTATAATACTTTCACTATTAGCGGTCATTGTATGCTCAAGCATTTAGAGCCGATATTAGATTTGCTGAGAACCTGTATTACAGCTATAGTATTCCCTGAAAAAGAATTGGAAATATACAAGAAGAATGCCGCAGCCAGACTAAAAGTAAGTATAGAAAAGACCGACTATCATGCCGACAAGCATTTCAGAGAAGCACTTTTTGGAGCTAATCATCCCTATGGATACTCCTCTTCAGAGCAGACTATAGAAGCAATTTCACGAGAAGACATATTGCAATATTATCTATCGTTGCACAAAATAACGCCTACAATAATACTATCCGGAAACTACCAAGAGGCACACTTGCTGCTCGTACAAAAATATCTTCTCACTACAGAAGTTTCTGCTGAAGTAGAGACACCAAAGCACCATCAGCTACATCCCTCTACCCAAAAAACAATTCATATACCTGTACCCAAATCTGTGCAGGCTACGATAACAATAGGAAGGAGAATATTTGGAAGAATGGATGATCAGTTCCCCGCATTTGTACTATTGAATACCATATTGGGAGGCTACTTTGGGTCTAGGCTAATGACAAATATCAGAGAAGATAAAGGCTATACTTATGGCATATATTCAGCATGGCAGTCATTCAAATACGATCATTTATTATATATCAATACCGATACCGATAAAAAATATGTTGACGATTGTATAAAAGAAATATTTTGGGAAATGCAGCGTTTACAAGAGGAAGAAATAGCAGACGAAGAAATGAACTTGGCAAAAAATTATCTCATGGGAAGATTATTGCAGCGCATAGACGGACCTTTCAACCTTGCCACAACATTCAAAGATTATTATGTAGAATCAACACCTATGGATAAGTTCTTTAGTATCTCTAGAGGCATAAAAGATACGGATGCCGTAACTTTGAAATCTTTGGCACAACAATTATTGCACAAAGATAGTTTCTATACCATTATTGCAGGATAAATGAAAAAATATCTCCTCCATATAACAGTTATTTTGTTATCCATACAGTCTTGGGCGCAGAGTCCCCTACTAGAAGCACCAGTACTCACCTGTGTACACAATCTTACCGCCTCCAATACAGATATAGAGTTACTATGGAATATACCTACTGTACTTGCTAATTTCCAGCAGTACGAAATATATACTTCTACCCAGCGCAACGGTTCTTATACGTTGGCACAAACGATTACCAATCCCGCACAAACATCTACCACACTCAATGTAGGGGATAATAGTACCATCTATTATGTGTATATGCAGGCAAGGAGAACACTAGGTGGCGCAGCACCTTCACTGCCCCAGTCCGACACTTTGGACAATAATCCTAATCAGAAACCTCCTGTGATTATTGATTTCGTGAGTGTGAATGTAGATTATAGCGTGACCTTAGATTGGAAAGCCTCACCTTATAAAGAAGTTATTGGGTACATTGTATATCTACCATCAGGAAGCACCGATACTGTCTTTGGAAGACTGAATACACAATATACAGATTACCTTGCAACAGCATCTTCCAGACCCAATAGCTACCAAGTACGCACTTTTGAATATTGCGAAAACTTTCCCGATCCCAAGGGTAGAAATGGCGACATCTCAGCACCTGCCACCACGATGTTTGCCAAAGCTCCTTTTGTAGATAAGTGTACCCAGTCCGCAACAATAGAGTGGACATCCTATTTCGCCCCAAACACAACAATTCTCTCCTATGGTGCTAAGGTAGCGAGAGGTCTAGACCTCCTATTTGAAAATGAATATACAGTACCCTCAGATAGCTTCAGTATATTAGTAGAAGATATTCCTGATGGAGAAATAGTATGCATCCGTATATATGCAGCATTGAGTAATGGCGATACCTCCTATGCCAATTTGCAGTGTATAGTCGGGGATGTATATACATCCCCTGAGTATCATGCTATATCCAATATTACTGTACTCGGAGAGAATGTCTTTATCACCTACCACATAGATACCCTTGCCGATATTATAGGGTATGACGTGGAGCGGAGCTTTGACAGCATTACATTTACAAAGCTTACTAGTGGCGTAAGTAGAATCGGGGATAAATACCAGTTAATTTTTACTGACTTTTCTGCAAAACCCAGCCAAGAGTACTATTATTACAGAATTGTAGCACTAGATAGCTGCAACAATCCATTTTTTACCAATATTGGAAACACTATCTTCTTGGACGGCGAAGATGAGGCTTTAGATGCGAATATCTCTTGGAATAATTTTTACCTCAAAGACGCCAAAAATACCAAGATAAATATATATACAATAAAATTAGGCGACACCGTGTTAGTCAAAACTACAAATAATAGTACTACAACACACACGCAAAAGAATGTTTTTGAGTTGGATACATTATATGAAGTATGCTTCTATTTAGAGGCTGTATATGATTATACACTACCCTCGGGAGTTACCATCAAAGACAGCTCTTATTCTAATGTGATATGCCTGAAGCCTACACCAAAGATATTTGCACCTAATGCATTTAACCCTATAAGTAATAATAAAACCAACAGCGTTTTTATACCTAATTTTGTATTCTATACCCCCAAGAATTACACGCTCACCATCTACGACAGATGGTATCGAGCATTGTTTTCTACAGACGATTATAGAAAAGGATGGGATGGTACATCTAAAGGCGAAATTGCCCCAAACGATAGCTATATTTACCACCTCATGTTTGAGGACAGCAGCGGCAATACCATAGAAAAAAAAGGTTCATTTTTATTAGTAAGATAAATGATAAAAATTAGCACCACTATCCTGTTGTCCTTATCGGTAATATTGAAAGTATATGCTGACTCCCCACTTACATCTATTTCTTTTTATACTATATACAAAGAAAGTAATATTATAGTTAAAGCAAAGGATGACGCATATCTCAACCAAAATTCGTGTAAGTTCCTTTCTAGCCCAAGTGTAAGCAACGGAGAGAAGGCAGCCTTAATCAATGCACTCGGATGGCGATTCGGAGGACAGCACAATGCCCCTGTTTATGCTGATTATTTAAAGCTAAAATATAAATGTAAAAAAAATCTGACAGTCTCCAAACTCTCGGCTTCGGAATTAATGTGCTTAGCGTACCTTACAGCAATGGACGACTATCTACATCCTGATAAGGCAATGCCATATATAGAAAAAGCAGTAGCCCTAGACGGCAAAAGCCTATGCATACAACTGATACACACACTCATAGTAACACAAATACAGAGCGAGAAAGATTGGTGTGCTGCATGGAGAGCCTACGAAGCATTGCTGATGACGAAAGATATCCTTACTGCCGATGTGAAGCCCGAAGTCCTTGATGAGGCTGAGAAATATATGATATTATTCAAAAGTAGTTGTAGGCAATGAACAGAGTATTATATTACATATTGTCTATAGTCATTCTTCATAGTGTTCAGGCTCAGGATACGCTAAGACATAAATATATCAACGACCTAAACTTATTTACTTATGTGGATGTACAATATGGGTATGGTGTATTGGGTCATCATGTAGGCGCAAGTTTTACCACCAAATACAAGTTTAATTTATTCATATTGAGCTATGCCCAAAATTTTAATGGCTCTGGTATCAATAAGCTCAATGAAGCCTTATTCATGTATGGATTCTCACGACGGATGAAAAATACCATCTTCAATATTTCAGCAGGGATGGGCTATAACTGGGGGGACGTGAAGAATGAAGAAAGATGTACCGATGCAGATAGCCTCGTATGTAATGCAACTCCATCAGTATATTTCAAAGGACCCTCATTTCCGATAAAAGTAGGGTTTACTTTTACACCAAAAAAAATAAAACACGTAATGGGCTGGGGCTTTCACGGATATACCAATATCAATGGACAAAAACCCTATGCCTTAGCAGGCATACACATATCTATAGGCAAAATTAGCCCCAAACTTACCGAGGCACAAGAGAAGAATGCAGGATATTATCAGCCTTAGCAATCCTTTTTTAGTTAAAAATAGTATAAAAATAGCATCACATGAGATGATTGTCATGATTTGTCTGTTTCTATGAGTAAAACAACAAAAATGAAAAAAGACGCAATGGCAATTTTGGTAGGAGCAATGGCTGTACTGTACCTTATTAATCCTACTGCGGGATTCTTTGAATTTATTCCTGATAATATACCCCTGTTGGGCAATCTGGATGAGGCTGTAGCCGTAGTGCTCATCATCTCGGTACTACAGCACTTTGGCATCAAAGTACCCGATTTTTTCAAAGATAAATTTACTTCTGATAAAAATCCTTCTCAGGAAAAGCCCATAATTACCATTCAGCCCAAGAATGGATAGAGATATTTTCATATTATTTCAGCCTCAGATATTAGTCGGATACTTTTCAAGGTAAAAATTTAGTATAGTAAAAAGTCATCGCAAGGCATATTTTTCTTTAGGATAGGAGATGATAATTTTTTAGAGGAAAAGCTATACTTTTACCCTATGGAAAAATTTCAAAAGCTATATACTACGGCAGTACCCTTGCCTTTGGAAGATATAGATACAGACCAGATTATTCCGGCTCGCTTCCTAAAGGCTACATCCAGAGAAGGCTTTGGCGACAATTTATTTCGCGATTGGCGATATGCTAATGATGATATGCCCAATGGGGATTTTGTACTAAATAAATCCCAATATCAAGGCAAAATCCTGCTCGCAGGCAAAAATTTTGGCTGTGGCAGCAGCCGGGAACATGCAGCGTGGGCTATATATGACTATGGGTTTAGGGTGGTGATATCCAGTTTCTTTGCAGATATATTCAAAAATAATGCACTAAATAATGGGCTGTTGCCCATAACGGTGAGCCCTGAAGAACTAAAACTGATGATGGATGCCGTCTTGACCAATCCACGTACAGAGTTTGTAGTGAACTTAGAACAACAGAAGGTGTACATGGAGGAGCTTAATATATCTATATCATTTGACATCAATAGCTATAAGAAAACATGCCTTCTAAATGGATACGATGACTTAGATTATCTTTTGAGTAGAAAAGATAAAATTGTAGCCTACGAAAATGCTAATGCGTGAGCATAATAAAAAAACTGGCTAAAGATACTGCGGCCTATGGGCTGAGCAGCATCTTAGCGAGGCTGATAAACTACCTCTTTGGTTTCGTAATAGTACTCTATATCACACCAGCAGAATATGGTGTATATGCAAAATTCTATGCCTATGCCGGATTTATCATGGTGGTACTTACTCATGGTATGGAGACCACATTCTTCCGATACTTTACCAAAGCAAAGCATCCACGACAAGTATTTGGCACTACCTTCTCGTCCGTAACACTTGCAAGCATCATTTTCGGAGCGTTCTGTTTCCTGTCGCAGAAGCCTATATCTTATTGGGTACAAGAGCCTGAAGAAGTGGAGTATGTCCTGTTCTTTGCAGGAATACTCATCTTTGATGCCCTGTCGGCCTTGCCATTTGCTTATCTTAGAGCTACACATCGCCCTTTAAGATTTGCCTTGCTGAAAGTGCTTAATATCATGCTGATGCTTTCTATTACAACAGCTTTATTATATATAGTAACCTCAGGAGAATATAATGAAGGCATATTGGGATATATAGCCACACACAAAGTAAGTACAATATTTATTGGGAATCTTATAGGTAGTGCTATGATACTCATAGGTTTTATACCCCTAATTGCGACTTCTGTGGCTATGCCTACAAGTGCATTGTACAAGCAAATGATACCCTATGCCTTGCCCATAATGGTCGTAGGTTTTGCTGGAATGATAAATGAGATGCTCGATAGGATTATGCTGGAGAGATTATTGCCCTATAGTCCCATAGAAAATAAAACGCAACTTGGGATTTATAGTTTTAATTATAAGCTGGCGATGCTGATGTCATTGTTCATACAGGCATACCGCTATGCGGCAGAGCCCTACTTCTTTGCCCATGCCGGCAATAGCGATGCAAAAAAAGTATATGCAAGTACCATGCATTATTTTATAGGAGTAGGAATGTTTCTCTTTGCTGCCATTACCTGTGCTACGCCCATCATATATAAGATTCTGCTACATGGTAATCCCATTCGCTTCATCCCCTATGCTACAGGATGGCAAGTAGTACCCATATTATTGGCGGCAAATCTTTGTTTGGGTATTTATTTCAATATATCTACATGGTACAAGATAACAGATAGAACCTACTTCGGTGCTATTATTGCAATACTAGGTGCCGTTATTACCATAGTGCTGAATTACTGGCTTGTGCCGACTATGGGCTTTATGGGTAGTGCTTGGGCTACCTTTCTGTGCTATTTCACTATGGTTATTATCGGATATGTATTAGAAAAAAAATATTATCCCATACCATATCCTATGTATGAAATTTTTAAGATTGTAATATTCTCACTACTACCAACAACAATATATGTATATATATTACAAATCAAGGAATTAAGCCTTCCTATGATTTTATTAGGAGCAGGTGGAATTATTTTGTTTCTTTTTATGTATTTATATTTACATTTCAAAAATGTTGCTTTCATTAGCAGATAAATTTTCCGATTAATCTACGTAATTTTGAAACATGGCAATAAAGAAGATTAGAATTGTAAATAATTCCGACAATCCTATACCTCAATATGAGACTTCAGGATCTGTAGGATTAGATATGCGGGCACATCTCAAAGAGCCTATTATGCTCAAGCCTCTACAGCGTGCGCTAATACCTACAGGAATATATATAGAGCTTCCCGATGGTTATGAAGCCCAAATACGACCTCGTAGTGGGCTGGCACTAAAAAAAGGATTGAGTGTCCTCAATGCTCCAGGTACTATAGATAGCGACTATCGCGGCGAAATAAAAATATTGATGATAAACTTATCCAATGAGTCCACAGTCATCAATACTGGGGAGCGCATAGCCCAGATGATTATAAATAAGATAGAAAAAGTAGATTTATTGGAAGTAGATGAGCTCACCGAAACCGAAAGAGGCGAGGGTGGCTTTGGACATACAGGTATCAAATAACGAAGATGAACATTATTATTCCTATGGCAGGACGAGGCTCTAGGCTTCGCCCACATACGCTTACGACACCCAAACCCCTAGTACATGTAGCAGGAAAACCCATTGTAGAGTGGCTTGCAGAAGATATTATCAGCTTTTGTCCCGAGAAACCAGATAATATAGGTTTTGTTATAGGCGACTTTGGCAAAGAAGTAGAACAATCGCTATTGGATGTCGCCAGACATCTAGGGGCTAATGGGAAAATCTATTATCAGGATCAGCCTTTAGGTACTGCCCATGCTATTATGTGTGCACAAGAGCTCCTCACAGGAAAAACAGTAGTTGCTTTCGCAGATACCCTTTTTAGGACAGAGTATGTTATAGATACAGAAAAAGATGGTGTCATCTTTGTACAAAAAGTCTCCGACCCTAGTGCCTATGGCGTAGTAACTATAGCAGAAGAAGGTCATATAGAGAACTTTGTTGAGAAGCCTACAGACTTCATCTCCGATCTAGCCATAGTAGGCATATATTATTTCAAAGATGGGATAAGATTGAAAGAAGCTATGCAATATCTTCTCGACAATAATTTGACTACCAAAGGGGAGTATCAACTTACAGATGCTATGGAAATGCTCAAGAAAGAAGGGCTGAAATACTACCCTGGCGAGATAGATGAGTGGTTGGATTGTGGTAACAAAGAAGCAGTAGTTCATACTAATAAGCGATGGTTGAAAATAAAATCCTCTCAATTAGCATCATCAGAACCAACGACAGAGAATTGTGTAATCATACCGCCCTGTTATTTTGGCAAAAATATCACACTAAAAAACGCAATAATAGGACCTTCTGTAACTATAGGTGACAACAGCATAATATTAAATAGTGTTATTGCTAATACATTAATTCAAAATGGTACATATATTGCAAATAAAGTCATACAAAATGCTATGATAGGGGCTAATGCCAAGATACAAGGAAGTGCCTCCGATTATAGCATTAGTGACTATAGCGAAATTACTGAATAATGCCTAGAAACAATTCTATAATATTTAATAAAAACCTATTCCCTGCACTTATTGTATTACTAATAATTGTGCTACAGCTTCCAGCCTTTGCCAAAGGCAAGAAAAACAAAAAAATCAATGACACCACTCCCCAGTCCTCAGAATCTATAGGTAAACGCTTGCAACGTGAGTCCGCATTTATTGATGCCATACAATCAAAGTCTCTAGAAAATACAGATGAGGCTATACAGAAATTCAGAGCAATACTCAAGGATGACCCTGCCAATCATGCCGCCGCCTACGAACTATGCAGAATATTTTATGAGTTGGGAGACTACGCAATGGCCGTTACTTATGGAGAAAAAGCAGTAAAGCTCAATAGCGATAATGAGTGGTATTACATCTATTTGGCAGAATCTAAGGCAGAGAAAATGGACTTCTCGGGTGCCGCCAAGACCTATGAACAGTATATAGCAAAGCATCCAAAAGATTACGACTTTTACTACGATTGGGCGTATATGCTGTTGCAGTCTAGCAAAACTAAAGAAGCTATAGCTGTATTCGACAAACTCGAAAGCCTACAGGGGCCTTTGCCAGATATTATCATGGAGAAAGTCAATATCTATACAGAAATAAATAAAATAGATGGCGCAATCAATGAAGTGCAAAAATTGATAAAAGAATACCCTGAAGAAGCCTCATATTACGGCATGTTGGGGGAGCTGTATGAATCTACAAGGAATTTTGATAAAGCAGAAGATGCCTATAATAAAATATTAAAAATTAATCCCGACGATCAAAAAGCACTACTGTCTTTGGCGAGTCTTTACAAATTTCAAGACAAAAAAGAAGAGTATAATAAAATACTCAATTCTATCTTTGCCAATCCCAAGACGGATATAGATAGTAAGATTATTGCCTTCATACCCTTGTTAGAAGATTTGGGTGAAGACTCCACGCTCAAGGACGAAGCCCAGACAATAGTCGCATTAATAAACAAGACACACCCCAATGATGTGAAAGCACTTGCCGCCCAAGGGGATTTTTATTATCAAATCAATGATTCTTTACAAGCAAAACAATGGTATGAAAAAGCTATAATTAAGGAATCAGAAGTCCCTAGTACCGTCTTCTTGCAACTATACATTTTGTGCGCCGACATGCAGGACTATAAGGCTCTACAAGAGAACTCAACTATAGGTATCCGCAAAAATCCCAATGACGAGATGGGCTATTTCTACAATGCGCTCGCCAATTACCAACTGAAAAATTATCAGGCAGTAATAGACACCTTGGACAAAGGTCTCAAAAAAAACATAGACAACCAGCAGCTCAAAAGCCAGATGTACACCACGCTGGCAGATGCATGTTACGAGCTCAAATATTTTGAAAAGATGGATAGTGCTTATGAGGTGGCACTAGAAATAGACCCTAATAACGCCTATTCCTTAAATAATTACGCCTATTATCTTTCTGAACGAAACGAAAGCCTCAAAAAAGCGGAACTTATGAGTAAACGCTCATTGATGCTGTTGCCTGATAATGCTTCATTCTTAGATACTTATGGGTGGATTAAATATAAGCAGGGAAAATATGAGGATGCCCTTACTTATTTCGAGAAAGCCCTACATACAGAAGAAGGCAAGACAAATGAGGTCATCATAGAACATATAGGTGATGTATATATCAAATTAGGCAATATAGAGAAGGCAATATCCTCTTGGCAGAAGGCCTTACAATTAGGAGGTAATGGAGACAGCCTGAATAAAAAGATTTCTGAAGTAAATCAAAAATAATAACATTACTATGAAAATTTTTGGTATATCCATATACCTGATGGGTATTTTTATAATAGCAGGTTGTAGCTATATCCAAAGCGCACAAAAGTCTACGCCCACAGCATCACAGAAACCTACACCAAAAACCATAGCAAAAAAGCCTACAGTGGCTATAGATACTACTATCAAAGATATGGTGCAGTATCATCCACTACATCTCGCTACAAATGCTAAAGTAGCTCCTTTCAATGAGCTGAGTGCTAAGCTGAAAATGAAGGGAACAATGAATGGTACTACAAGAAGTTTCAGCACAACGCTACGATGGAAGAAAGGTGAGAAAATATGGATGTCCATGTCCATATTAGGTATAGAAGGGGTGAGAGTACTCATACGCAAAGACTCCATTTTTATATTGGATAAACTAAGTAAAAAGTATTGGGCAGAGCCCTACAGCTATCTGGAAAAGAAAGCAGGATTAGCAATCCCCTTCTCCGATTTAGAGAATGTATTTTTAGGTAATTTAGTGTCAGCCCAATATATAAGCAAAGACACAATTTTAGGAAAATTTCTCTTAGAAGGTGCGTATCAAAAAGCTGTAGCTACCGCAAAAATTGATACAATCAACACCTTGTTGAAAGAAATGAGTGTGTCAGACACTTTACATCACAGAAATTTACAAGCACAATTTGATGACTATAAAGGATTCAATAATAAATGGTGGTCGTACAAGCGAGATATACAAATTCAGTATGGCAAAAATTCTATTGCTTTAGAAGCAATTTTTGACAAAATTGAGATTGTAAGCCCCTTAGACTACACCTTTATAGTATCAGATAAATATACACGTGCAAAGTAGAAAGGTCATAGTATTATGCTTGATAGGCTGTATCTGGGGATACAGTTGGGCGAAGACATCTACCTCACGAAAGACCTTAGAACAGAAAAAGGCAAAGCTACAGAAGGAAATTAAATTCACTCAGGACTTACTCAAGAAGACACAATATACCAAAGAAGCATCACTATCTGACTTGGTAACTATAGAAAAGCAAATATCTCTCAGGCAATCGCTAATATCTAATACAGAATCCGAAGTTAAGAATTTTACCTCCGTCATCAAAAATAAGATAGATACGCTGATGTCTCTAGAGGCTACCCTTGTAAAGCTGAAAGAAGAATATAAGCGCTCTATATATATCAATTACAAATACTTTAGGCTTACAGATAAGCTACTTTTTATTGTTAGTGCGCAAAATTTTGGGGAATCTGTACGAAGATTAAATTACCTTAGAAAAGTCGGAGAACATAGAAAAGTACAGTTTAGAGAAATTCAGCGTATCAAAGCATCATTGGGAAAAGGTATTTCAGAGGTAAATTCAAAAAAATTAGAAAAGCAAACGCTCTTACATAGCCATAAATTACAGAAAGAGGAACTTAATAAATCTATTACGGCAAAAAATAAAACCATAGAGTCCCTCAGAATGAGAGAAACCCAGTTGGCAGAAGAGCTCAATAATAAAAAGGCAGAATCCAAGAAATTAGATGCCGAAATTCAACAAGCTATACAGAAAGAAATACAAGAACAGAAATTAGCATTACAAAAGAAACAAGAAGAAGAAAAAAAGAAACTCGCAGAAAATACTACAACCAAGCCTACTAAGACGACTACTAAGACCCCTAAATCCACCAAGACAAGCAGCAGCACAACTACCAAAGTTAGCAACGCTCCAGAAGCCTCAGACAAGTTATCAGTAAGTTTTTATAAGAACAAAGGAAAATTGCCTTGGCCAGTAGAAAAAGGATTTATTTCCAAATCTTTTGGCACTTATGAGCATCCGGAACTGAATAATGTAATAATGGAGAATAATGGAGTGGACTTCCGCTCTGTACAAGGGGCATCAGTACGCTCCATATTCGAAGGAAAGGTAGTAAGTATTATTGCTAATCCTACCTTTAAAAATGCAGTTATTATCAATCACGGAGAATATTTTTCAGTATATACTAATCTGGAAAATGTCTTTGTAGAGAAAGGACAAACTGTAAATACTAAGCAATCTATAGGTCGTGCCTATACCGATGATGACAACCAAACAGAAGTACACCTAGAAATTTGGAAAGGAGAAAGTAAGCTAAATCCTTCATCATGGATAGTGCCTAAATAATATCCACATTACAATCAGGCATAATTTTTGAAAAGAAAAATATAGTATATTTGTATTTAACAATATTTTAAGAATCTATAATGCATAAAAAGTCCTATATATTATTGTTTGTCATAGCCTTGATATTTACTTTCACTTCTGTCCAATGTAAAAAAATAGTCATAGAAAAACCAGAAATAGGTATTGAGGACACTACCGGTTCCTCGATAATATGCACAGAGATACAAGATCCTACAAAAAAATTCTACACATCTATACCGAATTTAGATTTTGAATATTGGAAACCTTCTACCTCCAAGAAATATCTAGACCCAGAACCATCATGTTTTTGGGCTACGCCCAATAAAAGTCGCGATATTATCAATACTATTCCGGCTACAGTATTCAGAGTAGGTAATGATAGTGCTTATTCCGGAAAATATGCAGCCATGATACGTACCGGAAAATGGGCGGGATTAATAGTAGGTGGCACCATAGCTTCTGGAGACTTTAAGCCTAATTTGAGTAACCCATTACAATCCATAAGCTTTGGCAAGGGCTTCAAGAAAAGACCCAAGTCCATAAGTGGCTATTACAAATATTATTCTGTAGCCGGAGATTCTTGTAGTGTTTATTGTTTTGTAACCAAGCAAAAGACAGTGAGTGGTAAAAAGATTACAGATACTATAGGTTTTGCAAATATGATTACATCCGAGACAAAGACTACATATACAAAATTTGACTTACCTTTAAAATATAAAACTACAGAGATACCTGATAAGATAGTCATATATTTTGCCTCTAGTGAAGGTGCCAGTGAACTACAGGGTCAGGAAGGCAGCACTATGTTTGTAGATGCTGTAAAAATCACATATTAAAAATAAAATCATGAGAAAATTATTTTTATTATTTCTATTACTTATGCTTACTTCCATAAGTATGTATGGTACTATGAAGCCTAAAGATGCCATGCCTAAAGAAAAAGCGAGATTTCGTCACAATGACATATCATTCAAGGGGGGCATAAGTTTAGGGTTTCCTTTAGGCCCGCTGGTGGTAGGCGCCAAAGGCTTGCCAAAGCCCGCACCATCATTATCCGCATACTACAATTATCGCTTTACACCAAAGTGGGCAGGCAAGATAGGAGTGCATTATTACTGGATGAAGACCGCTTTTGAGACACCTTACAAAGATGTGGTATATGTCGGAGACCTTCCTATCATCACCTCTACGGGCACAATTTATGTATATGATACTGCCAATATTATGTACACTGTCGTAAAAGATGGCTTATTTAATAATCACTATGTTTCTGTTCCTGTAATGGTGGAATACAGCATACGCAAAGGCTGGAGAGTAGAATTGGGCGGATATGTAGCTTTTTTGTTGAGAAGTCAAATGACAGGAATGGCAACAGAAGTGATTACGGGCGATGGCAGCCTTCTGGCAGAGCCCGTAGTATTCGATGAGAGTAAAAGATTCAACAAAATAGACTACGGTACCAAATTTGGAGTAAGCTATGAATTGCGTAATAAGATGCTTTTTGGGATGCAAGGTACTATAGGCATCCGGGACATTTTCCAGAAGGAGTTTACTGCTCCTCCGGGAGATTATCGTAATATGGTTATACATTTTGACATAGGATACAGATTGGGAGGAAGTAAAAGACTATAGTACTTGCGCACAGTTACACTCATCCGACATGCTAAGTCTAGTTGGGAAGATTCTAGCTTACAGGATCTCATTAGACCATTAAGTAGTAGAGGTATAGAAAATACCACACTTTTGGGTAATTACATTTTTGTCAAAAAATTTACTTTGGACAAAATACTTTGTAGCCCAGCTACTCGTGCCATACATACGGCAATTAATCTAGGAGACTGGATAGGGTATCCTCATAAAAATATAAAGATTTCTAAAGTATTATACTATGGCAAAGTTGGCAATGTGGTCAAGACATTACAGCAGCAAAATGATAAGTATAATCATATATGTATGGTAGGACATGAACCCTTGCTTAGTGAACTTGCAGAATATCTATGTGGCAGTGCTCCCGAGAAATTTGTAACTTGTGGAATGCTTACGATACAGTTTGATGTGCTATTGTGGGAAGATATAAATAAGTGTTCTGGTAAGATGGAATCATTTATCACCCCAAAGTATGTTCATGCCCTTCAACAGCATGTATTGGAAATACATGTGTAGTCATCTCTTCCAGAATTTCTAGCAATTCCAGATAATTATAGTTTTGCACCAATCTCATTCTATAAGGTTTGCTATGTGGAATGCCTTTCAAATAGTTGGAATAATGCTGGCGCATTTCCAGAATGCCAAGTTTCTCTCCTTTCCATAGTATAGAGCGGTTTAGGTGTTCTTTTATTGCTGCGATTCTATCTTGTATCAGGGGTTCAGGAAGTAGGCTTCCCGTATTTAAGTAATATTTAATTTGGTCAAATATCCAAGGATTGCCTATGGCGGCTCTTCCTACCATGATGCCATCTACACCATAGCGATTTTTGTATTCTACAGCCTTTTGTGGAGTATCAATGTCGCCATTGCCGAAGACAGGAATATGCATTCTGGCATTGTTCTTCACTTCACCTATAAGTGTCCAATCTGCATCTCCTTTGTACATCTGCTTACGTGTACGTCCATGTATAGTGATTGCTGCGATTCCTATATCCTGAAGGCGTTCTGCAACCTCCACTACATTCTTTGAGCCTTCGTCCCACCCCAATCTCGTCTTTACCGTTACAGGAAGATGTACTGCATTTACTACTTCCCGTGTAAGTCTTATCATCTTAGGAATATCTTGTAGTATGCCTGCGCCTGCCATCTTACATACTACCTTATTTACAGGACAACCATAATTTATATCAATAAGGGTGGGATTGGCAGTTTCAGCAATACGTGCCGCTTCTATCATGGCACTCTCCTCACCCCCAAATAATTGGATGCCTATAGGACGCTCATGGTCATAGATGTCCAACTTTTGGAGGCTTTTGTGTGCATCGCGGATAAGCCCTTCCGAAGAGATAAATTCTGTGTACATGAGATCTGCACCATGTAGCTTACACAGATGCCTGAAAGGTGGGTCGCTCACATCTTCCATAGGTGCTAGCAGTAGCGGAAATTCAGGGAGAATAATATCCTTAATTTTGACAATATTGCCTTGTAGTATTTCAGAATCATAGCTGCTGCTGTTGTCGTGGGTGTTTTCCATATACTGCTGATATTCGAGTTGTTTTATGAATAAAACTTGTGATATTTATGGTAAAAGTAATCCAAAACGCAGGAGGGCACTGTCATGCATAGATACTAATTAATAGAGACTATATTATTATATGTTATCACAAATATACATCTTTGTAGTGCCATGCCTAATCAAAAGGGTGTTTTTTCGGAACTTTTACCATCCCAGCAACTTATAGCCGCCATATTATTATGGATAGCTTGCCTAGGATTTTCATCCTTATGTATTCAATATATTCATGATGTACTAGGCATACAGGGTGTTGCTAGGCATATAAAATCCTTACAGCATAATGATATAGCAATCATGCGATTCACCCAGATAGCCAGTACAATACTGGGATTCCTATTGCCATCACTACTCTATGGATTCTTGATTACCTATAAGCCATTCGGCTACTTTTCGCTAATATCCGATTTTGATTTAAAGTGGCTGTTTATGGCCGTAGTACTCATATTAAGTATCTATCCATTAGTAGGGTTATTAGCGGAGATGAATGGGAAGATAAGTTTTCCGGATGGATGGTCAGCCTTAGAAAAGGAACTAATAGACTTGGAAAAACTTGCCAAAGAGTATGTTGTAGCTTTTATGGACGATAAGAGTGCGACAATATTTATCATAAACCTCTTTATGATAGCCATAATTCCAGCTATTTGCGAGGAATTTTTTTTTAGGGGAGTTATCCAACGTATATCTTACAAGGTCTTTGGCAATTTCCATTTGGCAGTATTGTTTAGTGCATTTTTCTTTGCTTTTAGTCATTTTGAATTTTATACTTTTTTGCCTCGTATTGCATTAGGACTATTACTGGGCTATATGTATTATTATTCAGGAAGTCTTGTCATGCCTATATTTACACATCTCCTGAATAATGCGATGGCAGTGATAGCCTTATATATTACGGTATTGAGAGGGCAGTCTATTACTATGGAGGTACAGGAATCCATTCCCTTATACCTAGTAATCATCTCTACCGTAGGCTTTGTGGTAGTGTATTTTTATTTTGTACAGTCTTCAAAATCATTTAGAGAAAAAAACACTAAGAAGTCTCCCATCTTATGATACTACGTATGTATCTGTATTTTTTAAATATATAAATGTATTTTTGTAGTTATTAATATGAATAGTGAGTTGCGTACCCGAATTATTACGGGAATAATTTTTGTAACTATAATGATTTCAGCCATAGTGTATGGCGAAAATACTTTCCTTATCATATTTGGCTTGTTAATTATTCTATCAATAAGTGAATACTATAAGATGCTGGAAAGCAGGATTGTAGGTAGCGATGATTGGAAGTTTTTATATAAAATACTTAATACAGCATTTGGAACTACAATATTTGGTGTCATTTTCTTGGTAGCAAGTGCCAAAATAGACTTAATATTTATTTCTATAATAGCAGCCTTTCCGCTGATGTGGTTGCTAATAGAAATGTATCACAATACTGACAGTCCGTTTCTCAACGTATGCTTCAATGTGATGGCTGTTTTTTATATCGTCGTGCCTTTTGCCTCTGCCAGTTTCTTGGTTTTTGACAGAGATAATTTTACCTATCATAGCAATTATCTTTTGGCAGTGATGATTTTTGCATGGACCAATGATTCTTTTGCCTACTTAGTAGGAAGAAAATTTGGCAAGAATAAGTTGTACCCTCGATTGTCTCCAAAAAAGACTTGGGAAGGCACTATAGGCGGTGCTGTGGCAGCAATTCTATTTTCGGGATTGGTATATTGGCTATTTCCCAAATTGGGGTATTCCGAAGTTAGTTTATTTCATTACTTTATGATGGCAGTAATTACAGCTATCATGAGTACGAATGGTGACCTTGCAGAGAGCATGATAAAGAGAAATTTAGCCATAAAAGATACAGGAAGTATTCTACCTGGACATGGGGGCTTTTTAGACCGTTTTGATGGTCTTTTATTTTCACTGCCTGCAAATGTTTTATATATCATAGTGGCAGGTATATGAGTAGTAAATTTGGGGTATTACTATGTGTCTTTTTTGCTTTCAATAATACAATTGCGCAAGTATATAATGCACAGCATATTGGGCTGCTATCTCGCTGGGATGGTGCTAATGCAAGTATAGGCGTAGCTGGCAATCGCTATAGTGGATGTTTTGGGTATGAAGCTGAGGGGCGGCAATATGCCATTGTTGCTTCTGCCGATGGCACATATTTTATAGATATAAGTATTGAGCAGTCTCCAGTAGTTCGCGACTATGTCAAAGGTGCAAAGCCTTCGTGTACGTGGCGTGAAGTACATACCTATGGTCATTACGCTTATATCGTTAGTGATGATGCCATGCCCAATGCCTTACAAATTATTGACCTGTCGCCACTACCAGATAGCGTAAAACTCGTTCATCAGTCGGATTCTATTTTTGCTAGAAGTCATACCCTATATGTAGATAATGGGCACTTATATACATCTAGTGTGAAATATAATGCTACATCGTCCTCGTCACTAGCAGTATGGGATATTGTTACAAATCCTGAAACACCTATCTTGCTTCGTAAACTCGATGACGATATACCTACGACTATTATTGGAAATGTGCATGATGCCATAAGCTATAATGATACCATCTTTGCCTCCGTAGGTTATCAGGGACTATTTATCTTGCGCTATGATGCTGTACAGAATAAATTTTCTATATTAGGTAGCTATAGCAACTATGAGAGTGGGGGGGCGTATAATCACAATGCTGCCTTGCTGGAAGATAAGAAAACATTGGTATTCACAGATGAAGTGCCTAAGGACTTGGATGCTAAAGCTATAGATGTTACTGACTTTAGTGATATCAGTGCGGTATGTAAGTTTAATTCCACATATAAGGCTACACCACATAATATTTATGCTGCGGGATTTGGGTCTAGAGTGATTTTATCCTACTATCAAGATGGAATATGGATATATGACTTTTCCAATAGAGAAGTGCCGGTAGTTGCAGGCTACTTTGACACCCATTATCAGACGGTAGGCAGCAATCATAATTACAGCAACCCTGGTGGTGCATATAAAGGCAACTGGGGAGCTTATCTTTTTCCTTCCAATAAAAGGTTGATAGCTCTAGATATGCAGAACGGACTCTTTGTCCTAAATGCAGATACGGCACTGGGTCTCATAACTACACCCATAAAGAAGCAGTATATCAATGCAGATTATGTAGTTTACCCAAATCCTGTGAAAGATTTTTTACATATTAAAATGAGTCAAGGGCAACTATATGATTACGAGATTATTTCTCCTATGGGAAATGTGGTACTTTGTGGCTCTTGGCAATCTGGCAATGCTATGAGTGTAGATATACTACCTAGAGGATTATATTTCTTAAGACTCAAAGAGGATGATAGAGAGCAGTATCTGCTCAAATTTATCAAAGAATAGACACTTTAAATTTCTGAGAACCCATACCAGCGACTAAAAAAAGCTGAATGTTGACTTCTATGCGTCACGCCTATAATGGTGAGATGGGGATAGTATTTCGATATGTTTTCAAAAATCATATCTTCTGTAGCCTTATCTAGGGCAGAGGTGGCTTCATCCATGATGAGTATGGGCGATTCCATAAGCAAAGCCCGCGCAAGAGCTATACGCTGACGTTCGCCACCGCTAAGGGTGAGATGCTCGGTATCCATAATAGTATCCCATCCCCTATTTTGATTGCTGATGACATCTACCATTCCTGTGGTAACTATTGCTTTCTGCCATTGCATATCGTCATACTCTCTACCTAAAGCAATATTTTCTCTAATAGTTATAGGAAATATTACGCCATCTTGAGGAATATAGTTCATAATCTTCCAAATACTGGACGTATCAATACTATCTATTGCTATGCCATCAATAAGGATATTACCGCTGGTAAATGGAATAATTCCCATGATACATTTTAGAAAGGAACTCTTGCCACTACCTGTAATTCCCGATATGCCTATATGTTCCCCCTTACGAATAGATAGCTGTATTTTACTAAAAATATTTTTGTCTTTGATAGTTAACGCTAAGTTTTCTATACATATCTCTTCTTCAAATCCCGATATGGATATTTTTTCTTTGAAATTAGGAATATTTTCTGTGGCTAGAAAATCTTGAATTTCTTGCCACGAGGCCTTAGATTTTTGTAGGTTACTAATGGCATTGCTCAAAGATTTGGCGGGGTTGATAATTTGTGAGAATACGACTATAAAGGTGATAAATACTTCTGGAGTCATCATTTCGTGCTGCAATACCTGTATGCCTCCAATACACAATATCGAAAGCACTACACAGATTCCCAAGAATTCCGCCAAGGGCGATGCCAACTCTTTTTTCTGTAAGAAAATATTCTGCAAGAGTCTCCATTTTTCCTGTTTAGCAGAAAACATTGCCATAAAAAAATCACTGGACAGCATCGTTCTGATAACTAGAAAGCCTTGAAGTGTACTGCTGATAAGTGCTGTATTGGAAGATTGTAGCTGCTGTAGTGCAATAGATTTTATTTTGAGGCTGCGTAGTGCCTTTCCGATGATGGCAGCAGATACTAGGAGCATCAAAAGGGCAATGGCAGTAAGCTTCCAATTCATCCAAAACAAGGTGCAAAGTGTTACCATTAATATCACAGGTTCTTTGATTATAGCTTCGCTAAAGTAGATGAGACCATATTCCACTTCTTGCACATCTTGTATGAACAGCGACAATACCTTTCCCTTCTCCTTTTTTTCTATTTGCAAAATGTCTTTATGTAAAAAATTGATATACATAAGATTGCGCAACTGCCCCATAATGCCGCTGCGTATGGGTGCTAACACGTATTGCGCAAGATATCGAAAAATATTTTTTGTAAAAAAAATTATGGCAGCTATGACACACAATATCGTTAAAGCGCGGATTTTGCCATGTGCGGAAATAATTTGTAAGAACATCTGCTCAAAAAATATGTTCTTATCTTTGTTGTTGATATCATAAAAGAGCAATCTAAGGAAGGGTATCAACATCAGTAAGGAGAACACAGACATCAGCGAAGACAGCAGTGTGAACAATGCGTAAGCCATCACGCCTCTTCTATGTATATATAGTAACTCCTTCCAAAAACTTGGCATATAAACACAAATATAACTTATTTTTGTAGCAATCATGGACTCAATACGACAACAGCAAGTGGCAAAACAGGTACAAGTAGCCCTCAGTGACATCTTTAGGAATGAAGCCTCTGAAATATTGGAAGGTGCAATGGTGACGGTGTCGGCGGTGCGCATGACTCCCGATTTACTTACAGCGAGATGTTACCTAGGCGTATTTAATACCCCTAAGCCCGAAGATATATTAGGCTATATTCATGCCAATAACAAAGAATTGCGGAGGCTGCTTGGTAATAAAATGAAGAACAAAGTTCGTCGTATCCCCGAATTACACTTCTATAGAGACGATACCTTGGAAGAAGTCTTCAGGTTGGAGAAAATTTTTAGCGACATCCATAAGCAAGATAAAAAAATTGAAGAAATACGCAAGAACAGCCATTTTGTAGATGAAAATCCCTACAAAGAGGATGCCGATATGGATGATTGGAGCTAAAATCTTTTACAATCCCTTTGGAGAATTAAAATTTATCTTTACCTTTGCAGTCCGTTTCTGATGAGGAACAGGTCTTGTAGCTCAGCCGGTTAGAGCACCTGACTCATAATCAGGGGGTCCCTGGTTCGAGCCCAGGCGGGACCACAGGCAAAAGGAGTTAGAAATCAAAGTTCTAGCTCCTTTTTTGTTATAGTGTAATGTATTTCTTATAGATAATAGTTTGGTCGCAAGTAATATATTTATACACCCCTGCGGTCTAAGTGTGGGCTAGTTAGCGAAGGGTCAGCAATGTTGATTAGATATAGTATTATATACGAGCAATAAGCCTATGTCTGTGCATTTACTGCAACTGTGGCTTTCTTATGTCTTCTAATGAAATACCTCACTATCCATATATGAAAGAAGAAAATAAGTACAATAAAGAGTACAGCCATAGCCACAGGCAATAATATTGATAATAAAGAACCTACAAAAGCAAAAATATGCTCTATCGTCGTGATGATAGGGTTGGCTATGCCACCAGTTGTAAATGTTGATGCCAATCTTGTAGCAGTAGTGCCTGCCTGTATGGCACCAGCTGCTCCACCACCTACGATAAGTCCTAATCCCCATTTTATCATGGGGTCGTCAATATTGAGAAACGAAGCACTAAGCATAGTGCCAGCAATTACAGAAGCAGGAGCTGCTAGTGAGTCCAAAGCATTGTCTATTACAGGAATATAATAGGCGCCTAGCTCTGCAACTGTAGCAACTGCTAATGTGATAATTACGGGTATAGAACCCATCCAAGCAAAGCTATCAGTAATGGGAAGGAAGTTGAATTTTGCACCTAAGCTTGCCATCAGCAAGGGTAAAAACACCCTGAAACCACAACTGGCACTTAATCCTAATCCCAAGGCTATTGCTGTAATAAAACCGGTATATTCTCCAATATGCATTTCCATTCTTTTTTGATATACAACAAAAATAGAGCAATTTTAATTCCATTGTCCACAAATGCTAAAAAATATAACTTTTTGACCTATAATACTGTACGTATTTTTATCACATGCCATATCTTTTATTGTTCGTATTATTTTGTTTGAGCGGCTGCAAGCAAAAACCAGCACCTAAACAAGAAGTGTTACATATAGAACAGGAGCAATTGCTGTTTTTTCCTATAGGAGGTCAGTATCTGAATCTCAGAACTTTTGAAATGTCTTCTATAGCTATTCCCGATAGTCAAAATATTACCCTGCACCCCAAAAATCGTTGGCAATATGAGGATAAAAAATTTAGTGTCGTACATAGAAATGGCTTTAGATATTCTACTTCGCCCACGATTACACCTAATATTGAGAAGCAAGGAAAAGTGGTGAAAGATAGCCTTACAAATGACGAAACAAACTTCTTGCTACAGAACGATTCTGGTGTAATATGGATTCATGATATTCCGCATGAAACCTTTACAGATGTGATATTGTTCGATTCAGCAGGACATAAGCTATGGCATACCGTAGTAGAAACCAAGGATACATCTGGCAAAAAGATACTTCATTTTCAAACCTATACTGGCGCAGCCATACTTTTTGGCAGTGCCAGTAAAACTGTATTCATACATACTGCCAATGGCAGCAAAAAGAACCTCGATATGAATACGGGAGGAATCATCACAGACTTGGATGGCATTACAATCATAGGCGTACTTCCTATAGATAGTGGCGCAATACATAGGATTTCTTATTTTGCCGAAGATTTCAAACTTGCGAACATAAAATCAAAGTTTGCCCGTGCTGCCACGGCATCTAATAATTCGCAATATTTTGTTTTGCTCTATAATAAAGGCAAATCTGAGGCGCAATTGCAAACCTATAACCTATTTAATAATACCCTTTCTTGGGAAAGTACAATAGCCATAGACGGTAGTATCAATTCAGCTAAATTGTTGAGCTATGAGAAAAAAATCATAGTAGATATACAAGGAGAACAAGAAAATACCTGTAAAATCTATAATGTAATGGATGGCAAGATGCTGTATAAATAGGATATAAATAATAGCCCAAATTTATCCCCTCACAAAGGGATTGCTGCGCTTTTCATCGCCAATGGTAGTGGTGTCGCCATGACCACTATAAACAGTATAATCATCAGGCAAGCAATAGAGTTGTGTGCGTATAGAGGCGATGAGTGTATCGTAATCACCTCCGGGTAAATCTGTTCGTCCTATACTACCATTGAATAACACATCACCACCTATGACCCAGCGCTGATCATCGTTCACAAAGCATACACTGCCGGGAGAATGTCCTGGCGTAAACAATACGCTGAGCCTGTCGTCATGCCACAGGATATCTTCACCCTCTACTAGGGAGGTTCTTACCGTGGGTAAGGGCGGCATCCGCACCCCAAACATCTGCCCAGCTAGTGGTGCGCCATCCCAAATCATTTGCTCATTTTTGTGCATCTCGGGAGTGAGTCCGTAGGTATTGTATAGGTATTGTGTGCCGAAGATATGGTCTAAGTGGGCGTGGGTGAGTAGTAATCTCACTGGAGTAAGACCCTGGCTGCTAATGAAAGATGAAAGATTTTCATTTTCACTAGCGGAATAGTTGCCGGGATCTATGATGATGCATTCCTTTTTTTCGTTGTACAATACATACGTGTTTTCATAAAATGGGTTATAAGTAAAATATGCAACTTCTATCATATCTCCTGCGTTATTGTGTATATTTATCCTCTGATTGGCGAAGGTACTATTTTATACCTCTAAAATTCATGCGGTTGACAAAGATTTGGAGCATATTATTTTTTCTTATAAGTAGCAATATCCTGTGGTCACAGACCACGCAGATAGAATTTGGTCAAAATAGAGTGCAGTACCACGACTTTGAATTTATGCACTATGAGACAGAGAATCTCCATGTATATTTTTATATGGGAGGGCAGGAGCTGGGCAAGTTTGTAGTGCTGGCAGGAGAAGAGCTCATCCAGTATATGGAAGAGAAGCTAGATTACCGCATTAACTCTCAGATAGAGATACTGATATACAATGATATTAGCGATTTAGCACAGACCAATGTGGGTTTGGGTCGTGACTTTTACAATGTAGGGGGTACTACTCGGATTATTGACAATAAACTTTTTGTCTATTTTGATGGAGATCATAACCATCTCGTAGAATCCCTGAAAAAGGGATTCGCAGAATTATATATTCGTGCCATGATGACAGGGGGAAACTTGCAGGAGATATTGCAAAATACTTTTCTGATGAGCCTGCCAGCATGGTTCAAACCCGGACTTGCTAATTATATAGGCAGTAGATGGAATACTACCTTGGACGATGAGTTGAGGAATTACTTTCTTTATGTTAAAAACCCTTCATTGAAAAAACTCCTAGCCCAGCAACCTGATTTTGGTGGTCAGGCGGTATGGCACTATATTGAAGCCAGATTCGGAGAAGCTTCCATCCAAGATATATTGTATATGACACGCATCAATAGGAGCGCAAATAATGGCTTTAACTATGTGGTTGGTGAATCATTAGACAATATTTTGATAGCCTGTGAACAGTACTATTATGATACTTACGTACAAGATACCTTCAATAGGCAGCAGCTAGATATAGAGAAGATAAAAACCGCAGCCAAGAAGGATATAGAGCACGTATTAATCTCCCCTGACGGAAAATATTTGGCATACAGCATCCATCAAGGCGGATTTTTTAAAGTCTTTACCAAAGATATAGCCACAGGCAAAAAGAAGAAGGTCGTGCGCGCGGGATTCAAGTCCGATAATTATCCTTTTGACTATTCCTACCCCCTATTGGCGTGGACACCCGGAGCTACACGTTTAAGTGTGGTCTATGAACGCCGTGACGAAATACAACATCATATTTTTAATAATAAAGGTAAAAAAGTAAGTAGCAAGCCGATACGCAAACTGGACAGAGTGTATCAGATAGCCTATACTCCCGATGGTAATAAGCTGATACTTTCTGGTCAGCATCGAGGACAGTCCGATATCTTCCTTTATGATTTAGTATTGGATGCCCTCACGCCCGTCACTAATGATATGTTTGATGACTTATATCCTGCATATTATACTCAAGGGGATAGTATCAGCGGTATTTTATTTGTTTCTAATAGAAATACCACTGATTTGGCAAATCCGTCTTTGGATTCTGTCCTTCCTTTGGGGAATTTTGATCTCTATTTTTATAATATAAATCAAGAAAATTATAAGCTGTCGGAGCTAAGCCAGACTAGCTTTGCTCAAGAAAAAGGAGTATCATCACTGTCGAACGGTACATTTTCTTACTTGTCGGATGAAAGCGGCATCTACAATATCTATGCTGGTACGCTTACTCCCTATATCTCAGGATACGATACCCTTATAACCTTACAGGAGGTAAGTGGAGACACGATTATAGAAATTACACCTATCATCTCTTATAACGCTGAAGTGTCGCCACAGTCAGATTTTGCCTATGCTGCAAAAGAATTTTCTTTGGAACGCAATGGTACTGCCATAGCACTATTGGCAGCACCCAAGAAACCTATAGCCACTTCCGTAGATTTACAATTGCGTAAGCCAAGATCTACGGTGTATAGAGATAATTCATCAAAATCTTCGGAGTCGGATATTAGCAAGGAAGAAATTACACAGCTTTCTGCCTATCAGACTGAAATTGATGCCTTGGTTGTAGATACCTTTGCCTTTTATTTTGAGTCGGATTTTAATAATACCATTTATACTCAAAAAGAAAAAGACAGTATTTCTGCCATAGGTGTCATCAACGGCTCTTCTAATGTTGCTGAGCAAGGTGATGAGGTCTCATTGCAGCGCAAGTATGCCCCGTTTTTTGCTTCACGTATTGTATCCTATACACCTAGGTTTACCTCGGATTATGTGGTAACTCAGGTGGACAACAGCTTACTACCATTTGCCTATCAAAATTACAATATTAATGGAGGGGCTTTCAATCAGCCTACACTGAATGGCATGATTACCTTTGGCGTAAAAGATGTTTTGGAAAATCATAGATTGGTGGGTGGTTTTAGGATACCTACCAACTTCGACGGCACAGATGTGTATGTGAGTTATAACAATGTAAAAAAGAGATTGGATCAACGCTATCTTTTTTATAGAAGCTCTGATAAGATTGTAGGGACTATAGAGTACCCTGCCGGTAAGTATAATACGGCGGTAGGACGACCCAAAACACACTACCTAGAGGCTAGGCTGTCCTATCCCTTAGATGTAACAAAGAGTATAAGACTTACGGTAGGCTATCGCAATGATAGACTATTAGTAGCCTATACCGATACTTTTACCTTGGGTTTTAGAGATGATATCAATGAGAATTGGTCTCTAATACGACTGGAATATGTGAAAGACAATGCCAAAGAGATACAGTTCAATATCCCAGAAGGCTTCAAGTGCAAGGCTTATACCGAATTCTTTAAGGATTGGTCACGTAAGAAAACTGACGTATTTACAGTAGGCTTTGATATGCGCTATTACTTGAAGATACACAAAAATATCATTTGGGCTAATCGCTTGGCAGGGGCATCCTCTTTCGGGCATGAGAAAATATTGTACTTTCTAGGTGGCGTAGATTCTTGGCTCAATCAGAGTTATAACTACAACAATCCTACGGACGTGTCATATAATTATGCTTTTCAGACTGTGGTTACGAATATGCGTGGTTATCCCCAAAATGCGCGCAATGGCAACAGCTTTACGGTGCTAAACTCGGAGTTGCGAGTGCCCTTGTTCTCCTATTTGCTGCAAAGACCTCTGAAATCATCTTTTTTCAAAAATTTTCAATTAATAGGTTTTTTTGACATGGGGGCAGCATATAAAGGACTCACACTTTTTGACAATGACAATCCTTATCGTTCAGAACTCGTAACTACGCCCCTTTCCAATAGCAATATTGGAAATCCTATAGAAGTAACTGTGAATTATTATAGAAACCCTATGGTTTATAGTTATGGTGTAGGACTGCGGACTACACTATTGGGATATTTTGTGCGCTTGGATTTAGCATGGGCGCGAGATGCACAGTATAGAAATGATAATCCAAAGTTTCTGTTCTCTTTGAGCAAAGATTTCTAAAGGTGTTTCCAGAAATTTAATACAGAAGCTCAGATTTTTTATTAAATTATCTTGCTAATATTGAAAATATACCTACCTTTGCAGTCCCGAAAATGGTGCGGTAGCTCAGTCGGTAGAGCAATGGACTGAAAATCCATGTGTCGGCGGTTCGATCCCGCCCCACACCACAAGAAAGGAAAGCGCCTTGGATACTCCAAGGCGCTTTTTTGTTTTACAATAGTTGCTCGCAGACATCTTTTATTGTAGCTACATCACTCATGGTGTATAAGTGTAGGCAAGGTACACCTTTGGCCAATAAATCTTTAGATTGTAGCACGCACCATTCTATACCCACCCTGCGTGCATCCTCATCATTTTTGCAGTTGCGAATTTCTTTCACCAAGGTGTCGGGAAAATCTATGAAGAAGGTGCTGGGGATAAAATTGAGCTGGCTTATCTTTGTAAGAGGTTTTATTCCTGGAATAATGGGTACATTAATACCCATATTCCTACAGTCTTCTACGAAATTATAGTAAACCTGATTGTCGAAAAACATCTGTGTAACTACGTATTGTGCCCCAGCATCTACTTTTGCCTTCAGGCGGACCAAATCTTCTTCGTAGTTAGCAGCTTCAAAGTGTTTTTCCGGATATCCGGCTACACTTATACAAAAATCTGTCTTATGCGCATTTACAATATCATCATCTAGGTATTTACCCTTGTTCATGCTCATGATTTGTGATACCAAGTCCAATGCATAAGCATTGCCATTGGGTTCAGGGATAAATTTTTTCTCTAGCTTGCGAGCATCACCTCGCAATGCCAAAATATTGTGAATACCCAAGAAGTTGAGATCTATTAGGGCATTTTCTGTTTCTTCTTTGGTGAAGCCACCACAAATGAGGTGAGGAACTGCTTCTACATTATACTTATTTTTTATTGCAGCACAAATCCCTACCGTCCCGGGTCGCTTTCTTACGGCAATTTTCTCGAAATATCCGCCTTTAGTCTGTTTATATTCATATTCTTCTCGATGATAGGTGACATCAACAAATGGTGGTTTGAATTCCATAAGTGGGTCCAAAATTCTATATAAGGAATCAATACTCCTTCCTTTTAGAGGAGGAAGTATCTCGAAGGATACCAAGGATTGTCCTTGTTTTTGCAATAAAATATCTGTTACTTTCATCTTAATATATCGCAAATGTACAATGCCTAAGACATAAAAAAATTGTTCTATGGCAAATTATCAGAGACATATTATTCGTTACGCAGGCTATTCCATCCTATAGCTACAATATCATGCAGGTTTTCACCTTTTGTAAGCAGCTTTACGCCTAAGTTTTCGTCCAAGATTTCCCCTATTATAGAAATATCGGGGTGTTGGTCAATAATTTGTTTATGTTCAGGAGATATTGTGAATAGCAGCTCGTAGTCTTCGCCACCACTAAGCGCACAGTTGATAGGATCTATGTTCAACTCCAGCGCAGTATTGTATGTTTCTTTGGCTATAGGAATTTGAGCCTCATAGAGTATTGCCCCAGTTTTGGACTGACGGCAAAGGTGTAATAGCTCAGAACTAAGTCCATCAGAGATGTCTATCATTGCTGAAGGAGTTATTTTATTATCCTTAAAATAATCAATAATATCTGTTCTCGCTTCCGCCTTTAGCTGTCGTTGGATGATATAGTCATAGCCACTCAACTTGGGCGTGGTAGTGGGATGCTGTTGGTAAATGGACTTCTCACGTTCTAATATTTGTAATCCTATGTATGCTGCGCCTAAGTCACCAGAGGTACATACGAGGTCTCCGGGCTTAGCCCCCGACCTATAGGTGATATTCGCGCCATCGGCAGTACCCATAGCAACCACATTGATAATCAGTCCTTTGTTGGAAGCGGTGGTGTCGCCGCCTATCAGATCCACCTTATATACCTCGCAGGCTTTGCGCACTCCTTCATACAATGCTTCTACAGCTTCTACAGAGAATCTATTCGATATAGCTAGAGAGATGAGAATATGTTGAGGCGTAGCATTCATGGCACAAAGATCTGAAATATTGACGGATACGGCTTTATACCCAAGATAATGAAGCGGACAATAGCTCAAATCAAAGTGTATGCCCTCTACTAATATGTCTGTAGTAACAATAGTGCGACCTTCCTGATTCTGTAATACTGCACCATCATCGCCTATAGCTCTAATTGTGGTATCATGTATGGCAGTAAAATTTTTTGTAATTCTATCTATTAATCCAAACTCTCCTAATGTGCTTATCTCTGTCCTCTGCTGATTTTCCATGACACAAAAATAGTCCTATTACTTTTTACGGCAGTATATTTTTTCATTTAGATTTAAAATTGAATTCTATAAAAACCATTACATTAGTCGTTTTTTTCAATGACAACAGTATCCATAATTCTGACTATATGCTTTATAATAGGCTACATAGCCATTATCGTAGAACATAATATAAGTATAGACAAATCTGCTACATCACTGCTCACAGGGGTGTTGATGTGGACAATAATTGCACTTACAGGTGATATACACGTAGTACAACATGATTTCCTTCATGTCGTACTGCCGGAGATAGCGGGAATCTTGCTATTTATTATAGGTGCAATGACTATTGTAGAGGTTATAGACTTACATAATGGATTCAAGGCCATCACCGATATCATTCAGACAAAGAATAAGAAGAAATTTTTGTGGATTATAGGTTTTGTATCGTTTTTTATGGGAGCAATTTTAGACAACCTTACTACTGCCATCGTAATGGTGACATTGCTAAGAAAGCTTATTGACGATAAGGAGGAACGTATGTTGCTGGCAGGAGTTGTAATTGTTGCTGCAAATGCAGGGGGAGCTTGGTCACCTATAGGCAATGTAACCACTACACTATTGTGGAATGGTGGGCAAATTTCCCCACTTAAAGTGTTCATAGAGAATTTTATTCCTGGTTTAATTTGCTTGATTATTCCCCTAATGATGTTTACAAATAAGTTCAAGGGAGAGTTAGTGTTCAATATCCAAGAAGAAAATGCAGGCATTTCTCGATCTACAAGTATTTCAATCTTTGTATTAGGAATTGCACTTCTTTTAGCTGTTCCAATTTATAAAACAATTACCCACCTACCACCATTTATGGGAATGATGTTTAGTTTAGGTGTTTTTTGGTTCATAATAGATATGTTACATAATGCCCAGAATTCTGAAGAGAAAGTTAAACTTTCGGTCTTTAAGGCTATGAGTAAGATAGATATGCCTACTGTTGTTTTTTTCTTTGGGATATTATCCGCGGTTGCAGCATTGGAGTACAGCCATGTGCTTACACTTTTTGCTCAATGGATGGACAAATATGTTGGCAACCACAATGTAATTATATATATCATAGGATTACTTTCTGCCATAGTAGATAATGTGCCATTAGTAGCGGCGGTACAAGGGATGTATGATGTGTCGCAATTCCCCGCGGATAGTCATTTTTGGCATTTTGTAGCTTATTGTGCTGGAACAGGAGGCTCCATATTAATTATAGGCTCAGCAGCAGGAGTGGCAGCTATGGGCATAGAGAAGATAGATTTCTTATGGTATGCCAAGCGAATAGGCTTCATAGCCTGGGTAGGTTACTCCGCTGGAGCACTCTTCACTATAGTATGGTCGCGATTTATAGGTATGTAAATATTACATACTTGCTGATAAAGATTGTTGAATATCGGATTTGATGTCATCTATATGTTCCAATCCTACAGAAACTCTAACTGTACCATCATTAATTCCTGCGGCTCTGCGGACATTCTCAGTTATCTTGGAATGTGTGGTTGAAGCAGGATGGGTAGCAATCGTCCTACAGTCTCCAAGATTGGCAGTATGAGAGAACATCCTTAGGTTGTCTAAAAATCGCCTTCCTCTATCTATACCGCCTTTTACTTCAAAGGTAACGATACCACCGCCTTGCTTCATCTGGCGTAGGGCTAAATCATACTGAGGATGAGAGGGAAGGAATGGATAAGATACATGTAATATTTCAGGATGCTCCGACAGCCATTCTGCTAATGACAGGGCATTGGTGCAATGCCTATCCATGCGTACATGTAGTGTTTCTAAGCTTTTGGACAATATCCATGCGTTGAAAGGGGACATGGCGGGACCCGTTTGTCGGCAGAATGCTCTTACTTCTTTTATCAGTTCTTTGGAGGCTAGAATGCAGCCGCCTACTACTCTTCCTTGTCCATCAATAAATTTGGTGGCACTATGCGTAATAATATCTGCACCATATAGGGCAGGATTTTGTAAATATGGCGTTGCAAAGCAATTGTCAATATTTACAAGGATGTTGTGTTTCTTACCTATATTGCAAAGGTATTCTAAGTCTATGAGTACCAAGCCTGGGTTTGAAGGTGTCTCGGCAAAGATCATCTTAGTATTGGGGCGTATTTGTGCCTCCCAAGTCTCGGGACTATTGATGTCAAAGAAGCTATGCTCTATACCCCATTTAGGCAAGAATTCGTTTAAGATGCGCATAGACGAAGAGAAAAGGGCACTGGAAGCCAGAATGTGGTCTCCGGATTTCACGAATGCCATAAAGCTGGCAAATACTGCTGCCATACCGGTAGCCGTGGCAAAGCCATCTTCCGTGCCTTCTAGTACACACATTTTTTCTATAAATTCACTAGTATTAGGATTGCTGAAACGCGAATAAATATTGCCTTCATATTCGTCGGCAAATAAAGCACGTGCCTGTTCAGCATCATCGAAGGTGAAACTAGAAGTAATATATATAGGTGATGTATGTTCACGCTGCGTGCGCTCCATCTGCGTACGTATGGCTTTGGTCTCAAAATGCATATCGCAAATATCCATATTAATTATCTCTAAAAAAAATAGATGAAGTTTACAGATTGTAAATTACTGCCAATATAGTTTCTCCTACTGCCGATAACGAGGTTTTGTCCACGTTGCTCATGTCGTCATTATGGGTGTGCCAATAGTGCGGGAATCCAGAAGGTGTGGAAGCGTCGTGATGTATGATATCTATGGTAGGAATTCCCAGAATTGTATTAATATAATAATGGTCGTCAATGATTGGCGGAGTCTCCGTCTTCACGAAAGAATTGCCATGTCCTAATTCTGCTGCCAGCGTCCATACTTTTTGCATAAATTCAGGTGCATAACGCATGGAAGTACCTTCCAATGTAAAGGTAGCCCCCTTGCCCCCCACCATATCCAATAGTATGCCTTGCTGAGCCGTATAGCCACGTATATGTGTATTGCGAGACCAGTATTGCGAGCCTAGGCAATAGGAGTTTTCAGAAGGTGGCAACATGGAAAACTCTGGCTGTCCCCAGTCTTCTACATCGAAGAATATTATATCTATACCATATTCTGGTCTTTGCATACGTAGTTGTCGCGCCACCTCCAGCAATACGCCTACACCGCTGCCACCATCATTTGCACCTGCTATAGCTTTGGTCTTATCCTGTATGTCTTGGTCTGCATAGGGGCGAGTGTCCCAATGTGCGCTCAATAGCATTCGTCGTGCTGCATCTGCATTAAAAGTGCCTATGATGTTGTAGCAGGGTACGGTCTTCCCATCAAATAATTTTACTGTAGTGGACTGTAAAATTACTGTATCACAATAGGCAGAAAGTTTTTGTACTAGATAATCTCGACATGCTTGGTGTGATGCAGTACCGGGTATGCGATTCCCAAATGCCACTTGTTTTTCTACGAAACCAAAGGCACTATCAGCGGAATATTGTGGTTTCTTTATTTCTGTGGCAGTCGCAGCATTTTCTTCACCTTTTTTTGCTGTCTTACAGCTACTAATTCCGCATAATAGAAATACGAATAGGGTAAAAAGAAATCCGTCTATTTTTATCATTTGTACAAAAGTACGTGTAAGAGCCTTATCTTGGTAAATGACGGCTTTTATTTTTTTATGCTGATTTGCTCTTGTCCGTTGGCGATGATATTCGGCATGTCGTTGTAGGTATTGACTCGGCCTTTTACACATATTTGTTTGTCTTTATGAGAAAAAAATGTGCTTGTATAACCCCAAGAAGTAAGATACTTCAACTTATACTAGTTGTATGTCATTCTCTATATGGTATACCATCACTATATACGGAGTTTATAAGTAATGTGCCCAAGGAGAGCGTATATATATGAAGACAAGCTACTAATGGTGTGCACAGTTATGCTGACTGATTACGAAGGATTTGGTATGTATTGCATTTCCATTATATATTGCCAAATAATATATGCCTGCAGGAAGGTAGTGTGTGGGTAATATAATAGTGTTTTTACCCATCATAGTTTGATATTCAAAATTATCTATCAACTTCCCTTGACTATCAAATATATGTATATCTAATTCCTTTGCTATGTCCGTGTTTATGATACATTCCATGCCATCCAATTCATATACAAAAGGATGTGGAAAATATACATCTATGCCTTTGGTATATTCTAAAATGCCAGTATTTATCTGCTGCAAACTATCAATACTACTATAGTAATATTCATTATTTTGAAGTATTTGTTTTACTCTAAAATAGGGTTTATTGCTATAATTAGATATATCGGAAATGCCAAAATTGTAGCTAGTATGTGATATATTATATTTATGTGAGGCTAAGGAGTCTAAAGCATAAAAATGTAATTTATCTAAACTATTTTCAATAATATATTTATCGGCATACAACTCATTGATTACCGCCCATTGTAGTGTGGCATTATTTCCTAATAGCTGATGTGTTAGGGCTGTGAGGCTATCTAAAATAAAATATACAGTATCATAATTAGAATATATATTGATACCATTTTGGAGTGTGAGCATAACCCTATAATAATTTAGCTTGTTATAAGGTAAGTTGTCTATATAGCGATATTGTAAAGAGTCTTTGAAAGCAGCGGGGTTTGTTGTTGCTATTTCTGTATAGGTAGTATTGTTGTTGCTTTTTTGAATGTGGTATTCTTTAGCTTTGTTTTGGAGAATCACCTGCCAGTCTATTTGAGCTGCCCTTTCTAGAGGAGTAGCATCTAATGATAAAATATTACTATCTATACTATATACCCATATAGGCGATGTCCATGCCAGAGAAGTGCCAGGGGCTAATCTGTTTTTTTGGGTAACACGTATATAGAATAAAGAATTATTATCATGAGATATATTGTGTGCTTTAATATTAGAGATAATAGAATTCGGTGTTTCAGTATGTACTACATCATATATCGGATTGCCCAATGAAGAATAATTATGGTTCACAAAGTCCCACTTAAGCACCTCTACTTTCTCTATGGTGTCAGTACCAATTACTTTTACAGCTAAATGCATAGCTGAGTCGGGATGTAGGTAAATATCATCACCCATAATGGCGTTATTAATTTTAAAATCTACAATGATACGCTCTCCAGTAGTAGCATAAGTATGTCTGTTTTTAAATGCCTGAAAAATTGTATTTCGCTCAAGACTATCTGCTACTACAGCAGTGATACCTTCCATGTGGCGACCACATTGAGCATAATGATTATCACCAGAAGCCATCACTCCAAGTTTCTCACCTAGTACCCAAGCATCCTGTGCATAATAGGGTCCTTTAGCAGATCCAGAGGTAGGCCTTAGATTCTCATACGATAGGGGTGATAATGGATTATACAATTCACTCTGCCCTTGCCAGCTCATTATCTCTATACAATTTTTATACTTTGAATTATAGTATTGTCCACTAAAGGCTGATCCCGAATTGACATCAGTAAATATATTAAAAATCTTACCTGTATGATGTGGAATAGTGATGGATTCAATGCTCGAAGACATAGTATCTAAAGCATCCCAGATTTTCAAAATATCTTTATATAATCTCTTGGGCAGATTGGGTACTAATGCTATATCTGCGTCTTTAAAATTGAATATACAATTATAATGTCCAGATGGGTTGTCGAAACTATTCTCATATCCCAAAAAGGTAACAAACTCACCGGGTTTGTTATATTGTACAGCGGCCTGCCGTTGCCATGACCATTCCATATTATTTAAACCAAAAGTATCCAAGATATTATCGGCATGGTCTGTAATACTAAAGAAGTCTAAGCCAGCTACCTTTTTGGCATACCTATGATAGTTACTACCCATACCATCACGGCTTTGTTCTCCATGTGTATGAAAATCACCCCAAAATATTCGCTTGTCCTCATTCTTTGTTACCATGATTGGGTTAAATATAGTAGTTGCGCCTCTTATCGCATTTGCATCATTAGAAACCTTTCCTTTTATATAAAAAATACCAGTGTCTGATATATAGAAAGGCACTTCAATTATACCACTATCTGCTGCCGAAAAATGTATAAATGCTGGCAAATTATGGTGAATAGCATTAGTTTGAATAGATACAGTGCCTTCGAACCCAATAGACACATTTTCGTGTTTATCTAGTGCAGAAATGTATGCTATAGAATTTTGACCACTAGAAAGAATAGACTTTGAAATAATTTGTAATGTATCGGCTTCGTCAGGTAAAAAATTAATCGTGGGCTTGTCATTTTGCAATAAATACCGACCATTATTAGATGTATCATAAGCCACCTCTACATTAGTATTAGTCGTAATAGCATGTGGTCTTGTCTCACTTCGAGCAGTAAGACCACCTAGATACACCCATATTGTATCACCAGCTTGCATTCTGTTTTGTTTTATGCCAAGGGTAATAATCTTATTACGTACATCATTATCCCAAATTGGGAGCGGTTCATCATTATAAGCATTTTGCACTGAAATAGTGGATACTTTTGCAGTCGTACTACTCGTGGTAGCGGAAATATACCCATCTAATGCACTATTTGTTTTTTGTAAATCCTCCAAACCTCGCGGAGTTTTTATTTTGATATTTGTATTTATAGGGATACTTTTTTGAAGAACTAAAGTTATAGTATATCTATCCTTCACCGCCACTACACCTTTATTTGGTGAGATAGTTTGTGTGGAAATTTGTGCATTTGTAGTTATACATACACTTATATTTAACAATATAAGTGTGCTAAATAGTAGGGCTAAAAAATCTTTCATAGTTAATAGATATTTATAGATTACGAATATAGAAGATATGGTTGATATTTTTAGGAGTAATTTATAAATCTATTGTGGATCCATTTGTGGTATCAACTGAGTTGTAACAATTTCCGACTAGCGTAGCTGAAAATTCAAAGCTGATTTAGACAAAAAATGTAAAAACAGAGGTAGAGAATGATTTGGATTTTTTTACCAAGTAAATAGTATTTACAAATACGAATAGCTTAATACATGTTGTATTCATCACATGAATCCGCCTTGTAAGATGTTGCTTTTATTTTTTTATGCTGATTTGCTCTTGTCCGTTGGCAATGATATTCGGCGTGCCGTTGTAGGTATTGACTCGACCTTTTACACATATTTGTTTGTTCAATAGTTCTTTTTCCGGTAGGTAGGAAAAATTTACTCTGTCTTTTTCCAATATTAGGACATAGAATGGGGTGTGAGGATACTTTTTGTCAAAGGTAATATAGGTAGGGTTGGATTTTCCATTTATATTATATTTAGTCGAAACTACAGTACCACAAATTGTACATTCCTCACCTATATAATATTTAGCTTGGAGGCTACCTACTTCGCCCTTGTCAAAGTCTATATCAATAGGCGGAATATTTTCTTTTGATGCAGAAGGCAGAGGCCATTGTTTGAGTCCTTTCTGAGCTTCTAACCTTACTTCTAGGCTGTCGGGTAGGGCAGGAAAGAAATCTATCCCTGTAATTTTTTCTATGCTGTCTATGCTTACACTATATCTGTCTAGTTCGTAATATACATCTCTGTTAGGAAATAGAAATGCTGCTGCTTTGTATTCGGGAAGTGTATAGTCTAGAATGATTTTATAAAATTGTTGTGGAATACTTACCCTTTGAGTACCCTGAGGTATTGTAGGCAGATTGTCCTTTAGTATGGGGCCAGTGACAATATATAATTCTTTGGCATCTATACTCCATTCGCGCACTTGATTTTCCAGCATTGCCCATGCCCCTCTGTTGAGTTCCGGTACTTGGGGGGAAATATTACTATAAAAAAATGATTCACTTAATGCCGTCTTACTCCATCGGAAGTCTGCGGAAGGTGCCATGTGTCCTCTGTCATATCCGGAATCCCAATAGTCCACAGAATCTACAGTTGCGCTAGATACATCTGGGTCGGGACGGAAGTCATTGGTGCGCCCTACAGTGCCATATAGAATATCTTTGGTAAGGAGATGTAGCACCCAATTGGGCTGTTCGTGTTTGTCGTTATAGCTTAATGCCAAGGCATGGTGTAATACTATTTCTTCGTCAGGAAGGGGTGACGGATACATAGTAGGTAAGAGTTTTTGTATATTCTGAAATTTTAGCTGCTCTAATACATGCAAAAGAGAATCGCTACCTATATTCGTATCTGTAGTTTGGGCAATGCCACTATATAGTTGGAAAGCAAGTAATAGGGATGTTATGATTCTTTTATTCATGTACGTGTGATTGCAAACTTCGTACCGTAAGGGATTTCGGAATTATACTATTGTCAGAAGTTTCGGCTTTCAAGGTATATTTTCCTGACGGTAAGGTCATATTGGCGATAGCAAAAATTTCTTTTTGCGAAATATTCGTGGAGTTAGATAGGCTGATTCTTTTGGTTAGGCTCAGATGATTTTCGTCTTCTAAGATAAATGTTATAGTGGGTAAGGACTTGGCAATAGTGCTAATATCAAAACTTAATGATATTGATATAGTATCTTTTTGAGGTAAAGAAAATGTTTTTGTCTCTTTCAAAGAGGATTTTTCATCCAAAATATATTCTCTAGGCGAGAGTTGTAGAGGAGAGAAAAACGAGACAGGCAATTCGTATAAGCTTACCTTGGCAGTAGTGCCTAAATATTTTGAAGACCTTAGCATTAGAATCTCCTCAGGGGCATTAATACTGTCGCTAACTACCACTAATATAGGGTGTTGGGAGTGAAATCCGGCTATTAGAGATTTATCTAAATATTTGTCTGATAAAAGATTGATAGCACCAATGGCGTGAGCATGAGGTATAGATGACAGGTAAGAAGAAATCAAGGGAATGCCAAGGTTGTAGGCTACCTTAGTACCTGAAAATACGCTCTTGTCGCTACGCAGTATTTCCCATACACCACCGCCCTTATTAAAAAACGGCAATGATATAATAGCCTGATAATCGGTATTCTTTCTTTTGTGATTATCAAGTATTTTATCAAAATTATAATCTCTGATATATGAAAAAGCGATTCTTCCTCCTGTAGTTATAGGCTTGAAGACACTATTCAGATGATTATTAGCTTCATAAGCCCATAAGGACAGAAGGACACTAGTAAGTGTAAGTGCTGACACCGCTTGTGTTCTATATTCCATATAGGTTTTGATGCGATAGAGTGCCAATGCCGCCATAACTGTAAATACATAATAAAAAATCCATGAGACCTGTATGACGGAAGGAATATGATACCATGCGTCCCATTGCGAAAATCTTTTATCTGGTGTGAATACGCCTATAGCCATACAGAGTATTACTGTAATTACATACTTTGCAAAGCCTGTTCCTATGTCTAAATCTTTTTTACGAAGGTTGTTATAGAGTGTAGAGAATATAAAGATTATCAAGATAGATGCGATGCCTACATAACTTCTGAAATGTACGGGAAATTCTTGATATTGTATTATACGATGCAATACTTTTGCCGTAAGAGACTGCTGAGGCAAGAATAGCCATTCCAAATGCATAATACGCCCCCCTTCTGAAGTAACATTATATAATCGTCCTTCCCCATCAAAAGCTCCGAACTTATAGAGACAGAAAGAATATAAACCTATCGCTATAATTACACAGGACAAAAGGATAATGCTGTTTTGTATCCTGTTTTTCTGCCTGAAGAAGAGCACATTTACCAGGGCTAATACAGTCAGAAATAGGCTGCCTAGTGATAGGTAGTCAGTATGGAATCCAGCAGATACCAATAATATTATCACTATCCAAAAGGCATTAATATATCGTAATTTTTCGTTTACCTTCAATGTAAAGTACCATAATACAGGAATCGCTACAGAATATGAAAGGGCATAATTCCCTGAAATATTGGATAGCTGGGGCGATAAAAAGGTAATGAGAACGGTAGCCACTGACGCATATCCAGAGCCTACTCCAAAATATTTCAAGATCTTATATAAATAATAGATACAGGGAAAAATGGATGCAAGCATCAATAAATTAATAAATAGTACGGTAAAGTCTTCAGTGCCTGAATGTCTCAAGGATAATTTATGTAAAAAATAGCTGAATAACGGCTGGCAATCCGAAGAAAAGATATTGGAACCATACGGATAGTTCATGCCTGAAAATATGGAGTAACCATCATATTTTACATACCACATGGTAGTAAAATAATTCTTTATTCCTTCAGCATCATGAGCACATAGAAATTCATTAAGATTAAATATAAGGGTATGTCCATGTGCTACAATTATTACTATTGCCATCAAAAAGGATAGATAGATATAATTGGTCGTATTTTTTCTTCTCGCCATTCAGCTAACGAATATGAAGAAATATATTGTCAAAAACAAGAATTATGATAGTGGCAATGGAAATATGGGATGAGAAAGTTGTAAAAAATCTATATTTAAAGTTTTTTTTTAAACATCTATTCATTTCATGACAAAATCCATTTTTATCAGTATTTTACTAATAGTATCTTTCTTGTCAAAAGGAGAGACGGACTATCTACTTTCAAAAAGGTTGGTAAAGCAACATTCTATTAAAAATATAGATTCTTTATGGAAGGCACACCGCATACCCAAAATGATGTTACATGTCAAGAATGATGTAGATATATATGAGATTACATACAAAGCCTTATGGATAGATAGTACCTGGCGCGTAGCCTCAGGAATATGCTATGTGCCGAGAGGCAAAGATTTGTCTCCCGCTACAATCATGTATGGTCATGGCACTCAGATAGAGAAGAGTCGTGAAATTTCGGATAATGATGCCCAGCAAGGAATATGTTTGGGCTTTGCCACAGATGGATATTTGGCTTTATATCCCGATTATTATGGAATAGGTCTTGGAGAAGGCAATCACCTGTATCAGCATTCTTGGTCTGAAGCGATGTCATTCATATACATGCTCTATGCCGTAGAAGAATTAAAAGTAGAATTGGGCATACATACCAATGGACAGTTATTTCTGACGGGATATTCTCAGGGCGGTCACGCCAGTATGGCTGCACACAAATTTATTGAAGAATTAAATGACCCGAGATTTGTAGTTACAGCCTCATCGCCCATGAGTGGAGCGTATGACATGACAGGAGCGCAAGAAAAATATATGTATGAAAAATACCCCAAACAGTTCTACCTCCCCTATTTGTTAATCTCTTATCAAGAGGCCTATAATATTATTACGGGAGACATCTATGATATCTTCAATCCTCCCTTTGATACACTGCTGAAAGACTATTTTGGAGAGATAAGAAACAAAAATTTTAATGAACTCAACAAATTGCTGCCACCTATACCCAAAGATGTTGTGAAAGCATCTTGGATAGATAGGTATCAACAGGACACTTCCTTTCTCTTTAAAGGAAAACTCGCAGAGAACAATCTCTATGACTGGAAGCCAAAAGCTCCTATGCAGCTTTGTTGTTGCAAAGGAGATAAAGAAGTAAATTATGCAAACTCAGAAAAAGCTTATCAGACAATGCTACAATATGGCTCCCTATTGAAATACAATAATCTTAGTGACCACTTAGATCATAATACATGTGCACCTTTTGCCGTTTTAGCTACAAAGTACTTTTTCGACAGGTTTAAAAAAAACGGCAAAAATGACAAGATGAAAGATTTGCCGAAGTTTAAAAAGTTTCTAGTCAACTTTATAAAAAGAAAAGAAGAGAAGAAATATTTGCAAACAGCACAAGACCATACACGATACTAATAGTCATAAATACAATTTAGCTTATAGATGAAAATAGGTATCTGGAAACCCTATAAAGAAGTATTGAGTGTAAGCATTTACAAGCAGCATGTAGGTCAATACCTAAAGCAATATGGTCATACATTGATAGATATTTCCCCCGACTTTAGGGTGCTTCCCGATGTGGAGGTAATATGGGATGCTACATGTACGGGAGGAAAATCCCCATCTTATAAGCTATTAAATACAAGAATACCAATTGTGGTCACTCTACATGGGGCTGCCAATTATATTTTGCCCAAAGCATTACAAATACATCAGTCTGGCGCACGAAAAAGATGGTTATTATATAAGCATAAATTCCTGTGGTGGCTCTTTGCCAGAAAGGTGGAAAAAGTAATTACAGTTTCACAGTATGCCAAAAAAGAAATAACCAAGATATTCCCGATTTCTCCATCTATAATATTCCCCATCCATCACGGCTATGATGCGGAGCATTTTTTTTATGACGATAAAATAGAAAAAAAAATTTGGCTACATGTTTCTGCTTATCAGCCCAAAAAAAATGTAAATAAAATTATTGAAGCATACGCCAAAATTGAAGATAATAGGAAGCCTGAACTAGTGATTGTCTCGAAAGGATATGTGCCCAAGATACCCTTGCCCTTAGGTGTTACATTATATACTGAAGGTAGAGATTCACGTCAGTTGTCGGAATTATATAGGCAAGCATCAGTATTTATTTTCCCGTCCATACATGAAACCTTTGGGATGCCGCTCATAGAAGCCATGGCTTGTGGATGCGCAATAATAACTTCCAATACCACCTCTTGCGTAGAAATAGCAGCCGATAAAGGCTTGTGTGTAGATCCCTATAATGTTGATGCACTAAGCGAAGCTATGCATACTATGTTGTCGCCAGAGAAGGAGGCATATTATCGCACGGCATCCCTGTCAAGGGCGAAAGATTTTAGCTGGCAGAAGTGTGGAGATGCACATGAAAAAATCTTCATAGATGTCGTAAGGCAAACGCTTACACAAAAGCTATAGCACTAATTTCCACATTTACATTGCGAGGTAACTTCGCCACTTCTACTGTTTCTCTAGCCGGAGGTGTGCCTTTGAAATACTTTCCATAAACTTCATTCACTTTAGGGAAATGCTGCATATCTTTGAGAAAGATGCTGCATTTTACCACATGAGAGAAATCCATATTATTAGCTTTGAGAATTTCTTTGATATTTTCCATTACCTGTTTAGTTTCATCAGCAATGTTGTCGGTGATAAGTGCTTCACTAAAAGGGTCGAGACCTATCTGTCCAGATATAAATAACATACCATTTATGGCAATAGCCTGACTGTATGGCCCTATTGGCTCAGGAGCATTTTCTGTATATACTGCTTTCTTAGACATCTATTTCTATTTTAATCGGTAAAAATAAGTAGATGTATGTTGTAAAAGTATAAGTAGGAGAATTTTTATTCCAAGGCATTTACAGTCCGAAATCGTTAAAATTTAACATACGAAATATTTATTATCCACAATAAATCATATCTTTGCACACGCTTCAGAATTTACATCTCAGGATGTCTATTTCGTAGCTACTGCTTCCAGTGGGGATGTAAGGCTACTTTGGTAACATAAATTTTATTTTGTTACACATTTGTTTCCTTAGAAAATATCTCTACCTTTGCAGTCCCAAAAAAATTAAAGCTGTAAAATGCCAACGATACAACAATTAATCAGAAAAGGGAGAGAAACCTTAGAAGTAAAGTCCAAATCAAGAGCTTTGGATGCCTGTCCTCAGCGCCGTGGCGTATGTACTAGGGTATATACTACTACACCCAAAAAACCTAACTCCGCACTACGTAAAGTAGCAAAGGTAAGACTGACCAATGGCTTTGAAATTATTGCCTATATTCCAGGTGAAGGTCACAACTTACAAGAGCACTCCATAGTATTGATAAGAGGCGGCAGGGTAAAAGACCTTCCAGGGGTAAGATACCATATCGTGAGAGGTGCATTGGATACAGCAGGGGTGAATAATAGAAAGAAAAGCCGTTCAAAATACGGTACTAAGAAATCCAAAAAGTAAAAATAGCAATAGAGTTTAAGTCATGAGAAAGACCAAAGCAAAAAAAAGACCTTTAGCCCCGGATCCTAGATATGGAGATCCTATGGTGACAAGATTCGTAAATAGCGTAATGCTTGATGGTAAAAAAAGCATAGCATACGAATCTTTTTATCAGGCTATGGACAGGATAAAAAGCTCTACCAACGAAGAAGGTTACGAGATATGGAAGAAAGCTATGGAGAATGTAATGCCGGCAGTAGAAGTTCGCTCACGAAGAATAGGCGGGGCTACTTTTCAGATTCCCACACCAATACGCGAAGATAGAAAGTTGTTTCTTACCATCCGTTGGATTATCAACTATTCTAGAAAAAGAAATGGTAAATCCATGGGCGAAAAATTGGCAGCAGAGTTTATTGCTGCTTCCAAAGGTGAAGGTGCTTCCGTGAAGAAAAAAGAAGATACGCACAAAATGGCCGAGGCCAACAAAGCATTCTCACACTTTAAAGTTTAATATTATCAAGATACGGAGATGTCACGCGACTTAAGATATACAAGAAACATAGGAATTGCAGCCCATATTGATGCTGGTAAAACTACCACTACCGAGCGTATATTATATTACGCCGGGGTAAACCACAAAATCGGGGAAGTACACGATGGTGCCGCAACCATGGACTGGATGGTGCAAGAGCAGGAAAGAGGAATCACAATTACTTCTGCCGCTACTACCGTCTCATGGAACTATCCCATGAAAGATGGCAAGGCCACACCCGATACAAAGCAGTACCATATCAATATCATAGACACCCCAGGACACGTGGACTTCACAGTGGAAGTCAACCGGTCATTAAGAGTGTTGGATGGCTTGGTATTCTTGTTTTCGGCAGTAGATGGCGTAGAGCCACAGTCCGAGACCAACTGGCGTCTGGCTAATAACTATAATGTGCCACGCATAGGATTCGTAAACAAAATGGACCGTCAGGGAGCAGATTTCCTTATGGTAGTGGAGCAAGTGAAATCTATGCTAGGCAGTAATGCTATCCCATTACAGCTGCCTATAGGCTCTGAAGATAACTTCAAAGGGGTCGTTGATTTGATTAATTTCAGGGGCATGGTGTGGAACGAACATGACTTTGGCATGACCTATCAGGTTGTAGATATTCCTGACGATATGATGGAAGAAGCCAGCATGTGGAGAGAAAAACTATTAGAAGCAGTTTCTGAATACGATGATCACTTGATGGAGAAATTCTTCGACGATCCCAATTCCATCACAGAAAGAGAAATATTGAACGCATTGCGTTTGGCGACTATCAATATGAAGATAGTGCCGATGGTATGTGGCTCTTCCTTCAAAAATAAGGGTGTGCAAACCATGTTGGATTTGGTGATGGAAATATTGCCAAGCCCATTAGATAGGGATAATATCAAAGGCAAGCATCCTGATACTGAAGAGGAGCTAATTCGTAAGCCAGATTATAAAGAACCATTTACAGCATTAGCCTTCAAAATTGCCACAGACCCTTATGTAGGTAGATTAGCATTTATGCGCGCTTACTCTGGAATCTTAGATGCAGGTTCTTATGTTTTGAATACTAGAAGTGGTAATAAAGAACGTATTTCCCGTATTTTTCAGATGCATGCGAATAAGCAAAACCCAATTGAAAAATTAGGCGCAGGAGACATTGGTGCTGCCGTAGGTTTTAAGGATATTCGCACGGGTGATACACTTTGTGCCGAAAATGCACCCATAGTTTTAGAGTCTATGCAGTTCCCTGACCCCGTTATAGGTCTTGCTATAGAGCCTAAGACCCAAAAGGATGCAGATAAGTTAGGTATGGCTTTAGCTAAATTAGCCGAGGAAGACCCTACTTTTAAAGTAAGATATGACGAAGAGACCAATCAGACGGTTGTAAGTGGTATGGGTGAGTTACACCTCGAGATTATCGTAGATAGATTGTTGAGAGAATTTAAGGTAGAAGTAAACCAAGGTGCGCCACAAGTAAACTATAAAGAAACAATCACCAAAACTATCGAGCATAGAGAAAAATATGCTAAACAAACAGGTGGTAGAGGTAAATTCGCCGATATAGCAGTAGAAGTAGGTCCTGGAGAAGAAGGGAAAGAAGGTCTAGTATTCGTGAATGATATATTTGGAGGCTCTATTCCCCGTGAATTTATACCTTCAGTAGAAAAGGGCTTCAAAGAAGCCATGAAGTCTGGCGTATTAGCAGGATATGAAGTTCCAGGGTTGAAAGTAAGACTATACGATGGTTCCTTCCACGCTGTGGACTCAGATTCCTTCTCCTTTGAACAAGCCGCAAAATTTGCTTTTAGAGAGGCGTGTAAAAAAGCAAATCCTATTTTACTAGAGCCTATCATGAAACTAGAAGTTATCACACCTGAAGAAAATACTGGTGATGTAGTAGGAGACTTGAATAGAAGAAGAGGCATGATGGAAGGTATGGAGATGAAAAATAATGCACAGGTGATTAAAGCCAAGGTTCCTCTCTCAGAAATGTTTGGATATGTAACGGATCTTAGAACTATAACTTCGGGTAGAGCAACATCAGTGATGGAATTTTCACACTATGCACAAGCTCCTAACAATATTACAGAAGCAGTAGTTGCTAAAGCAAAATCAAGAGTAAAAGCTGAATAATAGTACGATGGCACAAAGAATTAGAATAAAATTAAAATCTTACGACCACAACTTGGTAGATAAATCTGCCGAGAAAATCGTAAAGACAGTAAGGAATGCTGGCGCTGTTGTAACAGGACCTATTCCTTTGCCTACACACAAAAGAATATTTACCGTGCTGCGATCGCCACACGTGAATAAAAAGGCAAGAGAGCAATTCAAATTGTGTACCTACAAGAGATTGTTGGACATATATAGTGCTACACCCAAGACCGTAGATGCACTTATGAAACTAGAATTACCATCAGGAGTTGACGTAGAAATAAAGGTATAATGAAAGGAATAATAGGAAAAAAGGTAGGTATGACCAGCATCTTTGATGCGGAAGGTAAATTTACGCCTTGTACTATAATAGAAACAAGTACTTGCGTAGTTACACAGATAAAAACCAAAGCCAATGATGGTTATGATGCCGTTCAGATAGGCTATGGCGATAAGAAAGTAAAAAACACCTCTAAAGCAGAGATAGGTCACTTTACAAAAGCAGGCGTGACACCACAAGCCTTCGTTGTAGAACTCAGAGGGAATGCTGATGGTGCTAGTGTAGGAGATGAAATCAATATAGATATATTAGCCGAAGGCGATAAAATTACTGTCATCGGAACATCAAAGGGTAAAGGCTTCCAAGGCGTAGTGAAAAGACATGGATTCTCCGGTGTCGGTGCTGCTACACATGGTCAGCACAATAGACTTAGAGCCCCAGGTTCTTTAGGTGCATGCTCTACACCTTCGCGCGTAATGAAAGGCATGAAAATGGGTGGTCGCATGGGTGGCGACAGAGTGAAGCAAGCAAAAATGAAAATTGTAAAAGTATTGCAAGACCAAGGTTTGCTACTCGTGAAAGGAGCCATTCCTGGTTATAACGGGGCTTATGTAATAATAGAGAAATAAATATCATGAAAGTAGATATATATAACAGCAAAGGTCAGCCTACAGGTCGTCAGGTGGAGCTATCAGATGATATCTTCGCAGCGACACCTAACGAACATGTCGTATATTTGGCAGTTAAACAATATTTGGCTGGAAAGAGAAGTGGTACACATGCTACTAAAGAAAAATCTACATTGTCAGGTTCTACAAGAAAACTGCACAAGCAAAAAGGTACAGGTGGGTCAAGAAAAGGTAGTATCAAAAACCCTCTATTTAGAGGCGGAGCAAGAATTTTTGGTCCACAACCTAGAGATTATAGCTTTAAGTTGAATAAAAAAGTTAAAGCTATAGCAAAAAAATCTGCACTCTCTACAAAATTGGCATCGCAAGCATTAAAAGTAGTGGAAGATTTTACCTTTGATACGCCGAAAACAAAAGCATATTTGGATGTATTGCAGAATTTTGGACTCAATGGCAAAAAATCTCTATATGTTGCAAACGAGGTGAGCGACAACGTTTATCTATCTTGTAGAAATATTCAAGGCGCAGATATATCAGCCGTAGAAGGTTTGAATGTTTATGACATACTCAATGCCACTACAGTACTTATCAGCGAAAATTCGATAGAATTATTACATCAGCAATTAGCTTAATAAATAATAGCATGGAAATACTAAAAAGACCCTTGGTGACAGAAAAATTTACAAAATCTGTAGAAACAGAAAGAGTGTACGGTTTTGAAGTAGCCAAAAAGGCCAATAAAATTGAAATTAAAAAAGCTGTAGAAAATATCTACGGTGTCAGAGTCATAGATGTACGCACATCTTTTATGCCAGGTAAAGCTAAAAATAGATTTACAAAAAAACGTATAATCACTGGCGTAAGAGGCAGCTACAAGAAAGCCTATGTGCAATTGGCAGAAGGGGATACTATTGAATTGTTTGGAGAATAATTAATAAAATTAAATAAAGCTTACATCTTAGGCGAAAAATAAGAGATATGGGAGTAAAAAGATTTAGACCAATAACACCGGGACTTAGATTTAAGGTGCAGAACAACTACTCTGAGATTACAGAGACTACACCAGAGAAATCTTTGCTCGCTCCGCTGAAAAAATCCGGAGGACGTACAAATACAGGTAGGATGACTATGCGATATATTGGTGGCGGTAGCAAACAAAAATATCGTATTATAGACTTCAAAAGGAATAAGCATGACATTCCTGCCATCATAAAGACAATAGAGTATGACCCAAATCGTTCTGCATATATTGCATTAGCCGTATATAAAGATGGTGAAAAGCGTTATATTATAGCCCCAGAAGGCATAAAAGTAGGACAAGAAATACTTTCAGGAGAAAAAATAGCTCCCGAAGTAGGCAACACCCTGCCACTTAGCAATATGCCGTTAGGATCTGTAATACACAATATAGAACTAAAGCCAGGCAAAGGTGGTATGATATGTAGAAGCGCAGGCTCTTATGCCCAGCTGTCAGGTAAAGATGGTAAATATGTAATTGTAAAATTGCCATCAGGAGAGACAAGAATGATACTGGGAACATGCTTAGCAACGATAGGCACCGTATCCAATGGAGAGCATAGCCTAGTCCGTATGGGTAAAGCTGGTGCCAACAGATGGAAAGGTCGTCGTCCAAGAGTAAGAGGCGTAGTCATGAACCCCGTAGATCACCCTATGGGCGGTGGCGAGGGTCGTGCATCAGGAGGACATCCTCGTTCTAGAAAAGGTCTATATACAAAAGGGCTTAAAACTAGAAATACTAAGAAACCAAGTACTAAGTTTATTGTAACAAAAAGAAAATAATATCAGATAATGGCTAGATCGCTGAAAAAAGGTCCTTATGTGGCATTCAAACTACAAAAGAAAGTAGATGCCCTTAATGACAATGGCAAGAAAACTGTGGTAAAAACATGGTCACGTTCATCCATGATTACCCCAGATTTTGTAGGACACACTTTTGCTGTACATAATGGAAATAAATTTATTCCCGTATATGTTACAGAAAATATGGTAGGACATAAATTGGGAGAGTTTTCCCCAACAAGACAATTCAAAGGACACTCTGGTAACAGAAAATAATAAACAATGGGAGCAAGAAAACAACAGTCGGCAAAACAGAGAAAAGAAAATAGTGCCTCTACATGTGTGGCTAAGCTTACTGCCAGACCTACATCTCCTCGCAAGATGAGATTAGTCGCAGATGCCATAAGAGGTATGGAAATAGAGAGAGCACTCAACGTACTTACTTTTACTAGAAAAGAATGTGCCTCCGACATCAAGAAAGTATTACTTTCTGCTATAAATAACTGGGAGCAGAAATTTGGCAATAGCACCGATGCAGACCTGTATGTAAAAGAAATAAAAGTAGATTGCGGTACGATTCTGAAAAGATTCCAACCAGCACCTATGGGTAGAGCTTATAGAATTCGTAAACGCTCCAATCACCTTACTATAGAGTTGGGAAGCAGAACCAATGCAGCACAAATTACTGAAGAACAAGATAATACAAACGAATAATAATATACAATGGGACAAAAAGCCAATCCGATTTCAACCAGATTAGGAATCATTAGAGGATGGGACTCTAATTGGTACGGAGGTAAAGATTTCTCTTCTAAATTGATAGAAGACCAAAAAATCAGGAAATACCTCAATGCACGTATCAATAAGGGTGGTATCTCAAAGATAGTAATCGAAAGAACACTAAATAGGATTACAATCTCCATCCATACATCCCGTCCTGGGATTATTATCGGCAAGGGTGGCGGTGAAGTAGATCGCATCAGAGAAGAGATAAAAAAATTGACACACAAAGATGTTCAAATCAATATTGTAGAAATACGTCGTCCCGAGACCGATGCAGCCATAGTAGGAGAAACTATATGTAAACAACTAGAGGCAAGGGTGAATTTTCGTCGTGCAGTAAAAATGGCTATAGCCTCTACAATGCGCATGGGCGTAGAAGGAATAAAAGTAAAGTGTTCCGGTCGTCTTGGTGGTGCTGAAATGGCACGTAGCGAAGAGTATAAAGAAGGACGTACCCCATTACATACATTCAGAGCAGACATAGATTACGCACTAAAAGAAGCCAATACCATATACGGAATCATTGGCGTGAAAGTATGGATATGCAAAGGAGAAGTATTCAGCAAACGCGACCTCTCCCCAAGTGTAGGTGTAGAAGATGCTAAGCGCAAGCCTAGACGTAAAGACGGGAAAGACAGAGAAAGAGGAGATAGAGATAATAGTAGAGATAATAGAAAGAAATAATCGTTAAAACTAGTAAGTAATATACCATGTTACAACCAAAAAGAGTAAAATACCGCAGAGTACAGAAGAACAATCCTAAAGGTGTCGCCATCAAAGGATCTACGCTCTCTTTTGGTTCTTTCGGACTCAAAGCATTAGAGGAAGGAAGAATCACAGACAGACAGATAGAGGCCGCAAGGATTGCTGTAACGCGTAACATGAAAAGAGAAGGTAAAGTATGGATAAATATTTTTCCAGATAAGCCCATCACAAAGAAGCCTGCCGAAGTACGTATGGGTAAAGGTAAAGGGGGATTGGATCATTGGGTCGCAGTAATAAGACCAGGGCGTATCATCTTTGAAACCGAAGGCGTACCCTTGGAAGTAGCACAAGAATCCTTGAGACTGGCTGCACAAAAATTACCTATAAAAACAAAATTTATAATCAGAAGGGATTACGAAGCATAAAATAATTTGTCATGACAAAGAAAAACGAAATATCTATACATGAAATGACAGCCGAAGACTTGAAGTCCAAGATTGATGCTGCTAAGGTAGAACTACAACGCCTGAAATTTACTCATGCTGTTACACCTATACCTAATCCTAATGAAATAAAAGCTGCCAGAAAACAAATAGCGAGATATTTGACAGCATTGAGAATGAAAGAATTGCAAACGCTTAATTAAGTACCAATGAGCGAGATAGTTAGAAAATTTAGAAAAACAAGAATTGGGGTTGTAAGTAGCAGTAAGATGGATAAAACCATCACTGTAAAAGTAGAAAGAAAACTTAAACACCCAAAGTATGGAAAGTTCGTGAAGAAAACGAAGAAATTCCATGCCCATGACGAGACCAACCAGTGTGGCGTAGGCGATGTGGTGAAAATCATGGAAACCCGCCCCCTGAGCAAGACAAAAAGATGGAGATTGGTAGAAATAATAGAGAAAGCTAAGTAAGATGATACAACAAGAATCCAGATTAAATGTGGCTGACAACAGCGGTGCTCGCGAGGTACTCTGCATAAGAGTACTAGGTGGCACAAGAAGAAGATATGCGTCTATAGGCGATAAGATTGTAGTGTCTGTAAAAGAAGCTACTCCTGGCGGAAACGTAAAGAAAAAGCAGGTATCTAAAGCTGTGATTGTCCGTACCACTAAAGAAGTTAGAAGAAAAGACGGCTCATACATCCGCTTTGATGATAACGCAGTAGTATTGCTAAACAATCAGGATGAACCTCGTGGAACACGTATCTTCGGACCCGTAGCACGCGAACTCAGAGAGAAAGAATATATGAAAATTGTTTCATTAGCACCAGAAGTGATATAAGTTATGAAAACTAAGCAGCAAAATAGGTTTTTACCTAAAATAAAAATTCAAAAAGGCGATACTGTAAAAGTACTGGCAGGAAAAAATAAAGGCAAGACAGGCGTAGTTTTGCAAGTAATACCTGCTAATAACAAAGCCCTAGTGGAAGGTGTCAATATCGTAAAAAGACATACCAAGCCTACAGCGCAAGAAAGCGAAGGCGGAATCATAGAAAAAGAAGCACCTATACACATTTCAAATTTGATGTTACTACACAATGGCACAGCTACACGTGTAGGCAGAAAAGCAATAGATGGTAAAATTGTAAGAGTTGCAAAAAAATCAGAGGAGGTTATTAAGTAATGAGCTACATACCTAGATTAAAAAAGAAATACTTGGAAGAGGTTGTACCTGCTTTAAAAGAAAAGTATCAGTACAAATCAGTAATGCAAGTACCCAAAATCCAAAAAGTCGTCATTAACCAAGGATTGGGCATAGCAGTAGGCGACAAAAAAATCGTAGATACCTCACTAGATGAACTAACAAGGATAGTAGGTCAGAAAGCCGTGCCTACACGCTCCAAGAAAGCCATCTCAAACTTTAAACTAAGGGAGAATATGCCCATAGGATGTAAAGTTACACTCAGAGGAGAAAGAATGTATGAGTTCTTGGACAGACTCTTGTCAGTATCACTACCCCGAGTGAGAGACTTTAAAGGTATCAATGACAAATCCTTCGACGGCAGAGGTAATTATACACTTGGTGTTACAGAGCATATCATCTTTCCCGAGATAGATATAGATAAAATTGCTCGTATCACAGGTATGGACATTACCTTAGTAACATCAGCACCTAATGATGCAGAAGCACATAGTCTATTACAATTATTAGGATTTCCTTTTATTAAAAAATAAAATAAAAAATATCACATGGCAAAAGAATCCATGAAAGCTAGGGAGCAGAAAAGAGCAAAACTAATTGCAAAGTATGCTGCTAAACGCGAACAGTACAAAAAAGAAGGCAAATGGGACTTACTGGATGCCCTACCCAAGAATTCTAATAAGATACGTCTTCGCAATAGATGTAAACTTACAGGAAGACCCCGGGGTTATATAGGATTTTTCGGTATCTCCAGGATACAATTTAGAGACTTGGCTTGCGCAGGAAAAATACCAGGAGTCACTAAAGCAAGTTGGTAATAGAATTTTTTAAAATATAAATCATAGAAATGGTTACAGATCCAATAGCAGATTTTCTTACACGCATACGTAATGCACAAAGTGCAGGTCACGCCATCGTGGACATACCGGCATCAAACATGAAGAAAAAACTCACCCAAATATTGTTTGACAATGGATATATTCTGCAATATAAATTTGAAGAAGAAGGGCCTCAAGGCAATATAAAAATTGCATTAAAGTATAATTCTGAGTCTAGAATGCCCGCAATAAGAGAATTAGTACGTATATCTAAGCCAGGGCTTAGAAGATATATTCACGTAGAAGGTATTCCAAGAGTGAAGAACGGCTTAGGTTTGGCGATTCTCTCCACCTCCAAAGGTGTATTGACAGACAAAGAAGCTAAGAAACTCAATGTAGGTGGTGAAATTATTTGTATAGTATCTTAAAAATTTAGCATGTCACGAATAGGAAAATTACCCATCCAGTTACCCAAAGGCGTAGAAGTTTCTGTAGCCGATAATAATCTATTGACGATAAAAGGCTCTAAAGGCAAATTGGAGCAAAAGATAGATAGAGACATAGCGGTAAATATAGAAAATGGTGTCTTAACAGTATCACGCCCTACAGACCAAAAACGTCATAAAGCCCTACATGGCTTGTATCGTGCCCTTATCAACAATATGGTTACAGGCGTAAGCGAAGGATTTGTTAAAGAATTAGATGTAGTAGGGGTAGGCTTTAGAGCAAATAGCCAAGGTCAATTATTAGAACTTGCCATAGGCTATTCTCACCCAGTTATGATATTACTACCCGAAGAGATAAAAGTCTCTACAATATCGGAAAAAGGTCAAGCACCAAGAATAAAATTGGAGTCACACGACAAACAATTGATAGGACAAGTAGCAGCAAAAATACGCTCCCTACGTAAGCCAGAGCCGTACAAAGGTAAAGGTATTAAATATGCTGGCGAAGTCCTAAGAAGAAAAGCAGGAAAATCAACAGGTAAGAAAAAATAATAATCATGGCGGTAGATAAATCAGCACGCAGACAGAAGATTAAACAGAGAATACGCAAGAAAATTAGCGGTACTTCTGAGCGTCCCAGACTATGTGTATATAGAAGTAATAAAAGTATCTATGTGCAACTTGTAGATGATACTATTGGAAAAGTTCTTGGCAGTGCCAGCTGTACTAAAGTATCTTTAGACGGTGATAAGACAGCATTTGCCAAAGAAGTGGGTAAGCTTATAGCTGACAAGGCAAAGGCTCTAGGTGTCAATACTGTTGTATTTGATAGAAATGGATATTTATATCATGGTAGGGTAAAGGCTTTGGCAGATGGTGCTAGAGAAAATGGTTTACAATTCTAAGAAAATTATATAATGTCACAATTAAAAGAAAATAAAGTTAGAGCAAGCGAATTAGAGCTTAAAGAGAAAGTAGTAGGCATCCAGCGTGTTACGAAAGTAACTAAAGGTGGACGTACTTTTTCTTTCTCTGCATTAGTAGTAGTAGGTGATGGTAACGGTACAGTAGGGTACGGCTTGGGAAAAGCTAGAGAGGTACAGGAAGCCATAACTAAGGGTATAGATGATGCCAAGAAGAACTTGGTAAAAGTTCCAATTATCAAAGGCACTATACCTCATGATCAATTGGCATTGTTTGATGGTGCAAAAGTACTTATCAAACCAGCCTCTGACGGTACAGGAGTAATAGCTGGAGGCTCTATGCGCGCAGTATTAGAGAGCGCAGGGGTACATAACGTATTGGCAAAATCTTTGGGCTCATCAAACCCTCATAACGTTGTGAAAGCAACAGTATTGGCACTAAAAATGCTTCGCGACCCTTTTACTGTTTCTAAAGACAGAGGAATTTCTTTAAATCAAGTTTTTAACGGTTAATAGTATGGCTAAGATAAGGATAACACAAATTAAAAGTACCATAGACAGACCTAAAGACCAAAAAGCAACGGTCAAAGCTTTGGGAATTAAAAAAATGAATGCCAGTGTTGAAAAAGAGGCAACACCACAAATCATTGGCATGGTCAACAAAGTAAAACATTTAGTAACGGTAGAACAAGTCTAATATGTCATCAATAGCATTAAATAACCTAAAACCTGCTTCAGGTTCAGTAAAAGGTAGAAAAAGAATAGCCCGTGGACAAGGTTCTGGATGGGGAGGAACAGCCGGAAGAGGACATAAAGGTGCTAAATCTCGTAGTGGGTATAAATCCAAGAGAGGTTTTGAAGGCGGACAAATGCCCTTACAGCGTCGTGTGCCAAAGAGAGGCTTCAAAAATCCAGGTAGAGAAGAATATAAAACTTTCAATGTGGCACAGCTACAAGAATATGCAGACAAGCATAATCTTACTACCTTTGACTTTGAAACATTCAGAAAGTTGAAGCAAGTAAAAAAATCACAAAAAATCAAAATATTAGCCAACGGAGAGTTGAAAGTCGCACTTACCGTATCTGCCCATGCTTTCAGCGAAAAAGCTAAATTAGCAATAGAAAGTAACGGTGGTACAGCTAATCTAATCGCCAATGAATAATTTAATACAGAAACTTAAAGACATCTGGAGTATAGAGGAACTTCGCAAGAAGATTATCTATACTTTTTTGTTGATACTTGTATATCGCATAGGAACTTTTATTGTACTGCCTGGCATAGATCCTAATCAACTTTCTAAGCTGGCTAGCAACAGCAATAGTTTATTCGGGCTATTTAATATGTTTGCAGGTGGAGCATTCAGTAGAGCTTCTATCTTTGCACTAGGCGTAATGCCCTATATCTCGGCTTCTATTGTAATGCAGTTACTAACTATAGCCGTACCCTCATTCCAAAAATTACAGAAAGAAGGTGAGAGCGGCAGAAAGAAAATTAATCAGTGGACACGTTACCTTACCGTAGTGGTTACAGCCTTTCAGGCATCTGCATACGTACAGTATTTAAGACAAACTTTAGGAGAAAGCGTATTGATATCTTCACCGTTCTTATTTTGGCTATCTACAACAGTAGTGCTTACAGGAGGAACTATATTCGTAATGTGGTTAGGGGAAAAAATTACAGATAGGGGTCTAGGTAATGGTACTTCACTATTAATAATGTCTGGTATTATTGCTACCCTTCCTGGTTCATTCTTGGCAGAGGTTCAGGAGAAATTCAAAGGCATGAACGGTGGCCCGTTGATGTTCCTTGTAGAGATGGTAATACTTACAGCCGTGGTTTTCGTTACAATTGCCTTGATACAAGCGGTACGACGTGTGCCTGTAAATTATGCAAAACGCATGGTCGTAGGTAAACAATATGGTGGCGGACGACAGTATATCCCCCTGAAAGTTAATATTGCAGGAGTAATGCCTATCATCTTTGCACAAGCAATGTTGTTTATACCTACTACAATTGCCCAAGTAGCGGGCGGTGCCGAAATTTCTAATTCTATACAGAAATTATTAGACTACAATTCCTTACCATATAACGTTCTAATGTTCCTTATGGTAGTGTTGTTCACCTTCTTTTATACAGCTTTGATTGTAAATCCCACGCAGATGGCAGATGACTTGAAGCGAAATAATGGTTATATCCCCAGTGTAAAGCCAGGGATTGATACCGCTGAATATATTGATGCCATACTGTCAAAGATTACTTTTCCCGGTGCTCTCGTACTAGGACTAATTGCCATCATGCCTTCATTTGCTAGAATGTTGGGTGTAAATTCACAGTTTGCAGTATTCTTTGGAGGTACTTCTTTATTGATTATGGTATCTGTAATATTAGACACCTTACAGCAAGTAGAAAGTTATCTTCTCTTGAAGCATTATGATGGACTTACACAGTCAGGTACTCGCATAAGAGGGAGAACAGAATCCTCGCCTGTAACTATAGTGCAGTAATAATTAGTCAATATGATTTATTATAAATCCGACGAAGAAATAGAAAAAATTCGTCGTAGTTCTTTGTTAGTTTGCGAAACTCATGCTGAAGTAGCGAAAGCCCTAAGACCTGGTATTACTACCTTGATGTTGGATGCAATTGCTGAATCCTTTATTAAGGATAATGGAGGACTGCCATCATTTAAAGGATATAAAGGCTATAAGCATTCTTTGTGTATTTCTATCAATGAAGAGGTGGTACATGGGATTCCCGGAATACGAGAAATTAAAGAAGGTGATGTCGTATCTGTGGACTGTGGTGTATATAAAGAAGGATATCATGGAGATGTAGCCTATACCTATATAGTAGGAGAGGTGTCTGAAGAAAAGCGGTTTCTAGTAAGCACTACTAGAGAATCATTGTATAAAGGCATTGAACAAGCAATAAGTGGGAATAGAGTTGGTGACATAGGTTTTGCAGTACAGCACCATTGTGAAATGCGTAAGCTAGGTGTGGTGAGGGATCTTATAGGTCATGGTGTGGGGAGAAATCTACATGAGTCGCCAGAAGTGCCAAACTTTGGAAGACGTGGCAATGGCATTACACTAAAGGAAGGTTTGGTGATTGCTATTGAGCCGATGATAAATTTAGGCACGTATAAAGTAAAAGCATTGAGAGACGGTTGGACGATAGTTACACAGGATGGAAAGTGTTCCGCACATTTTGAACATACTGTGGCTATTAGAAAAAATAATGCAGATATATTAAGCGACCATAAAATTATTGAAGAGGCGATAAAATTTAACAATAATATTAACAATTTTCAATAATTATAGCGATATTTGCAGTCCAAAAAATTTTTATGTCCAAACAAGACCTTCTCAAACTAGACGGAACGATATCGGAAGCGCTATCCAACGCCATGTTTAGAGTGAAGTTGGAAAATGGACATGAGATATTGGCAACAATTTCAGGAAAGATGAGGATGCATTATATCAGGATATTACCCGGAGATAAAGTAGCAGTAGAAATCTCTCCTTATGATTTGACAAGAGGAAGGATAACTTTTAGATATAAATAAAAGACAAAATGAAAGTAAGAGCATCAATAAAGAAGAGAAGCGAAGACTGTGTGATAGTACGCAGGAGAGGTAAACTGTATATTATCAATAAGAAAAATCCAAAATTTAAGCAAAGACAAGGATAAGATATGGCAAGAATAGCAGGTATAGACATACCCAAAAACAAAAGAGGTGTAATAGCCCTTACTTATGTATTTGGCATTGGTAAGTCCACATCTCAGGCAATATTGGCAAAAGCCGGTATCAGTGAAGATAAAAAGGTTTATGAATGGACAGATGAAGAGGCTACGGAGATTCGTGCCATCATCTCTAATGAGTTCAAAACCGAAGGTCAGTTGCGTTCAGAAGTGCAATTGAACATTAAGCGACTTATGGATATAGGAAGTTATAGAGGTATTCGTCATAGAAAAGGTCTGCCGGTTCGTGGACAAAGTACTAAACGCAACTCTAGAACACGTAAAGGTAAGCGTAAGACAGTAGCAGGTAAGAAAAAAGTAACTAAATAATAGATAGCTGATTATGGCACAAAAGCAAAAAAATACTAAAAAAAGAGTAGTAAAAGTAGAAGCAGAAGGATATGCTTACGTAAATGCTACTTTTAATAATATCATCATCTCTTTAACGAATAAAGCAGGACAAGTAGTGTCTTG
>JBGAWK010000070.1:0-10234 GCA_044227665.1 Chitinophagales bacterium
AATTTTATTATAGCATCAATACCTCTGCTCATGCCATCTACAATAGCTTCGCTGAAAGCCATAACGGCTTTTGAACTCCACAAATCGCTAAACTTCTTTTTTAGCTTCTCTACTTTTGCTGCAAAGTTTTCATTCTTTATAGCAAACTCATCTTGAACAGAGGCGTTTTCTGTCATAGAACCAGAGGCAAGATTCATTTTCTCAGAAACGAGCTCGCCATTCGCTGCTATTTTTGAAAGTAGCTCACTTACACCAGAGCCGTCGGCATCTAGTTCTTTTAATGTTTTTGCAAAATCTGTATTAGAGGTGCCAGCCGTTTTTGATTTTTCGGCTACCAGTTGCAAGGCACCTAGCATGTCATTGTTTACCAGGTCTATGAATGACTGTATTTCTTCTTTAGATTTTGCACCAATCATTTTGGCAAACATCTCTGGGTTGGCTGCTATCCTTTGCGATAGGGTTAAAACAGCCGTAGAACCACGCTCTACGTTGATACCCAATTCTTGCATGGCTGCTGCTAGTCCTAGTGTTTTGCCTGCCGAAACACCAAAAGTACCTAGTACTCCTGCCATTCTGTTTGCCATATCTGTAATGACGGGGGCTGTGGCTTGCCCCGATGCGCCCAATACGTTCAGTGCATTACCGATATGCATGATATCTTCACCATAGTTGTCTGTTTTGAATGCCGTGAAGTTGTTGCGAAGTATGGTAAGTTCATTGGTGATTTCTTGGGCATTTTTGCCAAACTCATCACCTAATGCTACGTTTATCTTATCCAATGCTTCTATGGCTTCTGCATTTACTTCTTCTCCAGCTTGCCCTAAGCCCACTGCCATCTCACGGAGCTGTTCTCTAGGTGTTCGGGTGTCGATGTTTTTTAATGATTTATTGAGTTCGTCTACTGCCTCGGCGGACATACCTGTGGCTTTTCTAATATCGGCTAGGCTATCAGATAGGTCGGCATTAGATTTTATGATGTTTCCAATTTTGCCGATCACATAATCTATGCCCAATGCGCCTAGCATAACTACGCCAAAGCCTAGTGCTTCTTTTTTCAAAAAATCAAATGTTTTGGAAAGAAAGTTGCCACCTTGTTGGAGGTCTCTCATTCTAGCTTCAGCTATTTTTATTTTTTCGGACATGTTACCGAAAGCCTCACTAGCAGGGTCTAGCTGGTCACGCAAAAACTTCATCTGCCTGATTTCGGCACGCAAGTCTTTTACCGATAAAGTGGCAATATCCATTTGCCCGCGCATGTCGGCAAGTTTTTTGTTTACTTCTTTGAGTTCGTTGCTGGCTGCAATGTACTCTTGTGTGCCTTTTTTCATTTCTTTGAGCTGTTGGGTGAGCTCTATGGCTCTACCTTTTAGTTCGTAAAACTCTTTTTTGGCACTATCACCATTTACATTTACGATCAGATTGACGATGTCTGTTTTTACACTCATAATTCAGTTTTGTTTAAATCGTTTTTGATGGTTTCTATTACTTGTTTGCTGTAGCCGTACTGCAGCTCGTTTATCAATGGCGTAAGCAGCCCATAAGCTATAGGAGAATATATTTTTTTGGGTTTCCTTTTGATAACCTTGGCTTTTAATGCAGAGAGGTTGCCGCCTTTGCCCCCCACGCCCATATCAATAAATCGCCCATATTCGAGAAAAGATATTTTTATAGAAGCTGCACCATTGCCAGTATTGTATATTTTGTGATATATAGAATTGCGTAGCGATGAAGTATTGATAGCCTTCTTTTTGTCAATGCTTTTCATCATAGCATTTCGAACCTTATCGCCATAATTTTCTAATGATCGGGAAATAAATTCTTGTTTTATAGCATCTGCCATAAAACAAAATTGGAAGGATACCAGCGTAAAAAAAAGGACATAGAAAGGAATGTGTTATTTGTTTTTAACAAATATTTAACAACAATACTATTGCACAAATGGATAAGTTGATATATCTTTACACTATCAAATAATTAATCACAAAAAAAAACAAACATGATGAAAACATTAACCACAATTACAGGAAAAGAAATCAAAGTAGCTTCTAATCTTGCTAAGAGAACATTTACAATCAAAACAAGTGGCGGTAAATTCAGAACAATACCGATGAGTAAGAGCGAGTTTAATTCAGCATTAAATTGGACTGGTAATGATTGGATGAATTTTCTTACAACAGACGAATACTATACAGTATAACTAACAAAAGAAGTGGCGAGGTAATCACTCCTCGCCACTATTTAAATCAAATAATTAATTTCATACTATACAAAAAATAGTATAGACAAAAAAACAACAATACAAAGATATGGAGCTAGCGATAAAAGAAGAAAACATCTTATTTACATCTTTTGATTTATTTCTAATGAAAAACCCTGATAAGGTAGATTTATTATTAAAAAAGCCTATTGAATTCATCAAGGAGGCAAATCAGTTTCACCAGTCATATATTTCAGAAATCATAAGTAATGAAAACACTTTGAATGCATTCATGGAATATATACCTATATTGGGTTTCAATAAAATAAACAATAGAAATATATGCAAGAAAGATATATAATCCAAGCATCAGAGAAAGATAACCACTTCGTGTGTACAGATACATCATACAAGATTGTTGTGGTTTTTGAAAAAAACAAATTCAACGAAACCCAAAAGGCAACGATGCTAGAAGGGTTTAATCCTAGTAACTATATGAAGTTAGCTAGGATTATGAGAGAAATGGTGGATTATCTTCAAGAAAATCACAAAGAGTTATTATAAAAAAAATAAAATGTCAAGTTTAGAAATCACTTTATTCGTTGCAGTTATTGGATTAATTGCTTTGTTAGTATTTACATTAAGAAACAATTCGGTAGTGGATTTTGAAAGGAAACGAGGATTACCACGTTTTGAAAATCCACCACCACCTCCATTAATGAAAATCAAAAAGGAAGATTTTATTTTAAGGGTTAAAATGCTTTCTAATAAAAATGATTTTGAAGCCAATAGTCAATTTTTAGAAATAATAGATAAAAACTATTATGAAATTTTCTTGGACTTATTAAAAATTGGTTATTCAATTTACCCTGCATCAAAAGCAATGACAGAAATTGTCGGATTATCTGTAACAACGGCTCTTTCAACAGGTGAAATTGTCGGGTTAATTCCTACATATCAATTTTTAATTTCTTTGAAAAATGAGGGTTTCTCGTAGACTGACTACCAACAAAGTAGCTTTATTCAAAATAAAAACAATACAAGATGACAACAAAACAAGCTTTCGAAAATATAATTTTTCGTTCTGATTTTCACCAGAAAACACATCTTGCGCATAGTCGAATTTCGCAGTATAGAAGATATATAGAAGGCAATACAAGTGTAAACTTTAGGAAACCGACAATAGAACACATGGAAGAACTGTTACTAAAGTACGGTGCCAAAGTGATCACCGAAAAGACATGGGATTTGCCATGAAAAAGTAATTTAACAAGAAAGGGGGCATTTGCCCCCTTTCTTGTGTTTTGTTTTGACCACAGCTAGTTATAAATAGAACTAGCAATAAATAGATAAATGCAAATTTATTTTTCATATAATAATTATTTATAAAAACATTCGACAGTTCTATCTGTTAAATTATCATCTTTTACCGTATCTAAAAACGCACACCAATACCCTTGGTCTATATATGTATCAGAGGTATAATCCTTTGGATAAATATAAAAATAATTAGTATCACTTGTTGGCAATTCTAACATAGTAATTTTTAGTCTACAATCTCGGCATTCGTTTCTTTCTGCTCTTTTTGTTACCTTCTCTTTTGTGCAAAACGAGAAGGTGCCGACGATGAGCAATAGTATTATTATTTTTTTCATAGTATAAAGATGCAAAAAAATCAAAATTCCACAAAATTTACAAAAAAACTATAAAATAAGATAAGTGACTATGCTTTGCTCGGTGCCGTTGGTGCTTACAAATATGTCGCACTCGCGCCAGATGGCTAGAGTATTGTTTAGAATATGGTAGGGTATATTGTCTATCTGTGCTAGTTCATAATTTTGTAGGCGCATAGCCACTTTTATGAGGGTGCCATCACGGAGTGCCAGCACGTGGTTGCGCCAAAAAGTAGTGTATAGACCTGGTGCCTCGGTGGTGTCGCCCCATGCATGAGAGAAGGTAGGCACAAATTGATAGGTGATATCGCCGCCAAAAGAAGAAGCAAAGGCAATGCCCGACGGTGCAAAGGACACATCGCCCAAGAAATGGAGTAGCTTGATCATGGTGCGTGTGCCAGTAAATTGCAATACACCTGTTTGGCTTAGGTATGGATAGTTTAGAAATACTGGTTTAAAATTATTTATCGATGCCACTTTGGGCACAATCGATTTTTTTGCGGCAGCATCTAGCACCAGAGGTTGTTGGTGCGCTTGCAGTGTTTTTTGTTGCTCATCGTTGCTATCGGTAGTGAAGGCAAATTCTTTGATATTGCTATTCTCGTACTCAGGTATTATTTTCTCCCAATTGAGTAGGTTTACGGCATGGCTGTAGTCTTTGGCGGCTTGCATTCTGTTGGCGGCGCCATTGTCTATAAAACTTATGTTTACCGTTTTGTCGCCCTCCGAATAGCTGTATTTAAGGTTGAAGTAAGCTCTGATGGCTGTGAGGAACTCACGGATAGAGGCCTCGGGGCAGTATTTTTCTACTTGTATAGAGGAGAGGTGTACGTTTACCTCCTTGTTGAAGTCGTAGGTGTTGTAGAGTGGCGGCAATGTGGTCATTACATTGCCATAGCGCAAATCCCATTTGGTGGCAGCCACGTTAGAATAGAGTATTTGGTGCTGCATTTCTTCGCTATCCATTACATCGCCTATGGCGGTATAGCCTAGGTACTTGAATACTTGTGCAAGTAAATAGGTAAGGTGCGGAAAGGGCGTGATGTACGCTCGTGCCTCGGGGTTGGTGAGGGCTTGTGCCAACTCCGCATTTTGATAGCCTACAAAATTGGGGTCGCCATCAAAGGTATCGTTTTTGCATACAGGGAAGCTAACAGGTCGGGCAGGGTCGAAGCTGCTCATGGCTGCTATGGCAGCCATGGTGGCATTGATATGTGTTTGTCGCCAAGTATCTTCGTCATATACTTGCCAGTAATAGAAATTGTCAGGACTTGAATTTGGGACAATACCCAGCATATCATCGAACACAAAAAAGGCATCACTACCACTTAGAACAGAGGTGATGATAAGGTAGTGAAACCCTGATATCGTCTGCACCGTAGCAAACACATCTAAAGCGGTGGAATTAATGGCGTTTGCCATATTGGCTGTATTGATAAATGCTCCAGCTACACCACCTTTAGCAGCTGTATATAGTGTGCCATTTATACTCAAGCTTATCGTTGTGTTGGCTGGTGCAGTCCAACTACCTAACTCCACCAGATGCAGCCACACTTCTTTGCGTTCATCGGTAAGCTCTAGCCTATCCATGGGTATGTCGTATAGCTTGGTGTCGCCGATATCGGCAGGCAGCTTGCCCACCACTATAGATACTTCGGCATGAGTGCCTTGGTTGGTGATACGTAGTATTCGTAGTGTGCCCTGTCGCTGCTGCTGCTCGCCATACAGAAAGATATCACAGGCTATCTCTATCTTTAGGCTGCTGCGCTGCCAGTGGGCAGGGTAGCCTAATAGGGCGGCATTGTGTGGGTCGCTGATATCTATCTTGAAAGGAAAAGATAAGATACGGGGCAACACATCTTCAAACATCATGGGGTTGCGGTGCTTGATGTTGATGCGCTCCTCTTTGAGGTGTAGCGGTTGTCCGTTTATCTCTATACGTATCATATCACAGATTTGCTCCAGTCGCTGTTTTGGAAGTTGATATAGTCGTGTGCTGGCGAGAACTCAATAGGTATATTGTTTACAAACTCGTCTTCGGCTTCTAGGCGTACATTTTTTCTGTCGATATTGATGGGCAAAAATCTATTGAGCACCAAATCGGGTATGTACACATGATCCGACATCAGCAATTCTTTGATGGTGTCGTAATCCTCGATGCGGTGGTAGCCTAAGAAGGCTTTTATACTCTCTCGGGCTTTGGGTGTGCTCTGCGAGTATTCTCGGTGGTGGTATTGGTATGAGTTTTCCCAAGTAAAGCCTTGCACGAGCTGCTGTTTTGTTTCTTCACCCCCTTTTATGTCGAGACTATACTCTTTGGGTGTGGCTATCATAAAGGTATCCCATCCGCCAAGGCTGTTGCGGTACATTAGGGGCGTAAGATAGCTGGCAGGGTCTAGTATTATGTTTTTTCTATAAAACAAGGTGTCGCCGTTGTCGGCTTTGATATATATTTCGTAATAATATATTTGCTCGCCTGGGGGCGTGATGGAATCCAAACTTAGGTTGTTGAAGTCGATAGGATAGCAGAAAGCATACCACTGTGTGTCGGTAAATAAAGAGATATCGTGCGTATAGTAGTTGGTGACTACGGTATTGGTGCCGTCGGTGAAGTGCGCTATGATATCTACCTGCCATGCTTCATGCCTGTAGCCTCCTATTCTATAATCTTTACGGTCTGCTAAAAAGCAGGCGTAGCAAGGCTGCATTTTGTGAATGTATTGAGTATCATAATGATGCAGGCTGTATTCTAGGTTTTTGAAAAGTGGGGATGGGTAATAATATAATTCCGCATAGTCGAAAAATCCAAGCCCACCTAATAGCGCATGATAGGTGGCAGATTTTTGTATCTTCTTTTTTTGTGAGGGGAAGCCGTAGGCTTCATAGAATTTGTAATAAAATTCTGTAGCTACCCCATCCATACGGTAGTTGTTGGCAGTAAAGGGTAAGGCATAGATGATGTAGTCGCGATAATTTTTCTCCATAAACTGCAAGAGGTCTTCATTGATGTTTATTCTTGCTCTGTACGCAGGGAATGGTGGACCCTCTAACTTTGGGTATTGGTAGTAGTCGGCTACGTGCTCGAAGTCTAGAGTAGGAGCAGCTATAGGAGCTTGTTTGGCATAGAGCGAGAGGTTCATACTATAGTTTTCTAAGAAAACATCAGAAGTGCCAGCAGCGTAGTTTTGAAAGCTAAGGGTATTGGTGGCGGTATTCGCCCCATCAAAAGGACCTATAAAAGACACGTTTATGAGTGTCTGTTCTATAGAAGTAAACGTAAGTAAGATATCACTGGTGACCAATACTTGTACTGTAAATAGATCGTCTATTATATAGTTTTGGAGAAATGCACCTAACAGCACATCAGGATAGGTTAATAAGGTATAGCCCACTATAGTGGGCAGCTGATAGCCCGAATCATCGGGTGTGTCTTTGAAAGTAAAAAGGTGATCTACATTGTTTATTTTCAAAGTAAAATAATCTCCATCGATAGGGAATCCGTTGGCAGCATCGAAAAACAACTCAAAGGAAGTGTTTGTACCAGATGAAACAGCGTAGCTGTCTGTATAAAGCAGTATATTAAAAAAGTTTCTAAGAAGAAGTAACTGGGACGGTGGTGTTAAATCGTGCTCTATCATATAAAATCTGATGGGTTGTGCCTGAATCGGAAAGAATGGTCTATGAGGTCGAACTCAAAGAGTACGCCTTTGTTGTGTTCTTGTAGCCAGTCGGTAATAGAATATTTGATAGAGGCTTCGTCAATCAAGAAAGGGAAAAGGGGGCATTGGTTCGGAGATTCACTCATAGCCAAATGAGTGTATGCTAATAACCCTAGCCCCCAATTCTTGTAGTCGTTTAATTTTTGATGTTCGTCGTTGTAGTCTTGTGGGTTGATATGCCCAAGTATGATGAAGGAACATTTTTGCACGTCGAAAAACCTTGTCTTGTCTTCGTTGGTACGGAGATATCCTTCGTAGTCGGACAAGACAAATACTGGGTACTCTACCCAGTTGGTGAGGGCATCGTCTAGCTCATCGTGGTTGAGCCTGTAAAATTGCTTGATATGCACGTGCTGTGCTACAAGATTTTTCCAATATAATATATAATCGTTTATGGTCATGCTGTGGGGTTTCTAGTTAATGAATCGGCAAGGTGTTGCACGATGTCGTGAATGGTGGTGTCTTTCACCTGGTGGTAGTTGCCAAATACGGTGCCCTCTGCTATACGCATGAGTATGGTACTCCAGTTGGAAGCATCGCCATCACCTTCTTTGGTGCTGGGAAATACGATTTTGCCTTCGGGCGTGTTTACAAACGCCGTGCGCAAGCCTATGTAGTTGATTAGACAAGCCATTTTGGTTTTATGTGAAAGAGATTCTATTTTTTTTGCGTACCTATCGAGGGTGTATTCATCGAAGGACAATTTTTGTCCGTTTTTTTTGGGTCGCCAGAGGGTGGCTATAAGCCTATGCAGCATTTGGATGTCTTGATTTTTTACAAAAGCAGTATAGAAGGCTTCGGTGTGGTAGAATTCGTATGCCGTCACATCTGAGAGCATACGAGTGGGTCCATAATATTTTTTTAGGCGGTGTGTGAATTTTGGCACCAAACATTCTTTTATTTCGCCTATGGAATAGAGGTATTTAAAATGATCCATTTTGGTGATAGCTAAAAGCAGCTGTTGCTGAAAGAAGTGCTTTTCTCCAAATTCGACATAGCCGTCGTTGCGCCATCTGGCGTCCATGTGTTTGGATAGTATAATGTTTTTGGCGAGGGCAAAGGCTAACCTTGGGTGCTTAGAAAGGTTCATGCAATGGAAAAGAAAGCGCAATGCAAAGCCATGCGTTGGCTTAAAAGGGAATATACTGGCAAGATATCGCAAGTTTCTTGCCGATAGCTCGTTCCATTTTGCTGGCACAGAAAAGGAGATATTTCTAATCGCTACTGTATTCATGGTTGAAGTGGTATGACGAAGCCTATGAGGTTGAGCGCATTTTCTTTTACAGTGAAGTCTAATTTCCTTGTTTTTTCGGCGACTTCTATACCTTCTCTGCCACCTGAGTTGTTGGTGTTGCCTTCTATGCAGGTAAATTTATCTTCAAACACAGAAGATACGATACCTATATGCCCTTGCCAGGATATGCCATGTCGCCATACTGCCAGCGCACCTATTTGGGGTGTTTGGGAAACTTGCCAATTTTTGGCAATGTCAAAGTTTTTGTAAGTGGTGGTAGCAGAGGCACTACAATATTTATTCACTTCGAAAATATATTGCGTGCTTTCATAGGCTTCTTTATATACCATTTCGGCAAAATAGGCGCACCAAGCCTGAGATTTCTGCCAGCCTACTTGTCTCATGCGCATTTCAAAGACAGCATCATGAAAGCCCGAGTTGTTCGGTTTCTCTCTTTGTCCAAGATATTTGGCTGCAATGTTTGCTATTTTGTTGCCGATCATAGTATTTTAGCTTTTATTAAAAATGCTGATACGATACCTAGAAAGAAAGACACTATGCCTACTAATATGACGACAGATATGGGTGTATGTCTAGACTTGTCTAGGGTGTTACCTATTTTTTTTATTTTGCGAGGCGCGGTTTTTTTGTTACACTCATAAAGCTCATTGCGTAGCTTGTCATTTTCAAAAAGTAGTTTTAGGGTTAACTCGTTAGCATCTTGCCTATCTGCAGGTAGCAGACGGGTAAGTTCTTCTTTTTGTTTCGCCTCTCTATGTCTGGGTAGCGCATGAGCTACTAAGATAGCTGTAAGTAATAGTATCACAAAGCAAGTAATTCTAATCATCATCATATTCTTTTTTAGAATTTTTGAAGTCGTAATATCCTTTGGCGGCACGAAATGCTAGCCACATAAGAGAGAAAACCCCTCCCATATAAAATACGATACTTTGGAATACATCGTGAGGCTGAAAAGCAAAGAGCTTAATATCTAACAAGTTAAAGCCGCTCATAGCTGTAATACTTACGCTGAATGCATCAGCAATATGGGCAAAGAACTCTTTCACTTCTTTAGTATTAGAAAGTACCATCATCTTCAAATTTTGAAATAGCATGCTGGAAGGATGTTGAAATGGATATTATCAGTGTTAAAATTGTTCTAAAAATGCTTTCATCCCATCCAAAAGGTTTTAAGATGGTAAAATTGTCCAACAAATATCCGCATACAAAAATCACGAATAAAATAAGAGTGAGTATAAGATTGTTGTTTTCAGTAACAGGGTCAAAGTAAGTTCTTATTCCGTTTAATAGGATTAAAGCCAACATAATTGAGGCACTTACTTTCATTTTTATTTCTTCAGGAAAAGGCACCTGGTTAAGGGTGTCTAAGAATAGCTGCAAGGTTACTCCT
>JBGAWK010000071.1:0-9878 GCA_044227665.1 Chitinophagales bacterium
AAAAATACATGTCCATACAAAAGGAAATAAAACGCATAACGACCCAAACACTTCGAGAGATGAAGCAAAGGGGAGAGAAAATAGCCATGCTTACTGCGTATGACTATTCAATGGCAAAGGTTATAGATGACGCAGGAATAGATATTATCTTGGTAGGGGATAGTGCTTCTAATGTGATGGCAGGTCATGAGACTACTTTGCCTATAACTTTGGATGAGATGATATATCATGCTTCATCAGTTATTCGAGCGGCACACCGATGTCTGGTTGTAGTAGATTTACCCTTTGGCTCCTATCAAGGGGATTCCAAGGAAGCCTTAAAGGCTGCGATACGCATCATGAAGGAAACTGGAGCCCATGCCGTAAAATTAGAGGGGGGTAGGGAAGTAGCGGAGTCTATAGAGCGTATCCTTACTGCTGGAATTCCTGTAATGGGACATCTAGGGCTTACACCCCAATCTATTTATAAATTTGGCACATATACGGTTCGTGCCAAGGAAGAAGAGGAAGCACTAAGGTTGCAGGAAGATGCTAAATTATTGGACGATATAGGCTGTTTTGCGGTAGTATTGGAGAAAATCCCAGCACACCTAGGAAAAGTAGTGGCAGAGAGTATAGCTGTACCTGTAATTGGTATAGGTGCAGGGAAGTATGTAGATGGACAAGTATTAGTATTACATGATATGCTAGGACTTACACATGAGTTTAAGCCTAGATTTCTTAGAGCCTATTTAGATCTTTATTCAGATATCAAAGGTGCTGTGCAACATTATGTATCTGATGTGAAAGCCAAAGACTTCCCCAATGACAAGGAACAGTATTAAGATTACTTTCCAGTCTTTCTTTTGCGTTCGTTTTCTTCTAAGTAGATTTTTCGTAGGCGTATAGACTTAGGTGTCAATTCTACATATTCGTCATCTTGAATATATTCCAAAGCTTCTTCTAGCGTAAATTTTATAGGAGGTGCTAAGCGTACTTTGTCGTCAGAGCCTGAGGCGCGTACGTTGGTCAACTTTTTCGTTACCGTACAGTTGATGACCAAATCATCGCCACGAGAGTTCTCGCCTACCACCATGCCTGTATAAATCTCATCTCCGGGTTCGATAAAGAATTTACCTCTATCCTGCAATTTGTCTAATGCATAAGCTATAGCTTCGCCAGTTTCCTTAGAAATTAATGACCCACTAATTCTTCCGGGAACTTCACCCTTGAAAGGGGCATATTCTTTGAATCTATGTGCCATGATGGCTTCTCCTGAAGTAGCTGTAATCAGCTCATTTCTCAAGCCTATGATACCTCGTGAAGGTATTTCAAACTCCAGTACTGTGCGATCGCCTTTTAGAGTCATATTTTTCATCTCGCCTTTACGACGAGCCACCATCTCTATGGCTGTACCAGAAGATTTTTCGGGTAAGTCTATGGTAAGTTCCTCTATAGGCTCACACCTTTTACCCAAAAGTTCCTTAAATAGCACCTGAGGCTGACCTACTTGTAATTCATAACCTTCACGTCGCATTGTTTCTATAAGTACAGATAGATGTAGCACACCACGACCAAAAACTTTGAAGCTATCGGCAGTTTCTCCAGATTCTACACGCAAGGCAAGGTTTTTTTCTAATTCTTTCTCTAGCCTGTCTTTTAAGTGACGTGAAGTGACAAATTTCCCTTCTTTTCCAAAGAATGGAGAATCATTTATGGTAAAAGTCATACACATAGTGGGCTCGTCTATGGATATTTGAGCCATGCCTTCAGGATTTTCAAAGTCAGCAATAGTATCACCGATTTCAAAGCCTTCAATACCTACTACCGCACATATTTCTCCAGCTTCTACTTGCTCTACTTTTTTCTTTGCCATTCCTTCAAAAACCATCAGTTCTTTGATACGAGATTTTTGGATACTACCATCTCTTTTTACCAAACAAACGGGCATATTACTTTTGATAATACCTCTAAAAACTCTTCCTATAGCTATACGTCCAATAAAGTTTGAATAATCTAATGAAGTAATCTGCATCTGCAAAGTCCCCTCTTCGGTTCTAGGTGTAGGAATATGCTCCAATATAGTATCCATAAGTGCTACTATATCCTGAGTAGGCTTTTTCCAGTCGTAGCTCATCCAACCATTTTTTGCACTACCATATACACAAGGGAAGTCTAGCTGGTCTTCGCTGGCATCGAGGTGAAACATCAAATCGAATACTTTCTCATGTACTTCGTCGGGCGTACAATTTTCCTTATCTACTTTGTTGATTACAACTATAGGCTTTAGCCCCAAATGTAAGGCTTTCTGTAGTACAAAGCGCGTCTGTGGCATGGGGCCTTCAAAAGCATCTACGAGCAACAATACCCCATCAGACATCTTGAGAACACGTTCTACTTCGCCACCAAAGTCAGCGTGACCTGGGGTGTCTATAATGTTGATTTTAGTATCTTTATAAGTAACACTACAATTCTTTGAGACAATAGTAATACCTCTTTCTCTTTCTAACTCGTTATTGTCCAAGATAAGTACGCCATGATTTTCGTGGTCGGCAAAAGTCTTACATTCCCATAAAATTTTATCTACGAGGGTGGTTTTGCCGTGGTCAACGTGTGCGATAATGGCTATGTTTCTTAAATTTTGCATGAAAAGCAATTTTTTTTGCAAAGGTAGCTTATACCTTTAGCAGAGGGAAGTGGTTTGTACTACCAAATGATTAACATATCTTTCATATTATAGGGAATTTTTACAAATACATTAAAAAATTGGTAAATTGAGGGAATTAAATTTTAGGTAAAATATAAAAGACTTACTTTGTCTTTTCAATACTTAGTACGTGCATACGGTAGCTTTTCATACATTGGGGTGTAAACTCAACTTTTCTGAGACATCTACTTTGTCCCGCATGATGCAGGATAAAGGTTTTGAGGTAGTGGGAGATGGTGAAATAGCTGATGTATATGTGGTAAATACATGTTCTGTAACCGATCATGCCGACAAGAAATGTAGAAATATAGTACGTCGTTCTTTGCGCAAAAATCCAGATGCCCATATTGTGGTGGTCGGTTGCTATGCCCAATTGAAGCCACAAGAAATAGCCGCTATCAAGGGGGTAGATATGGTGCTGGGTGCAAAGGAAAAATTCCAGTTGCCAGATTTGCTGAATGCCGTAGTGAAAAATCCCTGTGGTAAAGTGTATGCCTCTGACATTGCAGAAGCAGATTTCTTTGTGGATGCCTATTCTGTAGATGACAGAACAAGAGCCTTTCTGAAAATTCAAGATGGCTGTGATTATAAGTGTACTTTTTGCACCATTCCCTTGGCAAGAGGTAAAAGCCGTAGTGATAAACCCGAAAATGTGCTACGCAATGCTATGATATTAGCTCAGAAGGGTGTAAAAGAAATTGTACTCACAGGGGTAAATACAGGAGATTATGGGGCAAATATGCCTTTTGATGAAGATTTTTTTACTTTAATCCAACAGTTAGAAGCGGTAGAGGGCATAGAAAGAATACGAATTTCTTCAATAGAGCCTAATCTTTTACATGAAAAAATTATAGATTATGTAAGCATGAGCCGTAAACTCGTTCCTCACTTTCATATTCCCTTACAATCTGGAAGTGATAAGATATTGAGCCTTATGCGTAGAAGATATAAAAGATCATTATACAAGGAGCGTATTTCCTATATAAAGGATAAAATTCCTCACGCATGTATAGGCGTAGATGTGATTACGGGGTTTCCTGGTGAAACCGATGACGATTTTATGGATACCTATACTTTCTTGGAGCGTTTGGACATCAGCTATATTCATGTATTCACCTATTCGGAGCGAGCCAATACTTTGGCAGAAAGTATGGATAGCGTAGTGCCACAAAATATCCGTGAAGCAAGAACTCAAAAATTACGCTATTTATCTGAGTTGAAAAGAATAGGATTTTACAATGAACATATACATAGCCAACGAGATGTACTTTGGGAAGGAGAGAATAAAAATGGGTGGATGTATGGATTTACAGACAATTATATTAAGGTGGCTACACCCTTTCGAGAAGATAAGATAAATACGATAGCAAAGGTAGATTTGCAACAACTATATGAAAATAAATATTTTACAATAAATAATCTATAAATGGCATTTATATATATCATACACCTATTTTGTAGTCCCTTGTTTTTAGCAGGCGCAATGCTATTCAGATATATAAGAACCAAAAGGCTAAATGCATTTTTCGGGCATAGACATCGCTTTGAACATATTACGCAGGAACAAGCTGATGCTGCAAATAAATTTGTAGCAAATTTTATGATTGTATGTGCTTTATTGTCTGCAATTGCGCAAGGGATATTAATAAAAAGGTATGGTGTGGAATTCGCCATCGGACCTAGTGTGTTGGCAACAATGACTGGCGTATTTATTTCTTATGTAGCCTCAGAAATATACATATCGGATAAATTCGAAAATTAGCGAGTACTACTACACCTTGCTATATAATGCTAGTGTTTTGATGGTATTGCCATGATGATACAAGTGATAGGTGGTAAAAAACAGCATCTCTCTTACAGTGACTTTGCCTATAATAGGGTGGGGCATACAATATTTGTCCAAATCCGTTTCATCCCATAGCTCAATAGTATGCAACAGGGAATTGTAGGAGGTATTCCATAAGCTAGAAGTGAGGTTTTTATTTTTAAACAAAAATTTGGGATTATACGTAAAAGAAGATTTAGCACCTTTGGCTAGGTTTCTTTGGTATAATGTGATAATTTCTTCAGAGCTTCTTAGTATTTCGGGATTGCCACCGATTTGCTGTATGACAAATTTTGGGAAACGCATAGATATAGATAAAAGACCATTGGCTATGAGTAAATGCTCTATATGGTCTGCAATACTCCACTTGGAAGGAATATTATCGCCAAAAGTTTTTTCATCTATAGATTCAAGAGTTGCATCTATTTCATGGCAATATAATGTAATAAGTTCAGCTATATCTTTTTTGCTATAAATCCTATAATGCATGGCTATGTATAAAAAATATGTTAGGCTAAGATAACTAATCTATAGCCAAATTCTATAAAATACTAAAATTTTACCCTTAGTTGGGCCTTAAATTCTGAACGCTTATTGCTATTGAGTTGGTCATATCCCGAACCTATTTCTGTTTGATTGGGATAGTAAGTCTGTGCATATCTTAGCCATAAATCTAGGTGAGAGGTGATTCTAAACTTTGTCATAACGTAATATCTGTAACCTCGACCATAGAATGCAGGTACTGAAAAGGCATATAATACATCCGACTCGTAGGTGTAAATTCTACTATTATAGCTTTCGGTTTCAAACATACAAAATCTAGTATTTATGCCAAATAGGCTATTTTTTGTTTCCCATCCCATATCTTGGAATAATAGGTATCCTTTTTCTTTGGGGGTAAAAGAGTTGTCATACTGTGCATATTCAAATCTCGTCCTAAAAGACCACTGCGTATTAGGATTGAAATCAATATGGAAGCGTGCCCGTAAGGATTTTCGGGGTGCAACGTAATCAATTATAGCGTCAGCATCAGGCACATTGGCATCTTTGGTTTCATATCTTATGCGTGCGTAAATACGTGTAGATCGTACAGGTGTCCATGTCACCTGAGTATATATGTCTATACCATTGGTTTTGGCTTTGTCAACACCGAATTTCATCCACGGGAATATGAAGAAGTCAAAATAGCTTTCTACTTTAAAATTTTTTATCGGAGAAAAAGTAGTGCCTATATACAATCCATTTTCGTTGGAAGGGGTAGAGTTTTCTGAGAAACCATCTGCATAAAGACTATAGTATTTAGGAGAATAATAGCGATGCAAAATGCTCAAGGCGACACCTGGCATGGGCTTTACCATAGCACCATTTACTATTGCGAAGCCATAATCATTGTTATTGAGTGCAGCTTCTCCAAATATATGCCACTTATTGAAAAGGTAGCTATAATCTAGGCTGCCATTAAATAAGGTCTTGCCTCTGAAGTCATACTTATTATATAGGTCGTCCGAAGATTGCAGCGACTTGCTCATACGTGTGTATAAAAAATTGCCTCCTATATTTAATCTTGAACCTCTCCATTGTATTCTACTTCCGGCATTGAGTACCTTTACACTATTTCTATCTTCTAGTTCAGAAGTAGTCCTATGATAGCCACTGGTCTGAAGGGAGGAGATATTATCTAGGTCATCTTCTAGTGTATCTGTTGTAAGAACATTAGCATCACGTTTTCTATAAGATAAAATACCTGTAATATAAATATTTTTAATTTTTATTGTGCTGCCTATGCCTCGGTAGAACAATATCTCGTTGGCAGAGGCGTGTGGTTGCAGGGTGCGCCCATTTCTTTTTATGCGTATGGGGTCACCACCTTTGCCTATGCCATAGCCTTGCCAGCTTACGAGACCCTGTCCCCAGTTGGCTTGAAAATCTCCCAATGCTAGCGCATGTAGCCATTTGCGCTGAGAAAGGTATAAGTGACCAGAGAAGTAGTCGAATTTGGATTTTATATCTTTGTTCCAAAGCTTTTCGCCCCCATCTTTTTCAATAGTAAATCCATAGCTCAAAAGATTGGAATAAGTATATCTATAACGCAATAGTACAGCTTGGTTGTTGCCTAGATATTTGGAATTGCCCAATGTGTCTTTACTATAGCCATTAGCTTTTTCGATGGGCAATCTATATCTGCTTAGTATTTGATGCTTTCCATCAAAAAGTAAATTTTTGAACGTTTTAAGATTTTTAGTGTCTTCCGTGACAGTAATATAAGGCAATACGGCCAAGAAACCTTCCCTGTCCATGCCATATATAGATTGCAGCTCAAAAACAGATTTGAAATCGCCGAAGTTTTTTCTGTAGCTGACAATAGATGAAGCTATAATGTCACTGAATAAGCCACCCAACATCAGTTCATCATAGGAGGCTTTATTAATATTTATTTTATCACTAATCCTACTTAAAAAGGCATCTTCTATCGTGGAAAAGTTGTCCATGCTTTCAGCGTCTTCACCACGCTCTATGACACGTTCCAGTTCTTGTTCTATTTGTTGTTGTATGATGCCTGTATCTGCAACTTGTGAGAAGCTTTGTACTGTGTATCCCAGAGTCAGGATGCTTATCAGTAGGCACCAAAGCATTATTGTTTGCTTTTTTTCTTCTTAAATTCATACGTCATCCCTACGTGAGGACTAAAGCCCAGTAAGGTCTGGTAGGATCCGGCAAAGTCCATGCGCATACCTTTGAAGTTCAATCCCGTGCCAAAGGTTACTATGGTAGGATTGGTGGACATCCCTGCTCTCATACTCAGTGCTTCAATAATTTGGTAGTCTATTCCGGCTCTAAACACGAAGTCTGCTTGTAAATCTTTAGTCATCTCTGCCGAGATGAAAAATTTCTTGAAAGCTTCATAGGTTACGCCTATTTTTAATACCGTAGGTATGCGTTCGTGATAGAGGTCGTCTATTTCTAATTTCAATGGATTGTAAATATGTGCACCTACGGATAATTCTTTGAAAGGACGTGCAAAGACTCCGAGCTCAAAGGTAGCAAAGGTCTTATTGCCATAAGGTGCAGACTGTCTGAAGTTTAATACGTCCAATTGTGCTCCCACAGAAATATAGTTTGCAAGTTTGAGGCTATAATTGAGGCCTGCCTTTTTTTCATCATAAAGGCTGTTGCCAAAATAATTGATATTTATGCCAAAGGTGCCTCCATATTTTTTCTTTGAGAGGGGCATGGCTGCCACACCAGAAATCATGCTTATCCCTCCGGATAATCCTACGGAAGAATAATATAAGCCTACCGCCGGATTTTCCAAAAATGCTCCTACCGCCTGATTAGATGCCGTAGAAAATACGTTTACTAAGGTAGAGGAGTTTAGCCCCATTCCTGCTTGTCTAGCACCGAGCACGCGCTCTTCACCTGCCCCAATAACGTTATATATGTTTACAAGACTTGTAAAAAATATGAAAATTAGAATTTTTGCGCCTTTCTCAAAAGTCATGAAGCCAAGTACGATTTTTTCGTTATTGGCTACGAATATAAAGCAAATTTCTAATATTAATTTACACTTTTTAATAAAAGTATATAGGTGGGGAAGTGGTCGCTATAGCCACCATTATAGATATTTCCGTCCCATGTTCTTTTAGGATAGCCTTTATACTTGCCTGTAAGTTGAATCATGAAGTCTTGCTTATAGATATGGGCACTTTTATAAAAGAATCCTTTTTGGGTATAATCCAGCCATCCCTTAGACAGGATTATTTGGTCGAAAAGCCCCCAAGCATCATTGTGTGCCAAAGTGCCAAAACCTTTCTTATAAAAATCTACCCATGGATTATACATTTTTTTATCGCTTGCAAGTTCTTTTTTATCTACAGTAATGAGGTGCTTTACCAAGCTGGGATCTGTAGGATTATCGTTGAGATCGCCCATTACCAAGATTTTGACACTAGCATTTGTCTTCTGTATAGAATCAGTAGCGTGATGAATAACATCGGCTACATAATTACGCATAGGCGCCGTAAGGGTTTCACCGCCTCTCCTCGAAGGCCAGTGACCTACAAATACATGTACGGTATCAGTGCCCCGCAATATGCCTTTAACGTACAGTACGTCGCGCGTAGGCTTACCTTCTTTTACGGCAAGGCTTAAATCTATGGGGATAGATACACTAGATAATACAGTAAAATATTTGGGATTATATACAAATGCGCAGTCTATGCCTCTGGTATCGCCACCATTATAGTGTATAATCTGATAATTTCGGGATTTGAGCAGAGGCATATTGGCAAGATCTTCTAATACTTTTACATTCTCTACTTCTGCCGTGCCCCAAAATGCTAAACCGTCAGGACTCACATCTGTGCCGATTTTGGATAATACTTCTTCCAATTTTTGGAGTTTGTTTCTATAAATATCCCCGGAATAATGGTACATACCATGAGGTGTAAAATCTTCGTCGAAGGTATTGGGGTCGTCAATGGTGTCAAAAAGATTTTCTACATTGTAAAATCCTGCTACAACAACCTGATATTGTTTTCCTTGTGCATAAATAGAAGGCAAGGAGATTAGGCCGATGACTATAGGTAGTAATATTTTTTTCATTCAATAACTCTATATAAAAAATATGATTGTGTAATAATACTGCAAATTTATGTCGAAATAATTAGCTACAATTACTAAATATGTATATTTGTAAAATTATTATATACAAATAGAATACCAATCTTTATGTTACGGCAATTTTTGATGTGTGTAGGTGTGTTGCTTTCGGGGTTAATGATGTCCCAATCTTATGCACAGGCTACAGAAGTAAAACAAGATACAACAGAATCAGATATTAACCTTCTCCCTACGGTAACACTTGAAGATGCTGAAGTCGGTGATGAGAATTCTAGTATTTCTGGACAAGGTGTGTCTTCAGTGCTTAGCGCAGGTAGAGATATCTTCAATAATGCTGCCGTTTTTAATTTTAGTATTGCAAGATTTAGGATAAGAGGGTATGATAATGACCACTTTACTACCTTCATGAATGGAGTGCCTACCGAATATATAGACAATGGTTTTCAAGCATTTAATTTGTGGGCGGGTCTTAATGACGTATTGCGCAATAGAGACAACTATCTAGGGCTAAAACCTACAGGATTTACTTTTGGTGCTTTAGGCGGTGCTTATTATATAGATTCGCGTGCCTCGAAGCAGCGAAAACAGACGCAAATCACCTTGGGTACAGGTAATCGTACCTATGACCTTCGTGGAGGTGTTACCTATGGTACAGGCGTAACGCCCAAAGGGTGGGCATTTGCCGGATCTGTCTTCGGGCGATATGCAAAGCAAGGCTATGTGAATGGCACTGGATTGATGAGTATG
>JBGAWK010000072.1:0-9865 GCA_044227665.1 Chitinophagales bacterium
GATGTTTTGTCATATATCTTAGGTGGCAGTGACAATACCAACTCCATTTTATATCAAAAATTTATAAAAACACAAAGAGCTGTTCAGGCTATGGCTATAAATCCCAGTGCAGAGATTGCTGGAACATTTCGTGTCCAAATATTGCCCATTCAGTCCACATCATTAAAAGACTGGGAGATAGATTTGAAAGACGTTATCAATACTATTGACAGAGCTACCATAGAAAAACAATATCGTGAATATGCGCTTTCATACGTTGCCGGTATTATCAATGGACTTACTACAGTTCAAAGTAAAGGTGCCACACTCGCCAACTACCAAGTAAGATTAGGAAATCCCGACTACACAGAAAAAGAAATTAAGCGATATATGGACGTTACAGTAGATGATGTGATAAGAGTTTACGAGAAGTATATCAAAAACAAACCTTCCGTAATTCTTTCTGTATATCCCAAAGGGATGCAGAGCATTATTGCGCAGCCTGATAATATCTCAAGACCTATGACCCCTCAGGGCTATAAAAATGATATTTCTGAATATCAATCGCTTACTTACGTAAAAGCAAAAGATAATTTCGACAGAAGTATCCATCCTCCCAAAGGAGCAAATCCTGAAATCAAAGTACCTGCTTATTGGACAAAAAAACTCAAAAATGGGGTAAGCGTTATAGGTGCTCCATACAATGAAGTACCTATAACTAATATCAGCTTATTTATCAAAGGAGGAAGACTACTGGAACCCAAGGGCAAAGATGGCCTCGCCTCCCTTACTACCTCCTTGATGATGCAAGCTACTACTAAGCACAATGCAGAAGAACTGTCATCTCTACTGAATTCTATGGGCAGCACTATAGATATAAGTGCTGGAAGAGAGGAAATAGTGGTGTCGGTAAATACCCTCAATACAAACTTAGACAAAACACTAACCTTATTGGAAGAATATCTATTCCATCCAGCTTGGGATAGTACCGACTTAGAATTGGTACGAACCCAGCAACTTCAGGCCATAAAAAATCAGCAGACACAGGCGAGAGATATAGCTGTAAATCTAGGTAGAAAGTTAGCTTACGACAGTAATTCGGCACTATCTCACTCAGATATGGGCACACTAGAAACCGTAAGTAATATCACCTTGCAAGATATAAAAGACTTTTATATGAAAGCTTTTACACCTAAGCATTCGGAATTGGTAGTAGTAAGCAGTGCTTCCAAAAAAAACCTATTAAAAGGGCTGGCTTTTATAAACAAATGGAAAGGAACAAATACTGTCCTCCCAACTTATACACCATCCAAGGAAGAGGCTGCCACTACGATATATTTTTGTCACAAAGACAAATCTCCACAATCTGTAATAACGATATCAGGGCGTTCCATACCCTTTGATTTAGGCGGGGATTATTTCGCATTGGGCATAGCTAATTATCCACTAGGAGGTATGTTCAATAGCCGTATCAATCTGAATCTCAGAGAAGACAAAGGCTATACCTATGGTGCACGCACCTACTTCTCTGGTACCGATTATACAGACAGATTTATGGCTGCTGCCAGTGTGCGTTCCGATGTTACAGATTCTTCAGTAATAGAATTCATGAAAGAAATCAAGAAATTTCATTCCGATGGTATTACCGCAGAAGAATTAGCATTTACAAAAATTTCTATAGGGCAGAGTGAAGCCCTCAACTACGAAGAACCAGGACAGAAGGCGGGATTCTTACGTCTGATATTGAGAAAGCCAGACTTTGTAACAACACAGAAGACCCAGCTTCAAAACAGCACTAAAAGTGATATTGATAAGATTTTTGCAAGATATGTACATCCCGACCATCTGGCAATAGTAGTGGTAGGCGACAGAAATCTAGTACTTGGGAATCTAAAAAAATTGGGATATCCCATCATAGAAGTAGATACAGAAGGTAATAAACTCCCATAATTAGAATATTAACTATGCCAAAAATATTAGTAGTAGATGATGAAAGGGCAATACGCCGAACGCTGAAAGAAATTTTGGAGTATGAAAAATTTCAAATAGATGAAGCTGAAGATGGAGAGATAGCACTACAGATGATAAGCAATATTGCATACGATGTAGTGTTGATGGACATCAAGATGCCCAAAAAAGATGGTCTCGAAGTATTACAAATCATTAAAGAAAAGGGTATAGATGCCCCACCCATTATCATCATCTCAGGACATGGCAACCTCGATACTGCTGTAGAGGCCGTAAAGAAGGGGGCTTTTGACTACCTCCCCAAGCCTCCCGACCTCAATAAGATGCTCATTACTGTCCGTAATGCGATGGACAAAGGGTCTCTTATTCAGGAAACTAAAGTTCTAAAGAAAAAATTATACAAGACTAAGGAGATAGTGGGAGAATCCCTTTCTATCTCTAAGATAAAAGACATGATAGCCCGCGTAGCTCCTACAGATGCGCGTGTGTTAATTACTGGCGACAATGGTACCGGCAAGGAACTCGTAGCTCAGATGATACATGGTATCAGCTTACGAGCTTCTGCACCTATGGTAGAGGTAAACTGTGCTGCTATTCCTTCCGAATTAATAGAAAGTGAACTCTTTGGGCATGAAAAAGGCTCCTTTACAGGTGCAGACAAACAGAAGATAGGAAAATTTGAGCAAGCGAATGGGGGCACTCTATTTCTCGACGAAGTAGGAGACATGAGTCTTTCGGCTCAGGCAAAGGTGCTTAGAGCATTGCAAGAAAACAAGATTTCCCGTGTAGGCAGCAGCGATAAAGAAATAAAAATTGATGTACGTGTAATTGCCGCCACAAACAAAGACTTAAAGAAAGAAATAGAGAACGGCAAGTTCAGGGAAGACTTGTATCACAGGCTCTGCGTCATACACCTACAAGTGCCGTCACTAAATCAGCGCAAGGACGACATTCCCCAAATAGTGCATCATTTTATAGAACAGATATGTAGTGAGTATGGTTGGGAAACCAAGGTCATAGAATCTGAAGCCCTTAAATTACTGCAACAGAGAAACTGGACAGGTAATATCCGAGAATTGCGCAATGTCATAGAGCGACTTATCATATTGTCCGGAAAGCAGATAGCAGCACAAGATGTACGAGATTTCTGCGACATATCCTCATTAGACATGACCACTATTCAATATGATAGATTTCAGAGTCTGCAGCAGTTTAATGACTACGCGGAGAAGCTATTTATAGAATATCATTTGGATAAAAATGATTGGGATACATCAAAGGCAGCACAAAGCCTCCAGATATCCAAGCAAATTATAATAGACAAAATGAACCAATACGGACTTATCAAAAGATAATATAATAATATGAAAAATTTACTCGCAAGTTTCCTTCTTATACTGTCGCTCTGTGCTCATGCACAAGAAGAAGATACCCGAAAATGGATCTTCCATGCAGGTGCAGCAAATGGTTTGAATTTTTATAAAGAACCAAATAATGATCCTTCTTACCAGATTACCTCTTATAAGAGAGTGTCTATAGGCAATGGACTGGGGGCAGAGCTGGGCTTCAGACTCCCTAAGCGTTTTTCATTATGGGGGAACTACTACATGTATCTTTTCAAAAACAAGGCAGATAATTCCTTATATCCATTTATAGACCACTTGACGCTGAAGCAGGTTACGCAGAATGTAGCTCTGACTGCGCAATACGACTTCTTCCAAAAGAAAGGAACGAGTTTATATGTAGCTGTTGGTGGAGGTATTGCCTTGGAAGATGTACAGTATATAAAAAAATCCTTGAATAATTATTCTGTATCTATCGGAGAATATTCTAATTCTAGATTTTTGATGCCCGTAAAGGTGGGGACATCAAGGATTATTAAAGATCACTTTATCTTAGGAGCCTCCGTACAAATGTTTGTATATGGAACACAACATCCTTTCCGCACCCTTAATCTATTTTCCTATTTAGGCGTGGTGTTCTAGTAGTTTTTTATAATTGCATCTCTAGGAGCTTGTAAATTTGGCAATGCCAAAAGAATTATAGGCCTCAGCTATTCATGTAGTTTACTCCTTTTGCGACTATATGTAAAATAGATGACAAGCCCTAGCACCAGCCATATCACAAACCGCTCCCAACTTTCCATATTAATACCTGTCATAAGGTATATACAGGACAGCATACCTAATGCTGGAATCAAGGAGACTTTATATCTAAATGCATTTATTATCAATACTATCAATGCGAGCCAGAACAAACCCAGCGGAAAAAGATGATAGTAGCCGTGATCAGCGAGGAGCGTAGTAATATAGGATGTCTTAATCATAATATAGGCTACCCCCAATCCTATTACAGGCAGAATATACTTTGCGTTGATAAATTTCACCTTAAATTTGCTATCGTAATCGTCCCTGCTATTATTGAGGATAATGATACCGCCACATACCAATGCAAATGCAAATAGAGTACCTATGCTGCACATATCTCCTACCAGTTCGGCATCCAAGAACAGCGAAGGTATGCCTACCAATATGCCTGTAGCTACTGTAGCCCATGATGGCGTATGAAACTTGGGATGTATTTTTTGGAATCGTGGTGGCAGCAGCCCGTCCCTACTCATGCTCATCCATATACGTGGTTGTCCTATCTGAAATACTAGCAATACACTGGCAGTAGCTATCAAGGCACTGAAAGCTATAAGCCCCCCTATCCAGTTGAGACCTATCTGTGTGAATGCATTGGCAATAAATGCTTCGTTATTGAGTTCTGTATATTTTACCATACCAGTAAGCACTAGACTTATAAGCACGTACAATACTGTCGCCAGCACAAGACACCAAAGCATCCCACGGGGCAGGTCGCGTTTGGGGTCTTTACACTCTTCGGCAGTAGTAGATATAGCATCAAAGCCTATATAAGCAAAAAATACCGAAGATACTCCCTTCATGATACCGCTAAATCCATTGGGAGCAAAGGGTGTCCAATTGGCAGGAGTTACATGAAAAAATCCTATCACTATCACCAGTACTATCACCAACAACTTAAATACCACCATACTATTAGCGAATCTTTTCGTCTCCTTTATTCCTATATACACCAATAGCGTTATTAATATATTAATAAAAAATGCTGGAATATTGACGATGACAGGCATCCCCAATAGCTTTGGGGCTTGCAGTAATAATTCCGGATTATTCTTCTTGGCTTCTAAAAATCCTGTAGTAAGATATGTAGGGATGTACAGGCCACATTCATGCATAAATTTGCTAAAATTGCCCGCCCATCCTATAGATACCGCAATATTACCTATAGCATATTCTAGTATGAGATCCCACCCAATAATCCAAGCTATAAGCTCTCCAAAGACAGCATAGGAATAGGTGTAAGCGCTCCCAGATATAGGCACCTTAGAAGCAAACTCTGCATAGCATAATGCGGTGAAGCCACAGGCTGCCGCTACTCCAATAAACAATAAGCTTACCGCTGGTCCCCCATCATAACACGCCCCTCCTACCGTGCTGAATATCCCTGCCCCTATTATTGCCGCTATACCTAGTGCTACCAAATCCCATACATTCAGTTGCTTATTGAGACTTAGCGGACTCTCATCGCGTAACGCTGCATCTTCTACTATCTTGCGTATAGACTTTTTTCGAAATAAACTTTGAGAATCCATATTTTTGAATTGGTTACATAGTAAGGGATGTCACATCTTCTCCCTGTGTAGGATTACTATCAACTGTATCTGTAATAATGGGTGTGGAAGTCGCCTCATTCCACTCTATCTTCACTTCTTCATCTATAACTATGGGACTATCCGTATCTTCTATACTTGCAGCTTTTATAATTTGTGACCTTTCTTCTTTGGATATATAGGCTTCGCCATATTTGCGTTTCAACCTATCTTCTTTTCGCTCCGAGTATTTTGCCCTTCGCTCAGCAATCCGCTGCTCCCTTTCTTCCTTAAATTTCAGATGCCTCTCCTTGCGTTGCTGTTTTTCTTCTTCCGTTTCGTCGGCAAGGATTTTAAGCTGATGAGGTAATATTTGAAATTCATCATCTACAGGAAGGGCTATCGTCCACCATAGAAATTTTATTTCTGCGATACCCACGCTACGCATATATATAGGCTGTGAGAGCAGGTTATTTATAGCATGAAATATAGAAGATATGATACTGATTTCTGAATGGGTAACAATAACTATGGAGGACTTTCCTTTAATTTTACGGCTATCGGAATATTTCATTTTCCCTACAACTATACCCTCTTCATTGGTAAGTTTTGTATCTATGGACACTATATAAATAGGTAAAAAAAAGGAGTTCGTAATTTTAATTAGGGTCTCTGTCTTTACAGACAATAGCCCCAGTTGCTTCGTTCTTACCTCTACTATATCTACAGCACGATGCTTTGCAGCTCTTTGAGTGATGATGGAACGGATTTTATTACTTAACCATGCTAACATATCTCAAATATGCTACTTTAATTTTTAATATTGATATTAGCCAATAAAAAAAAGCTACCCATAACGATAGCTTTTCTACATTTTTTATGTAAGTAACTTAAATATTACGATTTTATTTTCTTCTCTTTTTTAGCTTTCTTCTCTTTTTTTACTTTATCAGTAGCCTTTTCATTGGCATTAGGAGAAGGTGTAGGCGCAACTTTAACTTCCTGAGCTTTAGGTGCTTCCGCTACTGAAGGAGTAGGGTTAGGATTAGATTGTGGTACATTATAGATAATAGGCTGCTCCATAGGCTTTACTTCCACAGCACCCTCTACAGGCGTAGGATTCAATACATTACCTTTAATAGTCAATACATCTGTACCGGATTGAGCATTAGATATGATAGTAACATTCTTAGTAAACTGTCCTACTCTATTTGTATCATAATGTACACGTATAGTACTAGAAGTACCTGGTTTTACAGGCTCTTTAGACCATGTAGGCACAGTACATCCACATGAACCATGTGCAGAATTAATCAACAAGTCCGACTTGCCAACATTTGTAAATTTGAATTCGCGATAACCATCCTCACCTTGTTGGATAGTACCATAATCCAATTCCGTTTGTTCCCACTTTATTACTGGAGCATTAGGATCCGGAGGAGCTACTGTCCCATCTTGAGCTTTTGCAAAGAATGTTGTAACTAGAATGCTACAAGTAAAAAATATTTTTTTCATATCTAAATTTTGATTAATTACATCAAAAATAATACCTAATTTTATCACAATTTCACTTAATAGGATAACATAGTATATTTTTAACATATATTTATACATCAAATAAAATGTTTCGACAATATCTAAAAACTTTTTTTCTTTACTTTCTGTGTACATTGTCCGTATATGGCAAAAACGATAGCACCTCCCTGCAAAAAGATTTAATACTGAATGTCTATGCCGGAGCAAATTTTTCTACAAGAACCGATATTACAGAAGTCCCCGACTATACGCAGAAGCTACTATTAGGCTCAAACTTTGGCATCTGCCCCGAGATAAGAATACATCCTCATGTAGCCATTGGCTTTGGTGCTGAATTTTCCCAAAAAGGCTTTAGGATGAAAGGCGAAATCGGAGATTCTACCATATTACAGAGATATGCTGCCAACTATTTTGATTTTCCCCTATATGCAAAAGGCATATTTGGCACAGGAAAATTTGAAGAATTTTTTTACCTAGGCACCATAATGTCCTACTGGACATCCTATCGCAAAGATGAATCTTTTCGCTATGAACGCACTACGGTAAGCCATGAGGATGAAGAAATTCCGCTAAAACTTCAATACCCTATCCACTATAATAGATTTGATGCCGGCATTGCACTAGGAGGTGGATGTACTGTAAAGACAGGCATAGGCAAATTTCTTCTAGATTTACGATTCCTAATGGGACTTGCTAATATCTATAAATCTGATGATTTCATAGCACAGCAGAATAGAACTATCAGCATCAGAGTTGGCTACCAACTACCCATGAAAAAATAACTATCTATGTAAAAGATACGCCTTGATAAAAGGGGTGAGATTGCCATCCAAAACATCATCGGGATTGGTAGATTTATGTCCTGTACGCAAATCTTTCACCCACCTATCATCCAAGACATAGCTGCGAATTTGTGAGCCCCATTCGTTCTTCATCTTTCCGGCTTCCAATTCTTCTCTGGCTTTGCTTCTTTTCTCCAATTCCAATTCATATAGCTTGGATTTCAGCATCTTCATTGCTGTCTCTCTGTTCTGTATCTGCGAGCGTTCTATCTGACATTCGCATACGGTTCCCGTAGGTAGATGTCGTACCCTTACTGCCGATTCCGTCTTATTTACATGCTGCCCACCGGCACCGCTAGCCCTAAAGGTATCCCATTCCAAATCTGCCGGATTAATTGTAATATCTATAGTGTCATCTACTACTGGATGTACAAATACCGATGAAAAAGAAGTCATACGTTTGCCTTGTGCATTGAATGGAGACACCCGCACTAGACGATGCACGCCATTTTCACCTTTGAGCATACCGAAGGCATAATCCCCTTCAAATTCCAAGGTAGCAGACTTTAGCCCTGCTACATCGCCTGCCTGATAGTCTAATTGCTTTACCTTAAAACCTGATTTCTCTCCCCACATCGTGTACATACGAAGCAGCATACTCGACCAATCACAGCTTTCTGTGCCTCCAGCTCCGGCATTGATTTCCAAAATTGCACCCAGTAGGTCTTCTTCATTCTTCAATGTAGAGCGGAATTCAATATCTTCGCAGGCTTCCACAGTAGCAGCATACGCCATATCTACCTCGCTATCGGTAGCATCACCGGAAAGCGAAAATTCATAAAATACTTCTGTATCATCCAATAGTTTCTCTAGGTAGTGCATTTGCGCTACCCAATACTTTTTTTGCTTTATCGCCTTTAATACTGCTTGTGCTATTAGCTGGTCTTCCCAAAAGTTTGGTGCTAAAGTTTGTGCCTCTTCATCTTTTATTTGTTCAATTTTGGCATCTATGTCAAAGATACCTCCTCAAGGTAGTAACCTTCTGCTTTAGCGTATCTAGCTGCTCTTTTAACATACTGCAAATATATGGCTTTGCCTTATATAAATTTTATCTCAGCAGGATATCCATATTAAGAAAAATAAATTATTTATACAACGAACCATTTATGGCTTTATTTTTGAAATAAAAATTGTCATGAATTTTATTGTCATGCTTATATGTATGCTTATACCCTTCGTCGGGCATGGGCAGACAGCATCATCTGAAGATATATCCTCTACCAAAAAGAATACCCTTGGCATCTCTTACTACGGAGACCTAAGTTTTAATGAAAAATCTTTTAAAATTAATCCGGGATTAGAGGTCAACTATGCATGGCAAATTCTTGGCAAATCATATCACAAAGGCAATTCTTACAGCAATAGCTATAAGGACAGACAGATGTTCCTGAAACCCTTTTTCAACTTCTATATACGCCAACACTACCAAACTGGAGTAGGCTTGGGCGCCGATTTGTCTTATCGTTCTACTAGTGCCAAAGGACTATTTTGGGATGTAGCTATAGGTGGTGGTTATTTACATACTTTCTATAACGACCCCGTCTATGAACAAGTAAATGACAGTACTTTTAAGCAAATAAGATTTCAAGGTAATCCCAATGTAATGATAAGAGGCAACCTTCATGTGGGCTACGACTGTAGTAAAAAATATCAAGGCATACCCGTCGCTTTCTTCATAGGTGGTGGCACATTCCTAAGGTATCCTCAAGCTCACGCTTGGGTAATACGCCAGTACATAGATGCAGGCGTAAATATTATTCTTTCAAAAAAATCTAAATAATGAAAAAGTTTTTCTCTATAAAAAATAGTATCCTCACAGCCATAATACTGATAAGTGCTTGTACTAAAATTGACGTACCGAATGGCT
>JBGAWK010000073.1:0-9641 GCA_044227665.1 Chitinophagales bacterium
AATTTTTGTTCTTTAATTATTCTTTTTAGAGTTGATTTGATCGAAAATTCATAAAGCAAAATTTAAATATATTTTTGAGAGATAATCTATGCGTGGATCTTTGTAGATAATCATATCTGTTGACATCTCATCATCTTCATCGTTTTGTGTCTGACCATAAGATTCAGAAGCTATACTCCAAAATAATAGCGTAAAAAGTATGTATTGAAACCTTTTATTCATCTTCATTAATTATTATTTTTATAGGCCACTTCCATGACAGTGTTTGAATTTTTTGCCGCTACCGCAAGGGCAGGAATCATTTCTGCCTACGGTTACTTCTCTTTTGGCAGGTTGTTTTGGCTCTTGAGATGCTGCATTATTAGATGAAAGTTCCGAATTATCGGTTGCTTGTTCTCCACGCGATAATTGCATACGCTTGCGTTCTTCTACGATTTCTTTTTTGAGACGTGCCTGTCTTACCTGCTGGGGATCTTGCTGCGGGATAGTTCCTTTCATCAAGAATGAACAAACTTCTCTGTTAATATCGCTCATCATTTCTTTGAAAGTCTTGAATGCTTCAAACTTATAAATCAGTAGCGGATCTTTTTGTTCGATTGTTGCCAATTGTACTGATTGCTTAAGTTCATCCATAGCACGTAGGTGATCTTTCCAACTTTGGTCTATGAAGGCAAGGATAATATTTTGTTCAAATGCTTTTACTATTTCTTTGCCTACCGATGATAATGCGTTATCCAAATTCACCAATATATTTACATTTTTTGTACCGTCAGAGAAGGGTACTAATACATTCTTGACCTCTGAACCTCTTGTAGCTCTTATTTCCTGTAATACTGGCAAGGCTTCATCCATGATATATTTAGATTTCCTCCTATAGGCCTCATAGACTTCGTGATATAGTTTTTCAGCTAGTAACTGAGGGCTGCTTTTATCAAATTCATCTTTGGTAATTATCGGTTCTACCGAGAAAAATCTAATCGTATTGAATACAAGTTCTTCGTAATTTGCCGTCCCTTTGGATTCGTTCACCAATTCTTCACACAAATCATAGAAAGTATTGATAAGGTCAAATTCTATGCGGTCGCCATTGAGGGCATGTTGTCTTCTTTTATATACGACTTCACGTTGAGCATTCATTACGTCATCGTACTCCAGCAATCTTTTTCTTATGCCAAAGTTGTTCTCTTCCATTTTTTTCTGTGCTCTCTCTATGGACTTTGTGAGCATGGAATGTTGCAACACTTCCCCATCCTTGTGTCCCATCTTATCCATTACGGATGCCAATCTATCTGAGCCAAAAAGACGCATGAGGTCATCTTCCAAAGAGACATAAAATTGTGTAGAGCCAGGGTCTCCTTGTCTGCCAGCACGTCCGCGTAACTGCCTATCTACACGGCGGGAATCATGGCGCTCCGAGCCTACGATAGCAAGCCCTCCGGCATCCTTTACGCCTTCTCCTAGCTTGATGTCTGTACCCCTTCCCGCCATATTAGTAGCTATGGTTACAGTGCCAGACTTGCCTGCAACGGCTACAATATCAGCTTCACGCTGGTGTTGCTTGGCATTCAATACATTGTGCGCAATCTTCCGCATATTGAGCATTCGGCTCAGTAGTTCAGAGACTTCTACACTGGATGTTCCTACAAGTACGGGTCTTCCATTCTCTCTCAACTTATAGATTTCCTCAATGATAGCATTATATTTCTCTCTCTTCGTTTTATATATCAAATCCTCTCTATCATCTCTGTCTATGTCCTTGTTGGTAGGGATAACTACAGTATCTAATTTATATATTTCCCAAAATTCTCCTGCTTCTGTTTCTGCCGTACCTGTCATCCCTGCCAATTTGTGATACATACGGAAAAAGTTTTGTAAGGTAACTGTGGCAAAAGTCTGTGTGGCGGCTTCTACTTGCACATTTTCCTTGGCTTCTATAGCTTGATGCAATCCATCGGAATATCTGCGACCTTCCATAATACGACCTGTGGACTCATCCACGATTTTGACCTTGTCATCAATGACTACATACTCTACATCTTTCTCAAAAAGACAATAAGCTTTTAGCAGCTGATTTACAGCGTGTAATCTTTCGGATTTGCGTGCATAATTGCGTAGTATTTCATCTTTTTTGCCTACTTTTTCTTGCTCTGCCATACTTGACTTCTCTACTACATCAATTTCAGAAGACAAGTCCGGCAACATAAAGAAGTCTTTTTCATCCCCCGAGGAAGTAATCAGATCTATACCTTTCTCGGTAAGGTCTATTTGATTGTTTTTCTCATCAATAGTAAAATATAGTTCTGCATCCACTAGCGGCATTTCTTTTTGCTGGTCTTGCAGGTAATAGTTTTCGGACTTTTGCAATATTTGCTTTATGCCTTGTTCGCTTAAATATTTGATGAGGGCGGAATTTTTGGGTAAGCCTCTATGAGCTCTTAGTAATGCCAATCCTCCTTCGCCTTCTTTATGCCCTGTTCTGCCATCCGAAATATTTTTTTTGGCATCTTGTAAAAATTTGCTTATTGCTTTCTTTTGGGCTTCTACCAGTCTTTCTATTCTAGGCTTGAGGTCGTGGAATTCGTGTTCATCCCCTCGAGGTGTGGGGCCGGAAATTATCAAGGGTGTACGTGCATCGTCAATCAATACAGAGTCCACCTCGTCCACCATAGCATAATGTAGCTTGCGCTGTACCTGATCTTCGGTAGTGTGCGCCATATTATCTCGCAGATAGTCGAAGCCGAACTCATTATTAGTGCCATAGGTGATATCTGCAAGGTAGGCAGCTTTTCTAGCATCTGTATGTGGATCGTACTTATCTATACAGTCGCAAGTGATGCCTAAGAAATTGAAGAGTGGCCCCATCCATTCGCTGTCGCGCTTGGCGAGGTAGTCATTTACTGTAACTATATGTACTCCTTGTCCTGCTAAGGCATTGAGATAAGCTGGAAGTGTAGCTACGAGGGTCTTACCTTCACCAGTAGCCATTTCTGAAATCTTGCCTTGATGTAGCACTATGCCACCTATAAGTTGGACATCGTAATGCACCATATCCCATACTATCTCATTGCCAGCGGCTATCCATCTGTTTTTATATGTAACTTTGTCGCCTATAATACTTATATGAGGATGTTTTATACATAAATCTCTGTCTAAATCTGTAGCCTTGGCTGTAATTTCTGTATTTTCTCTGAAGCGTTTCGCTGCTTGCTTTACTACCGCAAAGGCTTCCGGTAATATTTCATTTAATATTTCTTCAAAAGCTTCATCACGTCTTTTGACAAGCTCATCTATCTGCGTATAGATGCTGTCTTTTTCTTCTAAAGTCTTTTGTTCTTCGTCTGCTGAAAGATTAAGCTCTTGGATACTTTGGTTTATCTCCTGAACATATTCTTTAATTCGGACTTGGAATTCCAAAGTTTTTGCCCGCAATTCATCGTGGGACAAGATATGGAAGGATTCATAATGTTGATTGATAAGGGGTATAAGAGGTTCTATACCTTTTATATCTCTATTCGACTTGGTGCCGCCGAAAATATTAATAAATTTTTCTTTTAAAAAACCTAACATATACTAAACTGTCTAAAGGAATGCAAAATTACATATTGAAAATAGGAATGGGCAAAAAAAGTTCCAAACAAGTACCTTTTATAATAATTATATGTTAAAATCTAAATAAGTATCTCTATTCTTTGTAGTTACATGGTAAAAATCAAATAATTTTGCAATATGAGTTTGTCGGAAAATCGTGAAGGCAGAGTAGTGTGGCAGTGTCCTTCCAATATCGCCCTAGTGAAATATTGGGGTAAACATGGACGACAATTGCCTAATAATGCGTCCATTAGCTTTACCTTAAAGGAAGCGCAAACCATCACAGGTATCAGCTACAAAATTAAAGATGCACCTTCCGATGCTATAGAATTTACGTTTAGATTTGAAGATGAAGAAAGTCCAAAATTTGCTGAAAAAATCGCTAAATTTCTGAATGACATTTTGTCGTATTTTCCTTTTTTACCTCGCTATTCCCTAGCTATTGACAGTAGAAACACCTTTCCGCATAGTGCAGGCATAGCTTCTTCTGCGTCGGCTATGGGTGCATTGGCGTTGTGCTTGTGTAGCATGGAAGCAGCGTGTACAGCCCTTACGCTGAATTCTTCGGAATTCCTAGAAAAGGCATCTTTTATTGCCCGTTTGGGCTCTGGGTCTGCATGTAGGTCACTTTACCCTCATCTAGCAGTATGGGGAGCGCATCCATTTATACCTTTTAGCTCCGATGACTATGCTGTTCCTTTTGACAATGCACACCCTATATTTTATACTTTCAAAGATACCATACTCATTGTCTCAGGTAAAGAGAAATCTGTATCCAGTAGAGCGGGACATGCACTCATGGATGACAATAAATATGCTGCTATCCGTTATAGTCAGGCAAATGACAACATAGAAAAGATAGTGAAGTGTATGATGCATGGCAAGGTTCAGGAATTTGGCATCATAGTGGAAGAAGAGGCCCTTACGCTACATGCGCTGATGATGACTTCTACGCCTTCATTCATACTTATGCACCCCAATACACTAGCTATTATTCAAGAGGTGAGAAACTTTAGAGCGGAGACGGGACTGCCGGTTTTTTTTACATTAGATGCGGGGCCTAATGTACACTTACTATATCCTGCACATATAAGTGACCAAGTTTTAGAATTTATTGATAAAAAATTATTATACCTTTGTGAGAATACATACCTACTGCATGACTGTGTAGGTATAGGACCAAAACAAATAGAATGACATCGGAAAATACACCAAAGTTCTATTCCAAAATTCTCCTCTTTGGCGAATATAGCGTCATTCATAATTCTATGGCACTCACAGTGCCTTTTGATGATTACAACGGCAAGTTGAGTTTTGAGTCTGTAGAGGGTGATGATGGCGAATCTATTCATAAAAGCAATGAACATCTCAAAAAATTCGCTTCATATATAGCCAAGTTATTGAATGAGAAGCATATCATTATAGATTTTGACATTGCAGCTTTCGAGCGGGATATAGAGGCAGGCATGTATTTCCATTCTACCATTCCACAGGGATTTGGGATAGGAAGTTCTGGCGCATTGGTAGCGGCGGTATATGATAAATATGCACGTGATAAAGTGAATTTGGAACAAATACCTTCTAAGGAACAAATTTCGGAGCTAAAGCATCTGTTTGCCATCCTAGAATCGCATTTCCACGGCACCAGCTCTGGTGTAGACCCCCTAATATGCTATATGAATCTGCCTCTGCTCATCAAAGGTAAAGATAATATAGAACCTGTGAAGGTCGCTTTGCATAATCATGGCAAGGGTGCCATTTTCCTTATAGATACGGGTATCGCTCGTAAGAGCGAGCCTTTGGTACAGTACTATATGGGCAAACTCGAAGAACATACTTTTAGGGAATTCGTGGACAAGCAGTTGAAGCCTTTTGCCAATAACTGCATACAAGCATTTTTGGATGGGGATAATGAGACCCTTTTTGCCTACATGAAGAAACTTTCGAAATTTCAATTGGAACATTTCAAACCTATGATTCCTAAATTGTTTAACAAATATTGGGAAAAAGGTATAGAAACGGGAGATTATTATCTCAAATTATGTGGCGCCGGCGGCGGCGGTTATTTGCTAGGATTTACTAAGAATTTTGAAAAGACGAAGCAGCAGCTCAAAGGGCAGAAAATAGAGTTGCTTTGCAGTCTTTAAATTTATTTACATTATAAATATTTCTGACATAGATATTAATCTATGCAATATTCCGCTGAAACAAGAGGCCTAAATGCTAGATGAGGTAGTAATCCATACTGTGCCTGTGATAGAACGGCAGCCTGACAAACTTATATTTAATGTAGAAAACAGTGCTATATCTGAGGGCATGAACACATTGGAGGTATTGCGAAGTGCTCTCCGGAGTTACCATTGGCGGTAATTTCCCATTTTTTCCGAAGCGAAAATAATTTCTAGTGCTAACTGTAGGACGAAAATAAAGTGTGATTTTTAGCAAATGACAATTAGAACAAAGAATTGGTCTTCAATACTTTAAAAAAAACCGTTAGTCAGAATTAATTCTGTGATTATCCATAAATTTAATTCGCAGTATATCAGACCTACTATTACCTATTACCTATAATTTCAATAAAGGAAAATCATTTACAAATAGTAAAATAAAATCTTCCAATGAAGATGAGAAAATAGAATATCATTTCAAAAGAAAAAGGTGTAGGTTTCGGTAATATTTTTACCTACGCCTACACCTCGGAACTATGAAATTGAGTGTGATTAGAACCTAAAACCTACGTATGCAGCAAACTGGTTGTTTCTAACGAATTTGTTGTCTCCGGGTAAGATAAGTGCATCACTACCTACATAACCCTTGTAGTCGTCGTTGGATATATCCGTAAGTCCTTGCGTATATTTGGCACCCACGATAATACCTCTGTCAGTTGTGTATTCTATGCCTGCTAGTAGGCCTGCATCTACTCTGTTCATAACTTTGTTGTCATTGCTATCTTCGTACTTGTCATTCATTAAGTTTACAGACTTGAAGTCATCTACTTTTTCACCTTCGGCATTGAATGATTTGATATTTGCCCATGCTCCAGTAGTGAACGACACAAAAGCTCCTGAATACATACTGAAGTTGTCTCCTATATAAAATTTTACATTTACGGGTAAGTCAATAGTTTGATAGTGTGTGTTCATCTTTAAAGTTCTATGGGTCAGCGGAAGATTCACTTCACGGCTTCCACCTTTGAGTTGGAATGACAACCCAGGCTCTATAGCCAAAACTTTATTGAAGCGATGTTCATACGTAAGATCTATGTTAGCAGCAGGAGTAATCTTGTTATCTAGATTTTCATAAGCATTGTCAGCGTTTTTGTAATGGATAGTAGAAAATCCAAGTCCTCCTTTGATACCAAAACCATTGGTATGGTAAGTGCTAGCGGATTGAGCTTTTGCTGTGAACATTGATGTAGCGGTAGCTAGTACCATGAGTCCGAGAGTGATAATTTTTTTCATGTTTATTTGTTTTTTTAGTTTAAAAAATTTGTATCACAAAGGTATGGTGATGGCTATTCCATATTCTTATACAACTATATTTGTATTTTACATGATTTTACTAAAATGCCAAGAAGGTTAACTTTTACTTATATAGTTATGTTCTATAGGGATAATTAAAGTATTAAAATTACAATTATGGAAAAAAAGTCAAGATTGGATGCCTATATAGAAAAGCATTATGCCAATACTACCAAGAAAGTAGAAGTGATCTTGGAAGACAGTTTCTTATTGGATAAAATTGTAAAGGCAGCTTACAAGAAGTTGGAGGATTTTCTAGAAAAATATATAGATATTAAGGATAAGATAGAAGGTATTGCAGGGATTATATTCGATTGGAGGATGGGAAATTATAAAGATATTTCCGTGAAGAATCTTACTATAGGAGTAATGGCGCTACTCTATTTTATAAGTCCTTATGATGCTATTCCTGACTTTTTACCTTTTATAGGTAAGCAAGACGACAGGTTCATCCTGAAAAAATTTATTTCCTATTTAGATACAGAATTAGATAAATACAACAAGTGGAAATCATCTGAATGAAAATAAAAAGGGAGTCCTTGAGGACTCCCTTTTTTATAGCATATTTTACTTTTATGCTTCTATGTCATTGAACATAGACAAGAATTTGAGCATAGCACCGAGGTTGCTGATTTTTATTTTACCCATCATTACAGCCATTTGCTTATTCACTCTTCCCAATTCTGCATCTTCAAAATCTGTATCCTGTGCTGAGATGACACAATCTGCATCGCCATTCATTCCCTCGGCTACAGTACATTGTCCATCTACTACTGAAACTGTAAACTGCCCTCCGTTGTCGCCATCTATATTGAAATGAAAAGTTCCATTCTCTCCAGAGGAAGAGTCTGCCTTAAATCTTTCGGGTAGTGCTAAAATTATTTCTTTAGCTGTCTGTGGTGTACTCATATTTTTTGATATTTTTAGCGAAGATAAAATATACATTTGAATTTTGCAATATTTTACCAAACAAACGTTTAGTAAAATATAAAATAATTAAAAAAAATATCTATGAAGAAACTGATAGTAGCCGCTGCTCCAATAGAATTAGAGCCTATTCTTAATAAATGGGGTTTAGGAAATGTACCACATCAAAATGCAGTAACAGTAAATAATGAACTTCATATTTTATTTACAGGAATGGGAATGATGAATACCGCTGCACATCTCACGCATTACTGTCACTTATTCCGTCCTGATATTATTATAGAAGCAGGTATTTGCGGTGCTTTCGACAGAAATTTAGATATAGGAGAAGTGGTACATGTAGCCAGTGAGGCTTATGGTGACTTTGGGGTCGAAGATGGTGACGAATTCAAAGACTTTTTCGACTTAGGCTTTACTACCTCCAAAGAGGATAATTATCGCTACGGAAAACAATATCCAAATCATGAATATCAACAATTTATATTTTCCAATAAGCTAAAATCTGTAGATTCCGTAACGGTAAATAAAGTTCATGGAAAAGAGGAATCTATAGCTATAATCATGGAGAAATATCCAGCATCAATTGAAAATATGGAAGGGCTTGCTGCAATGTATGTTTGTAATATGCTGGATATACCCTGTATCGCTTTCCGTAGTGTATCCAACTACGTAGAAAGACGCAATAAAGACAACTGGGATATTCCACTAGCAGTACAACACCTCAATAAAGTGATAGATGATTTTTTGGATTTTATAAATAGATAAAATGACACATCCTATGCTACCACAGTATGTTGTGCGCAACCATAGACGACAGTTCACAGCTTGATAATCTGCCCAAAACTAACTACCTTCACTGACAATTATGGCAGAAAAAAACGACTTGCTAAATAGAATGACTTGTCAGTTCCTGATACTATTTCTTTAGTTATTCCATCAGGGAAGCTTTTGGATGATGAAACACAAAGATGGATGAACTCATTCTATGGATACCTCAGGAAACGATTAGGTGGAGAAATAACAAAAGAACACGAATTAGTGTTAGCCTACTTGCTCAAAGCAGAGCGACTAAATCAAAAGCGACTTTATACAATCTTGTTAAGTCCAAGCAACAACCTACTTTGATGTTCTTTATGACTTAAAACAATCAGGACTTGTCAAAGAGCATCCTACAGCGAGTTCGGAACAAACCCTTGTTTATGTATTAGACAAAGACTTGACAATAGTTGACTTCTTAAAACAAATTGAAAAGCAAACGGGAAAATCATTGGCTGGTTTGGATGATACACATAAAAGAGTATTAAATATTGTTTATAGGTATGACCACTACAACAATCAATCTATAAAGCCAAACGTAATTACGCCTGAGTTGTATTCTCAACTTCACGGCAAAGAAATTGTACCAACGACGTATGAGAGTTTAGGGTACATGGCTGTAAAAATAGAACAGTTATAAAATCAAAAAATTCATAACTTAAACAAAAAAAGCAGACAATGAAGCGATCAAAATTCACGGAGGCACAGATTATAAAGATACTACAAGATCTGTCGTCAGGTACAAAAATCAGCGATTTAGCACGCAAGTACAGTATTAGCGAAGCCACT
>JBGAWK010000074.1:0-274 GCA_044227665.1 Chitinophagales bacterium
TAGCATCTTTGACGTTTACAGGCTCATACTTCGTAAATCTCTTCAAGCCCATAAGCATTATCCTTAGTTCATCACCCGAAGCATAAGATTGTAGAGCATCTTTGCCGGCTACATTTATTCTATTTAAGGCATCATACACATATTGATATTGTCCGTTGCCAGGTATGGTTATATTTGTCATATTCCCATTTTCATCATACGCCAGTGTATATTGATTGCCTTCAGCAGTTACTAATGTTTTCATCCTGTTTTTACTATCATAAGAAAACTGAAC
>JBGAWK010000074.1:284-9380 GCA_044227665.1 Chitinophagales bacterium
TATTTTTTTAACCCTAAGCAATAAAGACTCCATCACATATACTTCCAACATAATATCGGCAGCGTTCATAATAATTTCTTGCTCATCTTTCAGCTTAGTCATCAGCTTCTGTACAGCACCACCTGCTACCAAAAGGAATGCTTTCTTAGCATTTTTCAGTGCCTTATCTTCAGCTGTAAATTGCCCCTCGTCTTCATCGCCAAAATCAGGAACACTCATCAATTCTTTTTGGATAGCCATACCTGGTGTCATCAGGTCAATTTTTCCTGACATAGCCTTTTTCAGGAGCATATCTATAGAAAGCAGTCTATTAATTTCATTGGTGCCTTCATAGATACGTGCAATACGAGAGTCGCGATAAGCACGTGGCGCGCCTGTTTCTTCGCTATATCCCATGCCCCCATGAATTTGGACATTTTCATCTACGATGAAGTCCAATACTTCAGAGCCAAAAACTTTTATAATTGCACATTCTATAGCGTACTCTTCTGCGCCACCGAGCAAAGCTTTGGCAAAGTCTGCGCCACCAGATTTGAGTTCATGCTCTTTGTCTTCTATATTTTTGGCACATCTATAGGTGGCTACTTCTAAAGCAAATAAGCGTATGGCCATTTCTGCAATCTTGTGCTGTATGGCACCAAATGTGCTTATAGATTTTCCAAACTGATTGCGCTCCAATGCGTACTTAACTGCCAAGTTAAATGCCTCACGAGCCCCACCTAGTGCCGTAGCTCCTAGTTTATACCTACCTATATTTAAAATATTGAAGGCGATAAGATGGCCTTTGCCACGCTCACCCAACATATTTTCAACAGGGATTTTACAATTTTCGAAGAATACCTGACGCGTAGAAGACCCCTTGATGCCCATCTTATCTTCTTCAGCACCCAAGGATAAACCAGGCGTTCCTTTTTCTACTAGAAAACCAGTAAATTCTTTACCATCTATCTTGGCAAAAACGGTAAATAAGTCAGCAAATCCTGCATTTGTAATCCACATCTTTCCACCGTTAAGTATCCAATTTTTGCCATCTTCACTAAGCGTTGCCGTAGTTTTTGCTCCCAATGCATCAGAACCAGCACTAGGCTCTGTAAGGCAATATGAAGCTGCCCATTCTCCAGATGCTAATTTGGGCAAATACTTAGCTTTTTGCTCTTCATTTCCAAAATATAATGTAGGTAAAGTTCCTATACCTATATGAGCTATAGTAGTGGTAGCAAAGGATCCTGTGCGTCCAAATTCTTCAGCAATGATACAGCCTGTAATCACATCCTGTTCCATCCCACCTAGAGCGTCTGGAATTGCGGTACTCAACAACCCCAATTCTCCTGCTTTTTCCAACAAGGACTTAGACAGCCCTTCTTCTTGCTTCTCTATACGCTTATATATAGCCATAACTTCTTTTTCTACAAAGTCACTAGCCATTTGGCGTACCATCAATTGTTCTTCTGTATAATCTTCAGGAGCAAAGACCATGGCAGGCGTAGAATCTTTTATAATAAATTCACCACCTTTTAAAGTTTGTGTAAGTTCCATTACGTATAATTATTTTGGTTATAAAATTAAGAATTATGCCTATTAGCAACTTTGCTTAGATGTTTATTATTATGTTAGGGATTCTAAAAAGACGACTAATTATAGAGTTACGCCACCGAACCCTCGGTAGCGGCTCTTCTCTTTTTTTGTGCAAAAGAAGTATGATTTTTAACATCCCATTCTTCTGTGGTAAATCCAAATGCTTTGTCGCTATCAAGATAGTGATGCTTGAGATGGTGTTTTTTTATTTGTTCAAAGAAAGGGTGTTTTAGAGCCATTTTATGAGCAGAAAGATGAGAGAACTCATAAAACATATAATATAATACGAGCAATCCAAACATGGCCTCACCCTTATTTACGCCCAGCATCGTACGACAAGTAGCATAGAAAAGAATACCCGAAGGAATACTTGCCCACAGCGGTGTGCTAATTTTATAATCATCGTTGGGGAATTGGTGGTGCAAGTCGTGGAACTCTTGTATCAACCCAAAATCTATGGGCATATTTTCACTTTTGTGCAATATATTTTTATGTAAAAAAAACTCTAAATATCCCCAAAACTTGGCTATCAGGGGAATCATCCAGATAAGATGTAAGGGTGAAACTCTTTTTATAACAAAAGATTTGAACAAAAAAAATATACCTATAGGCATGTAAAATGCAAAAGGCAACCAATATGGCTGATTTACCATAGCCTCATGAAGTTTATTGTCATGAACTTTATGGTATTCATTTGTATTAGAGACAATTTCCTTATGCATACAAGATTATTTATAGTTAAATATAATATGGTGGATACATTTTTTACGAATATTTTATTTACAACATAACAAATAATTTATTTATGAAATATGAAAAATAATGACGATACTATAATCTTTGTATCATGGTACAAGTAAATGAATATTTTGACGGAAAAGTAAAATCCCTGACGCTACAAAGCAGCGGAGGTAAGGAGACAGTAGGCGTAATGCTACCGGGGGAATATACGTTCAATACGGGACTTAGAGAAATAGTGACAGTTTTGTCTGGAAGTATGACAGTGTTATTGCCGGATAGTGAAGAATGGCAGTTAGTAGAAAAATTTGAGCGTTTCGATGTGGTCGCCAATTCCTCCTTTAGGCTCAAAATTTATAGCGACACAGCATACCTCTGTCAGTATATAGGCTAAAATTCTAATAATTTTTATTGCGTATGCATATTTTTTTACCTTTGGTAAAAAGATAGCTTATGAGAATAGGGGGAAATAGAGAAAGTGGCAATGTTGAAGATCGCCGCGGTGGGGGTAAATATGTAGTAGGTGGTGGTATAGGCACTATCGTAATTGCATTGATAGTATTTCTGTTGGGTGGGGATCCTACTCAAGTGTTGAACATAGGACAGCAACAAGTAGATATCCAAGAACAAACTACTGCTGATGCCAACGATGAAGGCAAAAAGTTTGTTTCTGTAGTATTAGCAAGTACAGAGGATGTTTGGAAAAAACAGTTTTCTGAAATGGGAAAATCCTATGAAGATCCAAGATTGGTATTATTTACACAGCAGACGATGTCGGGATGTGGTGGTGCTACACATGCGACAGGACCTTTCTACTGCCCTGCTGACAGCAAGATATATTTAGACCTAAGTTTTTTTAGTGAGTTGAGTGGTAGATTTGGGTCAGAAGGGGAATTTGCCAATGCCTACGTGATAGCCCATGAAGTAGGACACCATGTGCAGAACCTTATGGGTATCTCCTCAAAGGTACACCAAATGCAACAGCGTCTCAGCGAAGCTGAAGCCAATAAGTTGAGTGTGAAATTAGAACTTCAAGCAGATTTCCTTGCGGGCTTTTGGGCACACTATGCTCAGAATTTAGACCTTACGGAGGAAGATATACGCTCTGCACTCTCTGCCGCCAATGCTATCGGTGATGACAGATTGCAGAAAAATTCTCAGGGATATGTAGTTCCCGATGCTTTCACTCATGGCACATCAGAACAACGTATGCAGTGGTTTTTTAAGGGATATAAATCTGGTAATATCAGTGAGGCGGATACTTTCAAAGACCCGGAACTATAATTTTTTATAAAATGAAACATCTGGCATTAGCATTAATGCTTTTGGTCTTTTTTTCTTCTTCTTGTAAAAAAGAAGAAGCTGAGATTGCAAATATTATAGAGAATCCATACTTGGATGAGCCTCCTAAGCATCCCTATCTTGCAGACTCTCCATGGCCTATATCTCACCGCAATACTTATGCGCAAGCATCATCACCATATAGAGGTCTTACCTATATGCCGGGCATGATGACAAAAGATTATCAACCGCTTCTTCCCGGGCTTATCACTTTGGCTATATCTTCAAAATATCCAGATGGCAAACAAGCCATCTGGGGTAATACGATAGGAACAGTGTTCAAAGCTATAGATGATGGACAAAGATTTAGAATCATCGCCAGCTACAATAAACCTGATGTAGCATTGCCGGATTTATTTTCTGTAGATAATGCAGTATCAGGAGCATATACATTGGTAGATAAAAATAATATATTTTATGTCCCCAAAGGGAATATGCTGAATGCCTATACTGACGAGATATACAATGATGCTGCATCTGCAATAATTGTAAAGCATAGCTTTGAAATCCCCGACACTTACAGACCCACTGACGACCGCATCGTGGGACTTACTATGACCTATGATGGAAAATTGGCAGTAGCCTCCAATAATGGATGGATAGGCATATTGGAAAGAGATCTTACATTGATAGATACGTACCAATTTCCTGAAAATGAAGAGATTTCCAACTCTATAGCCTGTGACGAGGAAGGAGGTATATATGTAGTAAGTAGTAAAAAAATGTATCGAATTCAGTGGACAGGCAGTCATTTGAGTACAGATGAAGAAGCTGGAGGATGGATTGCCGATTATGAATATGGCGGTACGGCATCAGGAATCCGACTGGGAGAAGGGTCTGGCTCTACACCTACACTTATGGGTATAGATGGGCAGGATAAATTTGTAGTTATTACAGATGGTCAAGATCTTATGCATATTGTATTATTTTGGCGCAATGAAATCCCTGAGGACTGGCAACAAATTTCAGGCACTAAAAGTCGCCGTATTGCTGCACAAGTCCCCGTAACATTTGGCAATGCTAATGCAAAAAAATCCTTGTCGGAACAGTCGGTATGCGTAAGAGGATATGGAGCATTGGTTGTAAATAACCTTCTAAAAAATAATACGGGCGTTCGCCTTATAGATTTACTGGCATCTGGAATACCTTCCAATGCACCGTATGGTGCAGAAAAGTTTATTTGGAATCCTATTGACAGAAAATTATCATCACAATGGGTAAATAGACACGTAAGCTATCCCAATGGCATACCCTGTATGAGTTCTGCCACCCAATTGATATACAATATAGGACAGAAGAACGGCATTTGGACTTTTGAGGGCTTAGACTGGAAAACAGGACAAGTGTCTTTCCAATATACTTTAGGCAAAAACATAAATTTCAATAGTGCTTATGCGCCTACAGAAATAGGCCTCAACGGAGCTATATACAGTGGTACACTTTTAGGCATGGTAGGACTGTGGAATCCATAGTATTATTGTGATAATTTGTAATTTTTTGTATTTTTAATAAAAAATGCTTGATTACGAAGTAATAGTAATAGGTGCTGGCTATGCTGGGCTTACGGCAGCACGAAACTTGATTCGCGGTGGAAAAAAGGTATTATTACTTGAGGCCAGAGATCGTGTAGGTGGACGTGTATATACACATCATACTTCCCAAGGCTATTATATGGATAAAGGTGCTGGATGGATAGGGCCTACGCAGGATAGAATGTATGCGCTCCTGAAAGAATTTAATATCTCCGCACTGCCTACTTATACTTCCGGCAAAAGCATATTCTACTACAATGATAAGAAAAAAAGGTATAGTGGGCTCATTCCTCCCGTAGGGATACACCACCTTATAGGTGTACAGCTTGCGCTCAACAAAATCAATAAATTTTCAAAAAAAATAAACCTCAAGGCTCCTTGGAACTCTCTTAATGCATCAATATATGATTCTATCACCACTGAGGATTGGATGACTAAGCAGATGCCTAAGTCGCAGGTGGCAAGAGATATTTTCAAGCTAGCATTTGAGGCGGTATGGGCAGCCCATCCTCGTGAAGTATCTCTTCTGCATACCCTATTTTATGTAAAATCCGGTGGAAATATAGAGTTACTTACCAATGTAAAGAATGGAGCACAGCAAGACAGAATCCTTGGAGGTGCGGATGCTCCAGCGCGGGCTTTGGCGCAACAGATAAAAGCACGTATACAGCTACAGGCGAAAGTTACAGCTATTGAACAAAATGCCGAAGGCGTAAAAATAATAGGCGAAAATTTTCAATATCAATCTAAAAAGGTGGTCATTGCCATGCCGCCTATCGTTGCTGACGATATAATTTTTACGCCGACACTGCCACCGATGCGACAATCTTTACAGAAGAAGATGCCTATGGGAAAGGTATGGAAAACCTTTATGGTATATGAAAAGCCATTTTGGCGCAAAATGGGTATGAATGGCATGATTACAGCTCCACAAGAAAATGTGAGTGTCGTATTCGACAATAGTCCTAAGGATGAAAGTGTAGGCATCCTCATGGGCTTTGTTTCAGCAGATGCTGCAAGCTATTTCCAAGCTTTGTCACAGGAAGAACGGAAGGATGAAGTACTAGGCGCTTACAATAAATATTTTGGTGAAGTTGCAAATAATCCCATACATTATGAGGATCACTGTTGGACTGAAGATCCTCTCACCAAGGGGTGTTATGTGGGACTTATGCCTCCATCTGTGATGACATCTTACGGTACTGCACTATGTCGTCCCGTAGTCCATATCCATTGGGCAGGTACTGAAACTTCAGAAATATGGAACGGCTACATGGAGGGAGCAATTCGTTCCGGTGAACGCGTAGCAGCAGAGATATTGGATATTATGGTATAAACGCAACTGTACGAAAATTCCATGGAACGCGTAAACTGAATGATTGAAAATATTTCTTTCCTATCACTACTATTGTATCTCACCATCAATGAGGTGCACTATTTGGTCTGCTTGTTGGGTGAGGGTCTCATTATGTGTTACTACTACTAAAGTTTTTGAGAAGGTGTTTTTAAGTTGTAGAAATAGAGCGTGAATTTCTGCCGAACGTTCTGAATCGAGGTTTCCTGTAGGCTCATCGGCAAAAATTACAAATGGATCATTTATCAAGGCTCTAGCTATAGCTACGCGTTGCTGTTCCCCACCGGAAAGTGTGGAAGGCAGGGCATCTATACGATGACTAAGTCCAAAAAAATCTAGCAATTCTTTAGCCTTGTTTTGGGATTTTATATTGCCGCTTATCCATGCTGGCATACATACGTTTTCCAGCGCAGTAAACTCTGGAAGGAGATAGTGAAACTGAAAAACAAAACCTATATGCTTATTGCGAAATTCTGCCAACTTATTTGGCCTTAGAGAGGCTATGGAGGTATCTGCTAGTAAGACCTCTCCTTTGTCAGGTGTATCTAAGCTTCCGGCTATATGCAATAAGGTACTTTTTCCGGCACCACTAGGCCCTACAATGGCACAAAACGTACCTGATGGCACATCTACGCTTACATCTTTAAGAATGGAAATATTTCCATAGGATTTATAGATATTCTTACAAGTAAGCATGTATTAATCTTCCAATACCCAAACGGAAGGTGCTATATCTTGTTTAGCCTTTTTGAGGTCAGCTTCTCTATTAGCAGCGTTTGTCTCCATTACTACTCTAAACATACCATTTTCAGGATTTTTGATAATTTTACCACTATACCCCTTTTGGGATAATTCATTCTGTAGGAATTGTGCATTTTTTTCACTTCCAAAAGATCCAGCTACGATATATAATTTCCCTGTTTTAGATTTCACAGGTGTAGGTGTTGTTGCTTTTGTAGGAGTCTTGGCAGGGGCAGCGGTAGTAGTTGCTGGTGCTGGTGTTGTAGGCTTTACCACCGTAGTGGTGACTACCACAGGCTTAGGTGCTGGAGAAACTATAGGATTGGAAGTGGTATTGGTCTGTGTAGGCTTGGTTTCGCTTGCATTACTCTTATCTTCTTCGGGTTCTTCTTTCTTGAACTCTACAGGCTTAGGTGCTGTAGAAGCAGGCTTAACGGCAGTATTTTTAGTAGGTGTATTTGCTTTTGTAGTATTTTTAGTTGTAGAAGTTTGGAAATACAAGCTGCCTTTTGCCATGGGTGAGAGCTGATTTTTTGTAGCATTATTTATCCAAAATGACCCAAGGACAAATAATAAAGCTGCTGCTGCCGCTGACCAATATGCCCATCCATAACGAGGTGTAGATTCGTGTATGACCTCACTATCTTCTTGGTGTGTGGTATTTACTAATTCTTCTAAAGCTTTTACTGTATATGCAGCAGAAACTTCTTTAGCTGTATGCTGTGGCGTGCTACTGATATTGCCTTTCAGGCGAGCTACAGGCTTGAGTGACAGCACGGGAAAGCCTAAATAGGAGGCACCGTTCGTACCATCATTTAGAGGAGAAAACTGCAACTGTACACTCTCATCCATATACCATCTACCTATACCTTCTATGCTATATGTTCCACTTTTTTGCAGTTGCTTGTCTATATCTTTTACAAAAGACTTTAGTTTTTTTTCTGCCTCTTTGTAGGTGATATTTTCCGAAAAAGCTAATTGCTGTGTCAGCAGACCATCATTAGTCTGCAACATCCTATTGAAAGCTATATTTTTACCGGGAGGATATATAGTAAATTCCGGCAGTGATATTTCGGCACTCTTATGATTGGAAAGTAATCCTCCAAAGCCAGGAATAATCACACAATCATGATACGCTAATAGATACAAAATATGATGGGACACCATAGTACAAATGTACATAGAAATTTATAATGAAATTCTGTTTGGACTACCTATTTTTGAAACTTAACACATATAATTTATTCTAAAAGACTCAATAAGTAACTTTTATCCCTGCTAGGAATTGTATGCCATAGGAAGGATAATTGGTCCATCTCTTATATTGCTGGGCAATGGCATTATTTAGCTCTGCAAAAAAGCCTATATGCTTATTGAGGTAATAGTTGGCATTGATATTTATATCTACTATAGGCTTGAGTGTAGAGACCTTTAGGCTGTCATCCAAAGTCTTTAATCCATTGATGATATTGAATTCCATTCCTGCCGAAAACTTATTTTTATGAATATAATTTGCGCCTATTTGCACTTGCATCTGTGGGCGATACCATGCTTGTGGTTGTGATTCCATATTATATATATAATAGTCGAAGTCGGCATGGGTATTCAATTTGCCTTTCCAGTCGTACTTCAGGCTGCTGTGGATATCGAAATAAGTCAGACGTTTTTCCCCTACGGTAGTAAAATTATTTACTGTAGCATCAGCGGTATCGTACTGGAATAATAGGGTGTTTTTTTCTACCCATTGCGTGAGTCGTACATCATAGGCAAAGCCCTTGGGAAATGCGCCTTTGAGCCCTGCAAAGGTACGCTCTT
>JBGAWK010000075.1:0-9262 GCA_044227665.1 Chitinophagales bacterium
TTTCGACGACGAAGGAGGAGAAATCTCTTTACTGTTTCTATTCCTCGTCATTTCGACGACGAAGGAGGAGAAATCTCATAGTGATTCTGTGGTTTTCCTGTCAGAGATTCCTCACTACGTTCGGAATGACGGTATTACAGGGTCGGAATGACGGCATCTGCACAAAGGGTGCATTTTTTTAACAATAAATAGCGTACATTATATTAATATTTACTTTACATTTAGGTAATAATTTTTAAAATTATACGTTATGTCTTAATAAATACACCTACTATGAAAGTTACTTTTAATTATCATCACTTTTAATACAAATATCATGGAAGCAATCCCAAAAACTACGCTTTTTCGCTTTGTAGCATTGCGAAAAGCCGAACAAATTGAAGAAAGCAAAATTCTAAGCTTTTTCATCAAACATCCAAACCCTGAGAGTAGTACTTTATATGCCTTAGATAAGGAAATTTTCCAATCCAATATGACTGCATTTGTGTCATCGTCTAAAGACGAACTTAGAAATCTTAATGCTGAATTGTACGATTTTGGGAAATGGACTTTTCAAAATCGAGATGCACTAACTGTGGTTAGTTACCAAGAAAAATTTCAACAGCTTAGTCCTACTGGATTGAGCGGAAATGATTTATTAAATGTTTGGGATAATTATCTATACCAAATCATTACAAATAAAAATGAGCGTGATAGAGATGCTGCAATGTATCTAATCTATGCTAATTTTATTGTAAGTCAAATTGGAGACGCATCATCTTCTGAGTTTGCGGAATCAAACCATAATTCAATAGAGACTTTGAGAAGAAAATTGCAGGCAAGAATTATCTGTCCTACCTTTTTTATCTATAGTGAAGAAAATTCTGCTGCTCAGAATAGATCCATGTCTCCACTCTATTCTACTAATACTCGTACTAGGGCAGTGTTTGACTCACATGTTCAGAATGAGATAAGTAGGATAAAAATTGAGAAATATCAGCTCTTAAAAACAGAGCTAGTGCGAACCAAAAGAAAATACAATAAGTTAGAAGTAGCCAATAAGAAATCTTATGATATAGATTTTAATGCCGATTATGCTGCTTATGTGGCAGCGGTAGCAGCTGCTGACCCCAATGCGGTAGAACCTATTTATAACTATGTACCGCTAGCGGAATTGGACAATACTAGATTGCAATCACATTTGAGTGTGGAAGCTTATGAAGTATATAGTAGTATTTTGGACGAGGATACAGATTTAGAAACCTTTGATGAATTAGCGCAAATACTGTCAGAAAGATTGAAAGAAGAGCATTCTATAACACTAAGAAGTCTGAAATCATCAAGAACTAAATTAGCCTATAGAGGTATTGTTATCCATCAGCCTGCCGATATGATGCTTGAGGATTACCATTACACCTTACAATTAACAAGACAGGCTTTCAGATACTATATAATTATTACATTGAAACTACCCAATACTAAGATGGATATTAAGAACAATACTTATACTGCAACAGTAGATGAAAATAACCCGCAGACTGTTAATAATGAAAATGTACTTACCATCAATGGCGCCGGCATATTCGTAGGAACATTCTTTAAGAATAAGCGATTAATGATACCTATGGGTAGTGAAGAACTCTTTTTTGAGTGTACAATTCTGGTAGGAGATACTGAATATATTATTAATAAAACATTTACGATTGATTTAGATCAAACAATAACAGGAATTTTAGTAGCAAATGAAGAAAATGAAGGGGAAGAATTACCAGAAGTCACACCTGTAAATACAAATGAACTTGATACTAAGAATCCGATAAAATATGGTGTTACTAGATTGGGTATTAAAGATTACAGAATTGTAGAACAATCTTTATGCTGTTACGTTCCCGGTGAAGTTTCGCACATAGAGAATATTATGGCTAAAGAAATAAAAGATAAAACAACTAAGAGGTTAAGACGAGTTGAAAATACAATCACAGAAGAATCAACTTCAGAGACCGAGCACCTTACAGATACAACTAGCACCGAACGCAACGAAATGCATCAAGAAATTGCTAAAATGCAACAACTATCCAATGATTTTAACTTTAATGCTGGCATTAGTGGTAAGGTATTGAAACAGGAGTATCACCTAGACACTTCTTATGCCTTACATAACAGCAAAGAGGAGTCTAATACTATGGCACTTTCTGAGGCCAAAGACTTAACCATTAGAGCTATGGATCGCATAGTATCAAAAGTCAGGGAAGAAAGAACCACTAAGATTACTGAAGAGTTTTCGGAAGAAAGCAGACATGGATTTGATAATAGTGGCGAAGGTGCTACACATATCTCAGGCGTATATAGATGGGTAGATGTGATATATAAAAATCAAATATTCAACTACGGCAAGCGGCTGATGTATGAATTTATGATACCGGATCCCTCTAAGATACACCAAATCTTTCTGCAACCCAATAAGGAGTTATTTACAATCAAAGAACCCATAGACCCGAGGGTAGATAAGAATAACCCTGATACTATTGATGATTTTACAAAAATTACACGTGAAAATTATCAGATATGGGCCAGCTTATATAATGCAGAAGTGGAAGCTCCACCTGCTGAATATGTTATAGTAGGCAAATCTTACTCCGCATCATCTGTTAGTGAAGATGCAACAGGTTCTTGGCAGAAAGAATGGAATGATCTGGTGGTGCCTAAAGGCTATTATTTGTCTGTAATTGTAGGCAATCATGAATGTAGAAGAGGATACCCTAACCAAAAGAAGGATTTGCACATGAATAGTAATATTCAAATTGCCAATCAATATGTAGTATCGCAAAGAAAATCAGGAGGTTTTGATTATGATTTCGGTCTTGAGTCATCTTTGCAGCAATTTACCATAGATATACCTGCACAGATTTCCACGGAGACTATACCCGTATCAGTCATTTGCTGGGATGTAAGCTCATTTATCCTAAACGTAAATTGCAAACTTGTATGTTCCGAGGAACATCTGCAAAATTGGCAGATTAAGACATTCAATGCCATCATAGAGGCGTATGAAGCAAAGCTCGAAGAATATCGTAATCAATTAGATACTTTTAATGCAGAACAAGAAAAAAACAAAAGTGTTAATGCACTTTTCTACAGAGATATAGAGAAAACCATTTTACGCAAGCACTGTATAGCCTATTTGATTGGGTATGATAAATTAGGTAAAAATTTCCAAAAAAATAAAACCTTTGCTGATCATCAAATTTCTCCTAATGCGGTGGATAGTAACGGCAACGAATTGTCTGGCAAAGACACCCTGACTATCAGGAATTATGGAAGCCTCATCAAGTTTATGGAGCAGGCTTTTGAATGGGATATCATGAGTTATATTTTCTATCCTTTTTATTGGGCAGACAAAAATAGATGGACAGATATGTATGCTTATGATAGTGGCGATACATTATTCTCCAAATTCATGCAGAGTGGGATGGCTAGAGTAATTGTGACTGTACGCCCGGGATTTGAAGATGCAGTCAATTGGTTTATGACCACCGGAATGATATGGAACGGTCTCAATGCACCTGTAATTGGCGATGAAATGTATCTATCCATCGTAGATGAATTGCTCCATCCTGAATATACAGTAGAAGGTACATGGGAAACCCGAGTGCCTACCTCCCTTACCCTATTGCAGGCACAAAGTGCAGGGCTCATCGTAGAGCAACCTCTTCCTTGTTACTGTGAACCTTCAATCGTCAAGGAGCATTTTGAATTAGAGGATAATACCCTTAGTGTACAATCCGAAGGTGTAGGCACTTGGACAGTAAATCCAGACCCTGCGTAATATCTTAATTTATATTATATGGATTCGAGATACAATAATTTGTGGAGCAAATATGAACGTAAAGCTAACCCAAAGTGGGAAAAGTTTGACAATATTTCCGCAGAAAATAAAGAGAAGCCCGATATATACGTTACGAAGTTAATAGGCCCTAGCATAACATGCCCAGGCGCATACTATGAGTTTAGAGTCGTAAAATTTAATATTGAGTTTGGTGGCTTAAGTGAAATAGTAAAATTTATTAACTGGGGCTATACTATTGATGATGGTAATTTAATAGAAATAAGTCAGAAAGGAGAAGGCGTAGTTGGTGTAAACGAAGTAAGGTTAAACTGGAAAATCCCCGTGAATATAGAAGGCACATACCTGAAAGTATTTGCATGGATACACGTACCATCACCTTTTGTATTTGCGAGTGCTAGTATACAGTCTTATCCATTTATGTTTTTTAAATTTAAAGAAAAAGGGTTAGATATCAATGCTATCAAAATAGCAGACGACATGTGTTATGGGGACGGTGTTAATAAAACAGATCATTTCAGATATACAAGAAATGAGATTGAAGACTTAGGTATTCTAATGGAATATTATACACTTACAGATTCTCAAAATAGCTTATGGATGGATTTGCGGTTAATGGCAAAAAATTTCTTTTCAATAGGTACGATGGAAAAAGTAGCTATGAAACTTGTAGATAATTTTAAACAGAACAAAGGCACTATGTTTTCAGATGTTGTACTTACACAAAAGGTTACCGATAATAAAGCTACAATAGAATTTTGCATAAGAATAGAGAATGAAATCAAAGATATTTTAAGGAAGAATAACTATAATCCAAGATCACTATTTAATGAATATAGACATAAATATAATGAAGATAATCTGCATAGACCACAATATTCAACTTTAAAGGATACATTTTTAGGAGGATTGACTGTTTGCCTTAATGATATTTGGGCATATGAGGTGTGTATTACAGGGTGTGATTATAATAATAGCAGAAGTGCTACCCTAAAATATAAAGTAATATTATATGATCATTTTGGATTAGATATGCCTGATATGCAAAAAGTATTTTACAACCTAGCTGGATTCAGGGCATGGTTTGCATTACAACATATTCACAATTTTCAACCCTTTATAGTGAAAATAGAATTTGAAAAATCTTTTAAGATATATTTATGAATAAATTAAATTTAATAGTACTCTTTCTAATCTTTTTAGTGTCATGTAAACACAAGAATTCACAACAAAAGAGTGTTGAATTTGTATTATCTAAATCGAGGTCCTATGAAAGAAAAATACCTTTAGATTCATTTAGTCATCTTCAAAAATCCAGATATGATTTTTATATTATAAGGCATCCGCCAAAGGATAAATTTGAAACATTACAATTAGCAAAAAGACATAATGATTCATTGAAAATATATAACGATTCATTCATTAAAATATACGATGAATATGAAAGAGTATACTATACTGAAAGCAAAAAGACACCCTTAGAATTAGTAGTTGGCTCAAAAAATTATACAAAGAACTACAAATCAGGATATAAAAAAGATTTTATTTTATCCTGTTCAATACGGTATTTTGATGTGCCTTTTGAAAAATATATAGGAGAGTATAGAGTAAGTTATTACAATCTATATTCAAAAAGAAAGTTTTTTTACTCTATAAGAGATTCTATAGAATGGAGATGAAAGACAAATAAATTCTTTTTTATATCCATGAAAAAGAGCCTTAATTGTCGGTTTAAAAAAATAAAAAAATAAAATTTATTATATGAAATCAATACTCATACTATTTATAATAGGGATAGTTTCTTGTAATTCCGAGAAACCTCAGATTCTTTTTATAGAAGAATTATCCTACAACTATGAATTGCTTGGCAAACCTGAAAAAGATCGTTTTGATGTTTTTCTCATTCGATACCCACCGCATAAGAAATCTAAAACACTAGAACTAGCAATCCGACATTGTGATTCAATATTTCTCTTAAATGATTCGATTTTGAATCATTATGAAAGGTATTCTATTGCATATTATAAAGTGAGCAGAAAAACACCCATAGATTTTGTTGAAGACCCAGGAGGATTTTCTACGGATGTATTAGACCAGCATACTAATGATTTTATCTTATCCTGTACAACAATTCCTCCATCTGAATTTGCTTCTGATTCTATTTACTTGTTAGAGATAAAGCACTACAATGGCTATAAGGAAACAAGAAAATATAAAAAAATTGGTCATCGTATAAAGTGGCAATAGTAAGTAAATTAAAAAGAAATATTTCATCAATTACCAAAACACAAAAATTAATTACAAATAATCATTTCACCATTTAAAATCAAAAACCATGGCAACACAAAACAGAGCTACGCTCAAATCTTATTTCAATACTGGCGACAAGCCTACAGAATCCCAATTTGCAGACCTCATAGATAGCCTAGCGCTAGCGACAGAGGTACAGGCAGGGCAAATGCCACAGACAGAACATTTTCATTATGTGGCTACTACTATCCAAAGTGGGGAAACACCTCCTACTGATTTGGAAATAATCGGCATAACACCCCAAACACTTAGCGATGCTCAATCTACTGTATTAGGTATAGTAAAAGATGATACTCAAAATTGGGAAAATGTACAGTTAGGCAAATATGTCAACGGATTTCGTGCAGAATATACTGATATTCAACCAGATGGAAGTTATACTGCAAAAATGATTGTATCAGGACTTAGCAGCCTAAACGATGTGAATGAATATGATAATTTTCAAGTTTTGGTACGTAATAGCAATACTGGTGAGCTAAAGCCCATGAGCTGGGATATATTCTCGATATTTGTAGATATAGTAAGCAATACTCGCAAAACATTGGCAAGCCTCTCATCCGAAGATATCAATAATGCCCCAGCAAATACAGAAATCTCCATTAGTCTGGCTAGTTACACTTTTCAAATAGGAGAATATGTGCAAAAAATATCCTTGACATCAAATTCAAGTTTAGGCAATCTCAGTTCGATAATTTCTGCGCATATATCTCTACCTGGTGGTAATGACACCATTGATATATTGTCATTTTTAGTCGGTCCTTCTAGCACCTATATAATACCTATCACCTTTGCACAGACATTATCTTCAGGACAGGCTACCCTTATCTTGGGATTTGATGCAGGCAATGGTGAAGTGAACCCACAGAACTTTACAGGAGGCAACTTCTTAACGATTAAGGCTATCATCTCTAGACTTACCAATTGACAATCCCTCAAACCCATATCTTATGGTACCAATAGATGAAAGCATACCCCTAATTTGGGACGATGGCACTTCGGAATCCATAGGTAATGCTATAAGGCGTACAGCACAATTTAGGGCTGGTGCAAGCCCTACTGCCCCAAAGGGACACAATGAATTCCTATATACATATGAATCCTATGCTTATGACGATATACAAAGACTCTTCGAAGACTTTAACAAACAAAGGAATAGCTTACCAAATTTCAATTCCAGGTGGTACACTGAGATAAACTATCCTCATAAGTCTAATTTTTTTGGTACACTCGTCCTATGCAATATAGGTAAAGAATATGCACACATGCTAGAGGGGAAGCTTAACCATACTGACAAAACCACTTTTTACAGACCCTATTCCAATTATTTCACTTATCATAACCCTAGAAATTTAAGAGAATTGGCAGACATCTACAAAGATAGAATACTTACACTCCATAGTGAGTATAATTTAGACATCAATAGAGAGGATGTGGAATTTGCCTTGCGGGTAGCCCTGAATAAAGGATATGAATCCAATCAGGGCATCTTTGGATTCGATGAAAAAGCAGCAGAATGGATACGCAACCTCTCTAAAAAACTAAATGCCATAAAATTTACTAGCGATGATTATAACTACAAAAATGTTAAGACAACAAAAGATAACAAAAAGAAAGACCAACTCAAAGCTGCTGTAGATGCTTTTGTAGATATACACCAAAAAATGTTGGACTTTTTAGTACCCGATGCCATCGAATCATTTTTAAAAGAAAATCTCAATGACACCTTATTGGCAGCAGCCAAAGAGCTATTGCCTCCTAAGGCAAGGCTGCTTTTGGAAGGACTTATAGACAAAGCACAACAAATACATACAGCCATTAGTACCAGTTTCGATCAGATTAAAGATCTTACAAAAGATACAGCCCAACTGATAGGTGCATTATTAATGGGCTTTGCCAATGGATTTATCTCGCTGTTGCAGCTTATATTAGATATTGTAGCATGGTGTATAGACACCATCTTAGGGCTATTTTTGGGCTTAGACAACGACAAACTATTGGATGTGAACACCTATATAGAAGCACGTAAGCGCATGGAAGCCATGGAAGAGATGTACGACTTTGTGGCAGAAAACATGCAGCATACCATCGAAGGCATAAAACGACTAAGTGCCACCTTCAAGAGTGCAGACTTTTATAGAATTATAGACAATCTAAAATCAAAATTTGCAGACACAATCTCTGGTATTACCAAATATGATATAGCCTATTTTACAGGGTCTATTATATTTGAGGTAGTAGTAGGCGTAGGGTTGGCATTGGCTACTGGCGGTGCCAGCCTGATAGCTCAGGCGGGTTCGTATTCTGCAAAACTGGCACAACTGATGCGCATAGTTATACAGGAAACAGTTTCTACTATCACCCTAGGGATTTTAGACCTTATAAAACTACTAAAGACGGTTTGGGTAAAATTTTTGCAAGCAGCCAATAAAGGATTTCATGCCTTTGCAGACTATATCATCGCACTATTTACAGGCAATGCATTTGATGTAGAAGTGAAATTTACACCCCAAGATGTGGCAGACCTACAGAAAGAAAAAGAACTCCTGTTTTTCGACAAAGATTACGATTTTGAAAGCAATATTGACGATTACCTAAATAAAAAAAAGGAATCCTTACTAGCAAAAAACAAGAAACGCTCTGCCAAAGAAATATATGAGCAAAGAAGACAGGCAATAAAAGAGAAAGCATTAAAAAATATCAATAGAGCAGATATAAGCCTAAAGCTAAGAAAACACATAGAACTTAGAACTCAATATATACAAAAATATGCTACCAAGGCAGGAGAAAGAGAGCTCATGCACTTATTTAGAAAAAATATGTTCCACCCAGTAAGTATCAAAAATATACAAAAGTTTTACGACAGTATGACCGCCACATATCCTATTTTGAAGACTAAGAAAGTGAGCTTTGCTATTTTTGAAACTAGAATATATAAAAACGGCAAGCCAGTAGATGCCAAAATTGACCTTGCACATTCCGGACCAAATAGATTGCATGACGATTTCTTAGACACCGTAAGCGATGCCAAATATGAAAAACATCAGCTGCAAGACAGCGAGAGATGGAGGCGAAACGATACCGAAAGTAAGTACGTATATCATTTTATTTCCAATTACCTGATGCATGGAG
>JBGAWK010000076.1:0-9069 GCA_044227665.1 Chitinophagales bacterium
AAAAACTGTATATAGACTTACAGGAGAAATTGTTGTCGGCAAATTATAGTGGTTGGAAAAAATATGTATTAGCAACATTACAGGCTCTTAGAGATGAGAATCTCCCCATTTGCGGTGCATACATATATATAGATAGTGATCTGCCCATAGGCTCAGGATTGTCTTCATCCGCTGCATTTGAGTGCCTATTAGCCTATATATTTGCTGAGGCAAAATTCGAGAAGGATAGGAAGACCTTGGCACTATTGGCACAAAAGGCTGAAGTTGCTTATGTAGGCGTTCAGTGTGGTATCATGGATCAATATGCAGTAGCCTTCGGCAAAAAAAATTACGCCATGCTATTGGACTGCAATACCATACAACATAAATATGTAGATGCCAAATTTGGCGATTATTTGCTTGTGCTTATGAACTCCAATAAAGCGAGAACGCTGCAAGACTCCAAATATAATGTCCGAAGGATGGAGTGTGAACAGGCCTTAGCTATAATTAATAATTTTTATCCAGTAGCAGAATTGGCACATGCCCATGAGATAAGTTTATCCCATATAGAAGATGAGACCTTGTATGCTAGAGCCTTGCATGTAGTAGGTGAGCAACTCAGGGTAGAACGCGCAGTGCAAGCCTTGCAAGTAAATAATATCAGCTATTTTGGAGAGTTACTATTGCAATCCCATCATTCTCTTGCCGAAAATTATGAAGTTACAGGCTATGAATTAGATACCCTTATAGATGCTGCTATGAGAAGCAACCGCTGTATAGGTGCTAGAATGACGGGTGCTGGTTTTGGCGGATGTTGTTTGGCACTGGTAGAGAAAGGCGAGGTGATGAATTTTGAGAAATATGTAAAAAAGAAGTACCTTGAAAAAACAGGACTTACAGCCGACATTTTTCCCATAGACATAGTAGATGGGGTAGGCAGATATGAATGTATCAATTCTTTTTAACTTTACATATTGTCTCATCACAATAAATCGTAATTTTGCTACATGGAGGTATTAAGAATGTTCGACGGAACTAAATCCAATGAAGAAGTAAGTGTCATAGAAGAAGTGCTTACGGACGTGGATATCGGCTATTCCTTGATAGTACACAATGACGAAGTCAATACTTTTGATTGGGTTATAGAATGTTTGATATCTGTATGTGGACACACAGAACAGCAGGCCGAACAATGTGCCCTTTTTATACATTTCAGAGGTAAATACGCCGTAAAACACGGTACAGAGACAGAGCTTATCCCTATGAAAGAAGCCCTGCTCGACCGACATCTTACTGCGACAATAGAAGGATAATTTGAACAAATTACAATGGTGGAATAAGGGAGATCCTATGCCATCTCCATCTACAGCTACAAAGGAGGGTATCGTGGCACTCTCAGAATATTTGGAGGCGGAACAACTGATAGAAGCTTATAGCAAAGGACTCTTTGCATGGTATAATGAATACGAACCAGTAATATGGTGGTGTCCCGATCCACGCTTTGTATTATTTCCCGAAGAATTAAAGATTTCTAAGAGCATGTCGCAGTTGCTGCGAAAGCAATCATTTTCAGTTACTTACAATAAGGATTTTGCAGCAGTAATTAGAAAATGTGCTTCCCAAAACAGAAAAGGGCAAGAGGGCACATGGATACTTCCTGAGGTGATAGAGGCATTCGAGCATCTTCACCAGCAGGGAATTGCTATAAGCTGTGAAGTGTGGTCTGACGGCAAGTTAGTGGGAGGGCTGTATGGCATAAAAATGGGTAATTTATATTTTGGGGAATCCATGTTTTTTGAAGTTAGTAATGCTTCCAAATATGGTTTCATTTGTTTGACACTCAAATTACAGGAGCAGGGAATCAAACTCATAGATTGTCAAGTATATACCACTCATCTAGAGAGCCTTGGAGCAAGATATATTTCTAGAAAATCTTTCTTAGATATTCTAAAAGTTAATATCTAATTACAAAATGGAAAAGTTTTGCTAATCTTAGCATAATATTTTATTTACAATATCCTACCTTTGTATGCTGTAAAGTAAAATTGTATCTTGAAAGCAACAGATAACAGTAGCGTCGAATACTTCCATAAAGTAATAGACTGTCAATATGCTTGTCCTGCCCACACTCCAGTACCTGAATATATACGGCTTATAGCCGAAGAAAAATATACCGATGCCTATATGGTCAACTGGCATTCCAATGTATTTCCGGGTGTATTGGGAAGGACATGTGATAGACCATGTGAACCAGCATGTAGGAGAGGAAGAGTAGAAGAAGATCCTGTAGCCATTTGCCGACTTAAAAGAGTAGCGGCTGATAATAAAGAAGATATTTCAAACTTTCTCCCAAATATTCCAAAAAATAAAAACGGTAAAAAAATAGCTTTGATAGGAGGTGGACCAGCCTCCCTGACAGTAGCAAGAGATTTAGCTCCTCTGGGTTATATTTTGGAATTATATGACGATAACCCCAAAGGTGGTGGCATGATGCGCACGCAGATACCTTCTTTCAGATTGCCAGAACATGTATTAGACGAAGAAGTCGGATATATATTAGGGGTGGATATAAAAACCCATTTTAATACTAAAGTAAATAGTCTCAAAAGTATTTTAGACAAAAAATATGATGCCATATTTATAGGTACTGGCGCACCGAGAGGAAAAGATTTAGCGGATTTGCCTGGCAGATGGGATGCTCCTTCTCAAATACACATAGGTATAGAGTGGCTTGCAAGTGTCTCATTTGAGCATACTTATACTATAGGGAAAAAAGTATTGGTATTAGGCGGTGGTAATACCGCGATGGACTGCTGCCGAACTGCAAGGAGACTGGGTGGTGAGGATGTAACCGTAGTCGTCCGCAGTCCCCAAAAAGATATGAAAGCTTCCCCTTGGGAAGTTGAAGATACCCTTCATGAGGATATTCCGATTTTGGAATGTATGGTTCCTATAGATTTTGTAATCCTTGAGGGTAAGTTGCAAGGCATGCATTTCCAAAAAGTAGAAGCTGTGTACGATGCAAATGGAAAAAGAAGTTTGATGCCTAGTGGCGACACTCCGATATTCTTAGCAGCTGACGAGGTAATTATAGCCATAGGTCAAGAAAATAGTTTCCCTTGGATAGAAAGAGACTTAGCAATAGATTTTGACAAATGGGGAATGCCCATTTTAGAAGAAAAAACTTTTGCATCTACTTTACAAGGTGTTTTCTTCGGTGGAGATGCTGCTCTTGGGCCTAAAAATATTATTACAGCAGTAGCGCAAGCCCATCAGGCGGCAATATCTATAGATTTGTATTGTAGCGATAAAAATATAGCTATAGACAGACCTGTGGCCATAGTGGATTGGCATAACCAAAAAATGGGCATCCATGAATGGCAGTATGAGAATGCCGTAGTAACGGATTTTCGCTACAAAGTACCCTTAGCAGAAAAAGAGTTGGCATTGTCTAATCGCAAACTAGAAGTAGAACTAGGCTTTGATAAGACCACTGCCTTCCGTGAAGCACAGCGATGTCTGAACTGCGATGTACACACTATTTTTACTACGGATAAGTGTATAGAATGTGATGCCTGTCAGGATATATGTCCTACCAGTTGTATCACTTTTACGCCTTCCTATCCCGATGAGAATACGCTGCGACAGCATCTTCTGGCACCTGCCGAAAATATAGAACAGCCGCTATATCTATCTGATACCTTAAAAACAGGAAAAATCATGGTCAAAGACGAAGATGTTTGCTTACACTGTGGTCTTTGTGCAGAAAGATGCCCTACAGCAGCATGGGAAATGCAAAAATTATTGTATCAAGTTACAAAACCTTACAATACATGTCATTAATAATCAACGACTTTGTGATAAGATTTGCCAATGTCAATGGTACAGGCTCTGCTAGTGCCAATACGATGTTTGCTACCTGCATGTTCAAGATGGGTATACCTTTTACTGCAAAAAATATTTTTCCTTCCAATATTCAAGGGCTCCCTACTTGGTATGAGGTAAGAGTGAACGATAAAGGTTATTTGGGAAGAAAAGAAGGCATAGATATAATGATATGTCTCAATCCTCAAAGTATGCTTCAAGACATACAGTCCCTGAAAGCTGGGGGCATTTTTTTGTACGACAATAGTAAATATATCAATAAATCATATATCCGAGAAGATATACAATATATAGGCATCCCTATGACTTTACTTAGCAATGAGAATTTTGAAGATGCCAGATATCGCCAATTATTGAAAAATATGATTTATGTAGGAGCGCTCTCGGTATTATTAGAAATTCCTCGTACTATTATTAAAGAAATTATAGAAGAAGAATTTGCCAAGAAGCCAAAACTGATAGAACCAAATCTCAAAGCAGTAGATTTAGGAATAAGCTATACACAGCAACACTTCACCCATCCCTTACCTATAAAAGTAGAGCGAAGAGATAAACTAGGAGATTCCATATTTGTAAATGGCAATACAGCCTCCGCATTAGGCGCTATTTATGCGGGTGCCACCGTAGCCTCATGGTATCCCATCACCCCATCCACATCCTTGGTAAATGCTTTCGAGAAGTGGGCCAATAAGTTGCGTATAGATAAAGTATCAGGAAAGAAAAATTTTGCCATAATACAAGCCGAAGACGAATTGTCTGCAATAGGTATGGTCATAGGTGCGATGTGGAATGGAGCACGTGCCTTTACAGCTACCAGTGGTCCTGGCATCTCGCTCATGTCAGAGTTTTTAGGATTGGCATACTTCTCGGAAATCCCTGTTGTACTCATAGACGTACAGCGCGGAGGTCCTTCTACAGGTATGCCTACACGTACACAGCAGTCCGACATACTTGCTGCTGCCTATTCCTCTCATGGCGATACCAAGCATATTTTATTATTCCCCAGTAATCCCAAAGAGTGTTTTGATTATACGGCTGATGCCTTCGATTTGGCGGAGCGTTTCCAAACGCCTGTCATTGTAATGTCTGACTTAGATTTGGGTATGAACGATCACCTGTCACCACCATTTACATGGGATGATAACAGAAAGTATGATAGAGGCAAAGTGTTGTATAAAGAGGATTTAGAATCTTACAAAGACTGGGGTAGATACAAAGACGATGATAATGACGGCATACCATACCGCACTATTCCCGGCACGCATCCTACCAAGGGCGCCTATTTTACAAGAGGCTCTTCTCATGACAAGTATGCCAGATATTCGGAAGATAGTGAAGACTATGTAGAATGTATGGAACGTCTTGCAAAAAAATGGGAAACAGCAAAATCTTATATGTATGCTCCCGAGATTTTTGCACAAAAAAATAAACAAGAAATAGGCGTAATATTTTTTGGCACTACAACTTATGCAGCGATGGAAGCTACAGATTTGCTTAAAGATAATTCTGTTGAACTAGATGCCATGCGCATAACTTCTTTCCCCTTTACACAAGCAGTGGGTGATTTCATAGATAATCATTCTATCATCTTCGTTATTGAGCAAAATAGAGATGCGCAGATGAAAAAATTACTTTCTATAGAATTAGAAATTCACCCTAAAAAACTCATTTCAGTACTCAACTATAACGGTACACCTATAACAGCAGATTTTATTTTTTCGCAGATTTTTTCTCATTTGGAAAATAAAAAAATAGATATCCCTTCCATGATCCTCAATTAATACTTATTCTTCATGAGTTATATAAAACCAAAATTTCATCATCCAAATTTACCTGTAAATGCTGTAGGTTTTACGCGAAAGGAATATGAAGGCGTAATATCTACATTATGTTCTGGTTGTGGACATGATTCTATTAGTGCCGCAATTGTACAGGCATGTTTTGAGATGAATATTGAACCACATAAAGTGGCAAAACTCTCAGGCATAGGCTGTTCTTCTAAGACACCAGCTTATTTTCTGAGTAACTCACATGGATTCAATTCAGTTCACGGTCGAATGCCATCAGTAGCCACAGGAGCTATACTCGCTAATAAGGATATGATATATATGGGCATATCCGGAGATGGCGATTCAGCATCCATAGGTATGGGGCAATTCGTACATGCGATAAGGAGAAATCTAAATATTACCTATATATTGATGAATAATGGATGCTATGGGCTTACCAAAGGTCAGGATTCTGCAACTGCCGATATGGGGTCTATAAGCAAAAATGGTGTCCCTAATGAATTTCAAGGTATAGATTTAGTAGGCTTGGCTTTAGAAATGGGTGCAACTTTTGTAGCACGTAGCTTCTCAGGGGATAAAGCACAACTTATTCCTATACTTAAAGCTGGAATGGCACATCATGGCTTTGCACTTATAGATGTAATTTCGCCATGTGTTACATTCAATAATAATGTAGGCTCTACAAAATCTTACGAGTATGTACGTGATCACATGTCTTCAGTGGAGCATACCGATTATGTGCCTTACGAACAAAAAATTACAGTTTCATACCCCGAAGGATCTACTATTGAGGTGCCTATGCATGATGGCTCAAAAGTAATATTTAGCAAACTTAGTTTAGATTGGAATCCTTTTGACCGTTCTTCAGCCTTACAAAAGCTTAATTTTTCTAGAGATAAGGGCGAAATCCTTACAGGCATCATACATATCAACGAAAGCTCTAAAGAACTACATGAAATGATGCATACTTGTGATACCCCACTAAATAGTTTAACACAGAAAATAGTGTGTCCGGGTAATGAAGTACTCCAGCAAATAAACAACAACTTTAGATAAGTAAATGATTTATATATATTTATGCATTTATTATAAAATATATGTAAAAAAATTTGTTTATTCCAAATACCCAATATACATTTGTATATACAATCGTTCATAGAGCGAGGTTCTTTCAAAAAGTGGATTCAACGCATAACAGGTTTTTAATCTGTTATATCTTTTTCATAGTGGGGGTTTAAAGGGGATTAGTGTAATGCTAATCCCTGATTTTTTTAGCGGCATTACTTTTTACGTTATTTTAAAATAATTATTACAAAATCATCCTCATAAAGTCATCTTAGAATACAAAAGCCTTAGCTATCTTTACAAGCAAATATATATATGCATAAAGACTGGTGGAAATGGGGTAATCCTGATGAAACAAAGCGTATCGAGGACTATCCGGCACTGAAACAATACGTAGAAGAAAGATGGAAATCACAGCTAAAACATTCTTTGATAGTTCCAAAGTTGCCAAACTTAGAATATCCTGCTAAGAAAAAAGAAGTACTTACAAATATTTTTGCTTCGCTGCCACACAAGAAAATTTCTTTTACGACTACAGACCGATATAAAAATGCTTTGGGCAAAAGCTATTACGATGTACTTAGGATTTGTAAAGGAGAAAAATTTATGCTCCCCGATGTAGTCTTATATCCTACCACACATGAAGAAGTAGTATATATAGTCAAACAAGCAAATGATAATAATATTGCATTGACACCGTTTGGTGGAGGTACAAATGTAGTAGGAGCTCTTACCAATGATAATGTAAAAAAGTTTGAATATATAGTTTGTGTAAATCTTTTACACATGGATAGATTGGTACATATAGATAAAGAACACTATATGGCAACTTTTCAGTCGGGGATTTTGGGACCCGAATTGGAGAAAATACTCAACAAACAAGGATTTACCTTGGGACACTTCCCACAATCCTTTGAATATTCTACGCTCGGGGGCTGGGTAGTAACGAGATCTGCAGGGCAAGAATCTACTTTTTATGGCAAAATTGAAGATCTTGTAGAACAAGTGAAAGTGGTCACACCTACAGGACTCTTATATTCCTCAGATCATACTCATGATGCCTCTGGAATCAATACATTATCATTGTTTGTAGGAAGCGAAGGCACGCTGGGGATAGTTACCGAAGTGACCATAAAAATAAGACCTTTACCTAGACTACATAGATGGATAGTGGCACTGTATCCATCCTTTGAGGAGGGTAGTTATGCCCTAAAAGCTATAGCACAGTCCGGGATAAAACCTTCCGTGGTGCGACTCTCTGATACCAATGAGACGATGATATTCTCTAAAATGTCTTCAAAGAAGCCTGTTACATTTTTGGAAACAGTAAAAAAAGACATCCAGAATGCTGTATTGAAGTACAAAAACCTTTCCCACCCATCCTTAATGATGATGCGCTTTGAAGAACATAATGTCAATATTAGTTCTACCGTAGTAGCCGTAAAAAAAATTGTCGAAGAGAATAAAGGTTTTTTAGTAACAAATAGCATTGGGGAGCAATGGGAGCACAATCGCTTTAAGCTGCCGTATCTTCGCGACCCCTTAGTAGAACACGCTGTACTTATAGATACCTACGAAACTTTTGTGCCTTGGAAGCATATAGCCCTATTACATCAGTCGCTACAAGACAAGCTATCAAAATTACCAGAATTCAATAAAAAGAAAGGCATATTTATGGCGCATCTTTCCCATATATATCCATCAGGAGCATGTATATACTTTACAGGTATCACGCCCATGATTGCCGGAGCAGAATTAGACCAGTGGCAAGCCATAAAGACGTTAATTACAGATACTATAATTGCACATAACGGGACTATAAGCCACCATCACGGTATAGGTGCCGACCACCAGAAATGGTATCTCAAGCAAACAGACCCTATGGCATTACAGATATTGAGGGCAGTAAAAAAAGAGCTGGATCCTAAAGGCATACTTAACCCCGGAAAATTATTCCATGTTTAGACAAGAAAAAATAAATGCCGCTAAGAACACCATTTATGACCTGATAATTATCGGTGGTGGTATTACAGGCGCAGGAATATTACTAAAAGCAGTTAATCGAGGTCTAAAGGTGCTATTGGTAGAAAAAAATGACTTCGCCTCAGGCACAAGCAGCCGATCTTCAAAACTCGTACATGGAGGCTTGCGCTATCTTGCACACATGCAAATCAACCTCGTTTATGAAGGCTTGCATGAGCGTGAACATCTCCTAAAGATATACCCTCATCTCGTTTCGCCTCAGCCATTTTTTATGTCAGTATATCACAAATGGGTAGATAGATTGAAATTCAGTGTAGGTCTTACAGGTTATGATATGTTGCAGGGTAAAAGTTTAATGCCTAAG
>JBGAWK010000077.1:0-8852 GCA_044227665.1 Chitinophagales bacterium
AAAATTAATTTGCTGGGATAGCATTTAGACATATACAATATTTACATTCGAAATTAATGAAATTTACAATAAGAAATGGCTAAAAATATCCTTTACGGGATTCTTATTAATTTTTTGTGCAAAAAATGGAAAAATACTCTTCCATACACATAGGATTACGCATCGCATCTGGGGTATAGCACTTCTCAGGAGAATAGCCCATAAATATCTTCTTCAAGGGTGTCTCCATTTTTTTGCCACTTATGGTATAAGGAATATCTTTTACTTGTATCACCTCGTCTGGGACATGTCGCGGAGAATATTGTTTACGAAGGTTGTTTTTTATTTTTTGGACAATAGTTTCATTCAAGGTAACACCCTCTTGCAGCAACACAAATAAGGGCATATAATATGTGCCGTCATTTTTTTCTATACATATTATGATGCTGTCTTTTACTTCCCCTATAGTATCTGTAGCACTATAAATCTCCGCAGTACCTATACGCACGCCATCCCTATTCAATGTGGCATCACTTCTTCCATATATGATTATGCCTTTATGCTCTGTTATCTTAATAAAATCGCCATGTTTCCAGATGGAATCATCATCTTCAAAATAGGCGTTTAAATATTTTTTATTATCCCCATCACCCCAAAAATAAATGGGCATACTGGGCATCGGTTTTACGATCATAAGTTCTCCTACTTCATTCTCTACAGACGTGCCGCTGTCATTCCATGCTTCAATAGCAGCACCCAACATTCGGCATTGAATCTCCCCTTCATATACTGGCAAATAGGGGCTACCTCCTACAAAAGCACTACATACGTCAGTACCGCCACTTAGCGATACAAGCCATACGTCATTCTTAATATTTTGATAGATATATCTAAAACCTTCTATGGGCAATGGTGAGCCCGTAGAACCCAAAGAAACTAATTTTTCGAGTTGAAATTTGGCACCAATATTCAGGTTTTCTTTCATGCAAGCAAGGTAATATGCCGCCCCTACGCCAAAGTGGGTAACTCCTACCCCATCTACAAAACGCCATAAAGCATCCAAATGAGGATACCCTGGAGAACCATCATATATCACCAACGTAGCACCTACTAACAACGAGGATAAAGCATAATTCCACATCATCCATCCTGTAGTAGAAAACCACAAAAATCTATCGCCAGATTTTACATTCTGATGTAGGGATAGTGCCTTATAATGTTCTATAAGATTTCCTCCTGTGCTATGAGTAATAGCTTTGGGAATACCCGTAGTGCCGCTGGAGTAAAGTATCCATAGGGGATGATTGAATGGCACTCTTACAAACTCCAATCCATCATTTCCTATACTGTTCTTAATTATGTTATGCCACTCCGATACCTCTTCTTGGAATACATCTATAATTAGAGAGGCTTTTATCGAAGGAATATTATTAACTATCTCTTCTATTTCATCACGCTTACTGAATCTCTTGCCATTATAGCTATAGTCTGTAGCAGCAATAAATACTTTAGGTTCAATCTGCAAAAATCTATCTACTACACTATCTACTCCAAAGTCAGGAGAACAGCAGCTCCAAATTGCTCCTAAGCTGTTTACAGCCAAGAAGGCGACTGCTGCTTCGGGAATATTAGGCATATATGCGGCAACCCTATCTCCTTCACTTATGCCCTCAGCAAGCAGATATTTTCTAATGGCTACAACCTGATTTTCCAAATCAGTCCATGAAATTTCTTTATAATTTCCTGATTCATTCCCAAATATTATAGCAGGAGAATTATCATTAATATTTCTAAATATGTGCTCTGCATAGCTGATAGTGCCACCCTCAAACCATCGGTAATCTATCATCCTGTCACCATGTTGCGAAAGAATACTTTCGTAGGACTTACCCCATCTTATGTCAAAAAAATAGACTATACTCTCCCAAAAATCCTCTGTATTATCTATGCTCCATTGCTGCAAAGCATGATAATCATTAAAAGTAATCTTAAATTTTCTTTCTATATATTGCTGAAAAGCAAATATATTGCTCTCCGTAACAACTTCCTCCGAAGGTTTCCATAGCTCAGCCATACTTACAAGGTGATAAAAATAAGATTTTCATCTCACTTACAGGTACAGATTATACATTTGATTTTAATTACATTTACATAATGAATATCAAGCAAAGATTTGTACTCTTAGTCTCTACATTGAATCCCCCCTTGGGCGATAATCCAGACATAAATCTTGCCAAGAGAAGAAAGCAGGCTTATACCTTCTCAAAATTAGGTTTTTTGTTATTTGACAGGAAAATAAAGATTCTGTCGAAAATTGATATAATGATAGACCACATACCCATGAGAATTTATAAGGACTCTAATGCAGAAAACCAACCTGTGATGCTATACTTTCACGGTGGCGGATTTGTGATGTATGGTTTAGAATCACATGACAATGTATGTAAAAGGTTGTGCAAAATGAATAATTGTATCGTAGTCTCAGTAGATTATAGACTAGCACCAGAATATCCCTTTCCCGCAGCTCATGATGATGCCTTCAAGGCTATAATTTGGGCAAAAGAAAATATGGCACATTATGGCGGAAATCCCGACAAAATAATCGTAGCAGGAGATAGTGCAGGTGGTAACTTGTCGGCGTGTATGGCACACCGATGCAAAGCAGAAGGCATAAATCTAGCAGCTCAGATTCTTATATACCCATGGACAGATGGCCGTATCAACAGCCCATCTGTTCATAAAAACGCGAAAGGCTATATGCTCACTTACGAAAATCTGCTATGGTTTCAGCAACAATATACACCCCTACCCGAAGACAAATGCAATCCCAAAGTTTCGCCATTATTTGAAACAGACTTTAGCCGTCTAGCCCCTGCCTTTATTGCCACAGCCACATACGACCCCCTATTGGGCGATGGCTACATATATTACAAGAAGCTGGCAGATGCTGGCACACCTGTAACATATATAGAATATAAAGAAATGATACATGGCTTTTTCAATATTCCCTATCTCGATAGGGAAGCTATGAAAGCGTATTACGACATACAGCAATTCCTACATAAAATACTCAACTAATTCATTTTTATATACTTACAAATAAATAAAATGAGTTGATAAAAATCTTTATATAAAAAAAAGGGATAAATTATTTTTACACAAAAAAAATGCATTTACATCCCGAACAAGACAGAAATCTTATTGACCATAACGAAGAACATGTTACAAGCTCTGAGTTTATAAAGGATATAGTCATAGGCATGTCAGATGGGCTTACCGTACCCTTTGCATTGGCGGCGGGACTAAGTGGGGCTGTATCTTCTTCCTCACTTGTAGTCACGGCAGGACTTGCCGAGATAGTGGCAGGGTCTATAGCGATGGGCTTAGGCGGCTATCTCTCGGGACGAACAGAGATTGATCACTATAATTCGGAATTAAAAAGAGAATATTACGAAATTGAGCATCTAAGACATAAAGAAATTGCTGAGACAGAGGAGATATTTATCAATATGGGACTTAGTGAGTCTACTGTAAGATATGCGGTAGATGAGCTTGTCAAAGACAAAGACAAATGGGTGCATTTTATGATGAAATATGAGCTAGACCTCGAAAAACCCGACCCTAAGCGCGCCAGAAATTCAGCTTTCACCATAGGTCTTTCGTATGTAGCAGGAGGTATATTGCCTTTGATACCCTATATTTTTACAGATTCGCCTACTGACGGCTTGAAATATTCTGCTGTAGTTACGCTTATATGTCTATTTGTATTTGGGTATTATAAATCTAAACTTACAGGACAGCCGCTTCTCAAAGGTGCGCTAAAGGTCATGGCTATAGGTGCCATTGCCGCTTCTTTTGCTTTTGGAATTGCAAAATTATTTTCAGAATAACCTATGGCAAAGAAAACAATTCAAACTAGGCAACCAAAGATGGAACGTCCTGCTCAGCAAGCTGGACTTGAGCAATATGGTATCGTGTTCTTAGCAATGATATTATTGGGTACTTTCTTGGTGTATAAGAAGGTAAGTGGTTTTGAAATCTCCAATTTTGATGATGATCAGTCTATATTAATGAATCCCTACATCCAAGATTTTTCTTGGCAAGGGATTAAAAAGATGTTTACAGGATATAATCTAGGCATGTATGCACCTATAGGTATTATGTTTTACAGTTTTCTCTATAGTATCAATGGAGCAGATGCCAATGTATTTCATACCGCAAGTTTATTGTTACATTTAGTTAATATCATACTTGTATTTTGGGTCTTAAAAAGACTTTTTAAAGATATCTGGAAGCCCTTAGCCATTACTGCTATATTTGCCTTACATCCTTTGAATACCGAACCCGTAGCATGGATTTCTGCCAATACCACCTTGCTTTTCAATGGATTTTTATTGGGGGCAATTTTATGTTATACTTTTTACAAATCTTCTCAAAGATATTATTTCCTAATCTTGACAGGATTATTATTTATATCTGCTATTTTGATAAAATCTGCCGCCGTTACGCTCACCCCTATTTTACTCATCATAGATTTTTTCTTTTATAAAGTTGACAGAAAGGCACTAGTAGAAAAGATGCCGTTTTTAGGACTAACCCTTTTATTTGGCTACATCACATTCGTATCTCGAAACAATGATATGATGGGTGTACAATTTGTAAGTAACAAGTATAATTTCTTCGACAGAATATTGATGATAGTACAGACTATCCCCTTTTATTTATCTAAATTTTTAGTGCCTGTAAACTTATGTTTCAACTATCCTTTCCCAGAGAATGGGGAATGGACTCCGATATATTATGCTTCACTATTGATTTTACCTATCATCTTTATACTTATTTATCTTTTAGGCAAAAGAAGTAAATGGATACTTTTTGGCTTCCTATTTTATCTTGCAAGCATTAGTGTCATGCTCCCCTTATTTACTGTAGGAAACTTTGAACTTCGCTATGACAGATATAATTATTTGGGCATCATAGGATTATCCTTAGTATTAATAGAGATATTATTGTTATTTACTAAAGATTTGAAGAGAACATTTTTTATAGCTGTATGCATATCCCTTATTTTTGGATACATAAGCTATATTAGGGCTGATGCATGGACAAATAGCATGGCAATATGGGATGATGGCATCAAAAAACACCCAGAGCAATGCACGCCTTATTTCAATAAAGGAGTAACTGCAGCCTCAATATTAGGTAATGACGAAGCCTTGAAATATTACTATATAGCCATAGAAAAAGATTCTACCTATTATCCTGCTTATATTAATATCGGCAATATTTTATTCAACAGGACTGATTTCACAGGTGCTTATCGCTACTATAAAAAAGCAATAACTCTAGATTCTTCACAAGCAGAAATTATGCACAGCGTAGTAGTATGTGCCATGAAATCCAAAAATTCAGATCTCGCATTTATAGAGACAGAACATCTCCTCTCTCGCTTCCCAAGATTTGCCAAAGGATATGGTACGTATGCCAATATACTCAATGATATGGGAAAACATGAAGAAGCTTTGCAAATAGCAATAAAAGGAATTTCCATTGATGGTGCAGAATATGACTGTTACTTTCAGAAGGGATTTGCAGAGATAAAGCTCAGCAAATATGCCGATGCCCTCAACAGCTATAATGTGGCTGAAGGCATACGGACTGATGACCCTTATCTATATTTCAATCGTGCTTTTGCCTACAATCTTAGCCAACAGCATGAGAAAGGCTGTATAGACATGAAAAAAGCCAAAGCTTTGGGAGCCCCCAACTGCGACCCCTATCTCGCTGCTTGCCAGTAATTAGTCTGTACTGATGTTCTAATTGTCTCATGGTTAAATCCTTGTATTGTGAAAAAGAACCCAAACTTTCAGTACCTCGCAACTATTAATTTATCTTTTACGAGTTTTTATCGGGAGGGAGTGATAATTAAAAGTAATTTAATTTGGTAGATATTGAAAAAATTTCTTACCTTTGCAACTCCAAAAAAGGGCGCATAGCTCAGCTGGTTCAGAGCACCTGCCTTACAAGCAGGGGGTCCGCGGTTCGAACCCGTGTGCGCCCACCAACAAACACTAAGGTTTCAGTAATATACTGAAACCTTTTTTTATTAATATGACCTCAAAACCATTAAATAAGTGAAACCCCATAATAATTAAAGGAAAATGAAGTGTCTTGTCCTAAAATAGGTTTACTTTTTTTCCTCTTTTATACCCTTATTTTTGTTTGATTTGTGCAAACCTATTTTAGGACAAGACAACTTATCAAAAAATATGATAAATTTGCATAACAAAAAAATCTTCTAAAGGAAGGCAAATGTTCTAGATTTGTTTTCTTTAAAAAGAAAACATTAATTGACTTTTACACTTATTTTATCCCAGTGTTTGAAGTCATTTTTAATCAAAAAGAGGTGACTAAAACCAGACCGACACAAAGTTTAACAAAAGACACAACATAATGACGCGGACAAGAGAACCACCAGCTTTTAACTCATATTGACAGTTTAACAACCAACAAGAATAAAGTTTGTGATAAAGATAAAGTGGAGTTCAGCAACCACTAAAAAAACGAGGCAACACCGAAAAGCCATATGAGTAGGGATATTTAAAGAATTAAAAATGAATTTTAAAACAGAACAAGAAAAATTTTGGGCAGGAGATTTTGGAAACGAATATATTAGCAGAAACAAAAGCGAAGAACTTTTAGCTTCAAACCTAGACTTTTTTTCAAAAGCATTTAACCAAATCGGCAGACCTAATTCTCTAATTGAATTTGGAGCTAATATAGGTATGAACTTACGAGCTATTAATCTTCTCTTTCCAAAAATTAACTTATTTGGAATTGAAATAAACAAAACTGCATCAGAAGAATTAGCAAAATATTTAGGAAAAGAAAAAGTTTTTAACGGTTCTATTTTTGATTATTTACCCAATCAAAAGTGTGACGTTTCTCTAATCAAAGGTGTGTTAATTCATATTAACCCCGATATGTTGAATGATGTTTATACCAAACTTTATGAGTCAAGTAGTAAATACATTTTAATATGTGAATATTATAATCCTTCGCCTGTAACTGTAAACTATAGGGGACATAGTGACAGACTATTTAAGAGGGATTTTGCTGGTGAGATGCTTGAAAGATACTCTGACTTGAAGTTAGTTGACTATGGTTTTTGTTACAAAAGAGACCAAGCATTTCCACAAGATGATATAACTTGGTTCTTACTAGAAAAAAAATAAAATCAGCTCATACAGCCGTAACTCTTGCACACCTAGAAGAAGTCTGAGAAAGCCGATTTTTCAGACTTCATTAGAGGTGTATAATATTTGTTGGTGACGCTACACGCCTAATGCTTAGCGATGCTAAACACCAAAAGATAAGAGGGTGAGGAAATGAATACTATTTACCTTGTCTTTTTAGTGGAATTCCAAACAAAAAGTGGACAAAAAAGTACAACCTTTAGGCTGAATTTTTTAAATTGTTGATAATTAATTGATTGTATTCCAAAATGGTTAAGTTATTTAAATATTGGTGTCTTCTTTTTGTGTTGTAAAATGTTTCGGTATATTCAAATATGGATAGTTCTGCTTCTTTAATAGTCTGATACTTGTTATGATAAATCAATTCTGTTTTGAGTGTTTTAAAGAATGATTCCGCTACGGCATTATCCCAACAATTTCCCTTTCTACTCATACTTCTAATAATATTTTTATGGCTGTTTAAGCGTATTGTAAATTCTTCACACGCATATTGGATTCCTCTATCTGAATGAAATATCAATGGTTTATTCATTTGTATGGGTCGGTTATTCTTAGCCATATTGAATGCAGGAATGACTGTCTGGTTTGCCTTTAAAGTCTTACTAAAAGACCAACCTATCTCTTTTCTATCTCATAAGTCTATGATAGTTGTTAGATAAAGCCCACCTTTTCTCTAGTCCGTACATACGTCAAGTCTGAGACCAAAACCTTATTTTCTTCTTTTACTGTAAACTCCCGTTGAAGCGCGTTTTCTACAATGGGATACTTATGAGAAGAATCTGTCGTTACCTTATACTTCTTTCTAACAATACTTCGCAAATGTTCTTCTCGCATAATCTTGACTACGAATACTTTTGATACTTTTATTCCATTCATATTGAGTTCTTTGGCTATTCTCGGACTTCCATATCGTCCTTTGCTTTTATGATATATTATTTTTATTTCTTTACGTAGTAGCTCCTTTCTCAAGACACTACGAGAAGGCATTTTACGCAGCCATTTATAGTAACCACTTCTACTTACCTTTAGTACTTGACACATCTTCTCAACAGGAAATTCTATTGCATGATCTTTTATGAATCTGAATCTTACCTGTCGCTCTTGGAGAAGATGCCTACCGCCTTTTTTAAGATATCTCGCTCTAGTTTTGTTTCATACGATTCTTTTCATAAACGAAGGATTTCCTCTTCTTCCTTTGACTCTATCTTAATCGATGAATCATCGGATTGATTGCCTAAATATCGACCTTTCTTCCAAGTTTTCAAGTGTTTCATGACTAATGTTTAATTCTTGAGCAACAGATAATAAATTGCCTCGTAAATTCAATAATTCTAGCGCTTTTAGTTTAAACTCTATACTGTACTTATTTCTTTTATTTTCCATGATGCAAAGTTAGCAGATGGGGGCGTAACCTTTTTGCCTACTCAAAGATAGTAATTCCATTAAAGAATATTCCACTCTGTGTCATATAAGACTTCAAATCAGATTTCTTATTAAAAAAGAAAAATTTAAAGTCAAATAAAAAACTATTCTGTAGATTATGGATTTTCATATCTACGGACATCTTATACACTATGGACAACAAACGCATAGGTAACGAGGCTGAGAAGTTAGCAT
>JBGAWK010000078.1:0-8697 GCA_044227665.1 Chitinophagales bacterium
TATTCTTTCATCATATCAATGATAAAAGGACCAAGGCTATAGGGAGGTAAGACGGAATTGCTATCACCGCTATGAATACCGGCGGGTTCTATATGTTCCATCACACCCATTATCTGTACTTGCTCCCCATCATATATGGCATCTATTTCTGCTTCTTTGGCTCTGTCGAGGAAATGGTCTATCAGTATGGTGCTATCTGGTACGTGTTTGAGAATATCTAGAACTGCACGTTCACATTCGTCATCATTGATGACGATACGCATTTTTTGCCCCCCCAACACATAGCTTGGACGTACCAATACGGGGTATCCTACCTTGTGTGCTACTTCCAAGGCTTCTTCTGCCGTGGTGGAAGTGCCGTAGTCGGGATAGGGTATGTGCAGTTCCTTCAGCATGTCAGAGAATCTGCCTCTATCTTCTGCAATATCCATGTTGTCATAAGAGGTGCCAATGATAGGCACACCAAGGTCGTGCAATTTTTTTGCCAATTTCAGGGCTGTTTGTCCTCCTAATTGTACAATTACACCTATGGGTTTTTCATGCTCTACTAATTCTCTAAGGTGCTCCCAAAATACTGGGTCAAAGTATAATTTGTCTGCTATATCGAAGTCTGTAGATACAGTCTCGGGATTACAATTGAGCATGATGGCTTCATAACCTACTTCTTTGATAGCTAGAAGACCATGTACGCAGCAATAGTCAAATTCTATACCTTGTCCGATGCGATTGGGTCCGGCACCTAATACTATTATCTTTTCTTTGGCAGAAAGCAGGCTTTCATTTTCAGCATCAAATGCTGAATAATAATAGGGTGTCTTTGCTTCAAACTCTGCGGCACAGGTATCTACTAATTTATATACTCTCTGTATCCCTAGTTCTTTCCTCTTGTTGTAAACTTCGTCTTCACCATGTAAGCCTAGTAGGTATGCCAACTGGAGGTCGGAGTACCCTTTTTTCTTAGCTTGTACTAAAAGATGTTTGGGTATTGTCGGCAAGGAATACTTCTGTATCTCTTTTTCTAGTTTCACAAGGTCTTGGATTTGTGCTAAAAACCAAGTGTCTATTCCTGTAAGTTTTTGTATGGTATGCATAGGTACGCCAAGGCGTATAGCATCTTTTACTTTAAAGATTCTGTCCCAGCTAGGGTGTTCTAAACTATCTAATACATCATCTATTCTTATCCAACCTTTGCCATCTGCGCCTAGTCCAATCTTGTTGTTTTCTAGAGACTGGCAGGCTTTCTGTAAGGCCTCGGCAAAGTTGCGTCCTATGCCCATTACTTCGCCCACGGACTTCATCTGTAATCCCAACTTGTCGTCACAGCCATAAAATTTGTCAAAATTCCATCTTGGTATCTTCACGATTACATAGTCCAAGGCGGGCTCGAAGAATGCTGAGGTAGTCTTGGTGATTTGGTTTTTCAGTTCATCTAAATTATACCCTATAGCAAGCTTTGCCGCTATCTTTGCGATAGGGTATCCTGTGGCTTTTGAGGCTAAAGCTGAGGAGCGAGATACTCTGGGATTTATTTCTATTACTATTATTTCTTCTGTGTCAGGGTTCAGAGCAAACTGCACATTGCATCCCCCTGAGAAGTTTCCTAATGCCCTCATCATCAACTGTGCCTGATTGCGCATCTCTTGATAGACGGTATCTGGTAATGTCATCGCGGGAGCTACGGTGATACTATCACCAGTATGTACACCCATAGGATCTAGGTTTTCTACTGTACAGATGATTACTACATTGTCGTTATTGTCGCGTAATAGTTCTAACTCAAACTCTTTCCATCCCAATACGGCTTTCTCTACCAATACTTCATGAACGGGTGAAGCCTGCAATCCCCGTGCAAGTGCTGGCTCAAATTCTTCGGGACGGTGGCAGAAGCCGCCACCTGTACCTCCTAATGTATAAGAAGGTCTTATTACTAGCGGAAATCCTATCTTTTGTGCAGCTTCCTTTCCTTCTAAGATGGAGTTGGCTACAAAAGATGGGGCTACGCCCAGATTTAGATCCAAGCAGAATTTTCTAAATGCCTCTCTATTTTCGGTGGTCTCTATCACCTCCAAATCTACGCCTATCACCCGTACTCCATACTGTTCCCAAAGACCTATCTCTGCGGCTTCTTTGCAAAGATTGAGAGCCGTCTGACCACCCATAGTGGGCAATACACAGTCTATTTGTCTTTCTTCCAAAATCTCTTTCAGCGACTCTATCGTAAGTGGCTTGAGATATACATGATCTGCCGTAACATTGTCAGTCATGATGGTAGCGGGATTGGAATTTATTAGTGAAACTTCAATACCTTCTTCCCTAAGTGACCTAGATGCTTGGGATCCTGAGTAGTCAAATTCACAGGCTTGCCCTATAATAATGGGCCCACTCCCTATTATGAGTACTGATTTAATGCTAGTATCTTTAGGCATAAAAAATTTTAGAAGAAAACAAATATACTTCAAAGAAATACTGTCAAGAAATAAACTGATTATTACTAATCAAAACTTAATTTCTAATAGAAAATTTAGTGGCGCACCAGCGGTTTTTTTATAGAAAACAATACCGTGCTTATGCATAATGCTACTAACATTAACGCAATTATCAACCATGTATTGTTCAAAAATTGTAATAGGTATCCCAGTAATATGAATAATAGATTGATAGCAATGAGTATCAGTGTAGTCTGAATATGTGAGAATCCAAGATCTAATAGCTTGTGGTGTATATGATTCCTATCAGCATCAAATGGAGATCGACCACTAAGCACTCTAAGTGTAAATGCCCTCAAGGTATCGTAGAGTGGGATAATCATAATCGCTATCGCCATGCCTGGTGTGGAATATATGGTAAACCGAACATCTATATTCCTGACTATAACCACCTCATTGAATTCTATAAATTGTATGGCAAAAATTGAGACTAAAAATCCTACCGTAAGACTTCCAGAGTCGCCCATGAAGATTTTGGCAGGACTATAGTTATATTTTAAGAAGGCAATAACGGCCCCTATCATCGCTGCTGCCATGATGGCATAATTATGGAAGCTGTGGAAAAAGAACCAAGCACCAAAGGTCATAGATATCACTATTGAAATACTTCCTGCCAACAGATTCACACCGTCTATGAGGTTGAATGCGTTCGTGATGACTATGATGGTGAACATACTGAATATAACACTAAGCCAGTCAGGGATATCTGTAATATTAAAAACACCGTATAGACTAGTAAGACGTATCTCCCCAAAATAGGTAATAATGAATGCTGCCACAATTTGCCCTACCAACTTCTTTTTTGCAGACATATCTACGATGTCGTCTTTGGCACCCATCATAAATATAATGAGGAGAGCGGCTACAATATATTGGATTTCATGTCCGGCAGTAAAGTTTGAAAACAAACAGGCAGACACAATGAAGCCGCTAAAGATGCCTAGTCCTCCTAGGGTAGGTATAGAGCTGAGGTGTGATTTTCTTTCATTAGGATTGTCGTAAAGATGCTTTATTTCAGCAATTTTAATCACTGAAGGAATGATAAAAAAACTCATCGCAAATGCTAATACACCGGCACCAATAATATTCCAGTGATAATACTCTATCATATTATGATATGCAAAAATAGAAAAAATTATTTTATTTTGAATTTTATTGTTGAGAATAACTTTTACAGGTTCTATAATTATTAGCATAATTACTAAAAAATTCCTTTTTCTAGTAATTTGAGACCACAATATGAGATAGAATAAAACAAGAGTTATAGGACAAAGTCTATATTGATGATTAAAAACCTAAAATTTAGACAGGCTCTTAATAATATATACTTAAATTTGTTTGATGAAAAATGTTTTTACGGTAGATTTAGAAGATTGGTATCAAGGCATAGGCAAAGAAAGTTCCACATGGAATAATTATGAAAAAAGATTACGGGTAGGATTTGATAAATTAATGAATCTATTGGCAAAGAGAGATGTTAAAGCCACGTTTTTTGTACTAGGAAGGATTTTGGAAGATCATCCTGATGTGATTAACGAAATAATTAATGAAGGGCACGAATTGGGGTGTCATACTTATTCTCACGAAGCTATATATTCTATTACTCCTGAATTATTTGACGAAGACATTAGAAAGTGTGTGAGTATTCTAAATAAGAATTTTAATTCCACATTTACAGGCTTTAGAGCACCCTATTTTTCTATTGACAATAGAAGTTTGTGGGCATTGGATATATTGCGTAATTATGGATTCGTTTATGATTCAAGCATATATCCAGGAGATAACAAAAGAACAGGCATAGTAGGATATAGGAAAGATATACATAAGTTAGACAATAACTTATGGGAAGCCCCACTTACAACATTTAAGTTTTTCAAATATGAAGTAGGATTTGGTGGGGCGTATTTTAGAATTTTACCCTATAAATTCTTTAGATATAGACTTAAGCAACTAAACAAAGATAATATACCCGGAATTTTCTATGTACATCCTTGGGAACTAGACCCTCATCATCCATATATTTCTGATTTGCCAAATAGGATAAAATATCCTCACTATTTTAATCTTAGTTCCACAAGTAAAAAAATTGAGCAATTATTGGATGATTTTGAGTTTGATTCTTTTAAAAATTTAATTATCAATTGATTATAATGAATAATAATAAGGATTTATATTATACCTTACTCAGAGAGGATGAAGACTCAAAAATTGTTGAGGCTATTGAAGATATAATGAAAGAAAATGATGCCCATAATCTTTCCAAATTTAATCTGGAATATTGGTTGTGGCAATATAAGAATTTACCAAGTAGAAAATCTTTTGTCTCAGTTGTCAAAAATGATGACAACAAAATTCTAGCATATTATCATGTTCCATTTTATTTGGGAAAGTATGTCAATGAGACTACTAATTATGCTATGATTCAGGATGTGGCTGTAAGCGACAAGCTAAGAGGCAGAGGAATTTTTAGAGAGATCGCTACATTTGCTAATAATACAATTGATCAAGAGAATATCAAAGTTATATATACATTCCCAAACAAGAAAAGTATCCATACATTTTTAAAATATAATAACTTCATGATAGTTTCTGAGATGGAATCTTTTATTATGCCATTCAATACTTCTTCTCTAATTAATAGCAAACTACCCATATCTGCTATAGGGAAAATATTGGGAAACATATTTGACTTCATGTATAAAATCTTTAGTATTAGAATAGATAGACATGCTAGAATTATTGAAAATATAGATATTAGTGATGATATTATTACCATTTATTCTAGTTTTCAGCAAACTTTTGATTACGGACTAATAAAGAGCCCTGAATATTTAGAATGGAGATTTAAAAATAAACCAAATGAGAAACATTATTTTTTCTCCATTTATGATGATAAAAACAACCCTAAAGCAGTAGTTATACTTAAAGATGATATTATCATGGGGATACCTTGTATTCTATTAATGGATTATGCCCATGTTGATAATGGAGAAAAATATTTACTTCAGTTGATTTCAGACTTAAGGAATAATAATGGGAAGTATTTTCCAAAGCCGGCGGGATTATTGTTTACATCTATCAATGCAAAACTTACCCGTCAGCTAAGAAAGATAGGATTGTTTAGCTTGCCAAAGAAAATTAACCCTAGACAGCTTAATCTTTTAGTACGATCTAATGAGTCCTCAGATAAAATATACGACAAGAAATCTTGGCAGATTACATTATCAGATTGGGATGTATTTTAACTTATAGAATGGCATATAGAGTACTAAGAATTATTAACAGATTGGTTATTGGAGGTCCCGCCTACAATGTTTCGTATCTAACAAAATATTTGGAGCCAGAATTTGAAACACTACTTCTCTCTGGGGCCAAAGAGCACGACGAGGAAGATAGTGATTTTATTCCTAAGCAAATGGGTATTGAACCAAAATACATAGATAGTATTAAAAAATCACTAACCAAGCCCTGGGAGGACAGAAAAGCATATAGAGAGTTAATGGAAATAATTTCAGACTTCAGACCCCATATCGTCCACACACATGCAGCAAAAGCTGGTTTTATTGGGAGGTTGGCTGCAATAAATGCAAAAACACCCATAGTCCTGCATACTTTCCACGGTCATTATTTTCATTCTTATTTTCATCCTTTAAAAACAAAGTTTTTACTTCAAATTGAGCGATACTTAGCAAATAGAACTGATGGAATTATTGCAATTAGTCCTGAGCAATATAATGACTTAGCCAATATTTACAAAGTTGTAAATAGAGATAAGATATTCCAAATTCCATTAGGCTTTGACTTGGAAAGATTTACGCTCAATTATTATGACCGAAGAGCAAAGGTGAGAGAGGAATTTTCATTGACTCCCGATACAGTTGCAATAGCAATAATAGGAAGAATGGTGCCTATTAAAAATCATAGTTTATTCGTAAAGTCCCTAGCGAGAATCCTTAATAAGGAAAATAGTAGGCTTCTAAAATTCTTTTTCGTAGGAGATGGGGAGCTCAGAAAATCTATAGAAGGTGAATTAGCAGATTTGAATATCCCATTTGGAAATGAACTTGATAGAGAATACCATAATCCTGTAATTTTCACCTCTTGGAGGAAAGATATGGAAGATATATATGCTGGGATGGACATCATTGCTCTTACATCCCTCAATGAAGGTACTCCTGTAAGTATCATAGAAGCTCAGGCTGCCAAAAAAGCTATAGTTTGTACTGATGTTGGAGGGCTAAGATATGTTGTAGAACAAGATAAGACAGCATTATTAGTCCCCTCACAAGATTTGGACAGGCTTACAAATGCACTAGTAGAATTAATCCAAAATGATGAATTGAGAGAGAAGATGGGAAAAAATGGATATGATTTTGTTCAGAATAAATTTTCTTATAAAAGATTAGTATCTGATATGGGTGAATTATATTTAAATCTTATTGAAAAGAAAAAAGTCATAGTTTAATACATATACTTTTTATACCAATGTTGGAATACTACCAACGACCAGGTTATGCGTTGTGCATCGCCTACATTGCTAGAGAACAGCTTGTTGCGTATAAGATTTATTGTAGCAGGATCAAAAATTTGCTGTTGAAGGATATAGTTTTCATTTAGATATTCATCTTGTATTGCGGAACGCAGGTCTGTACGAAACCACTGTAGCAAGGGTACTTCAAACCCGCTTTTAGGTCTATTATACAGCTCCGTCGGCAATAGTTCTCTAAAAGCATCTTGTACTATCCTCTTCTTCATCCTCCCATTTATCTTGGAATTCTCTGCAAGGGAGAAGGCATAAGCTACGATACGATAGTCCAAGAATGGTACGCGCACTTCTAAGGAGTTACGCATCGACATCATATCTACCTTAGTAAGCATATCAAAGGGAAGAACAAGGTTTACATCTGCCATCAATACATCATTCATGCTGCCACCGCCTTTGATATGATGGGTATAGCTATTTATTAGTTCATATAGCTTTGAGCTGTCAGCTTTATCATTTATGAGATCCTGTACGGAAATCTCGTCCATAATACAACACCACCTGAAATATCGCTCAGCGGCACTCATCCTGCTTCCTTCCGCAAAACGCTCTAGTTGTCTAATTTTGTTTGCGATTTTTCCATCTCTGGATTTAGGTAGGATTTTCCATAAAGGATATAAGCTATTCACCACAGTATTCTTCATGGAGGGGTTGCGTACAAGCCATTCTGCATAGTGCTTGTTGTATCCAGCAAATAATTCATCGCCGGCATCTCCTGATAGTGCTACCGTTACGTGCTTTCGTGTATGTCGGGAAAGAATATTTACTAGTAATGCTGAGGAGTCTGCGAAAGGTTCATCTATGTAGTCCAGTACCTCGTGAAGGCTCTCATTGAGGTCTTGATTTGAGAGTTTAAATACAGTATGGTTGGTGTTATATTTTTTTGCCACCATCTGGGCATACTGTGTTTCATCAAAAAATGCGGCATCTTGAAAGCCTATAGAAAAAGTATTGAGTTGCGACACATGACGCGATGCCAAGGCTACTACTGCTGATGAGTCTATACCGCCACTCAAGAAAGCACCTAATGGCACATCTGCGATAAGCCTGAGCCTTACAGCATCATCCATAAGAGTAAGCAGATGCTTCTGTTGTTCTACATAATCCTCCTTGCTATAATTGGTATGCTCAGGATGGTATGGAAATTCATAATATGATTGTATTGTTACCGATCCAGACTTTATAGACATATAGTGCCCTGGCATCAATTTTTTTACATCTTGTAAAATTGATAAGGGTCCCGGTATATAATTGAGTCTGAAGTATAAATGTAGAGCCTCCTTGTCAAGTATGCGGGGAATAGGAAACTCCATGATAGCTTTCATCTCTGAAGCGAAAAATAATTGCTCTTTATAGATGCTATAATACAATGGCTTTATGCCATATCTATCTCTAGCGAGGAACACATCTTTAGTAACCTCATCATATATGGCAAAAGCCCAGAATCCATTGAGTAGATTCAGGCAATCTTTACCCATGATGATATATAAATATAATAATACTTCAGTGTCTCCTGAGGTATGTAAGTCTATGCCTTTGTCTTCGACAATTTTTTTTAACGCTCTATAATTAAAAATTTCTCCATTATAGACAATAGTATATCTGCCACTACTGTCTTTGAAGGGCTGGTGTGCAGCCTCGGAAGTGTCAATTATAGATAGACGTGCA
>JBGAWK010000079.1:0-8571 GCA_044227665.1 Chitinophagales bacterium
TGACGTAGTCGTAGCAACGCCTCCCGGCATACCATTTCTAGACATATACTTCATCGTCGCGCCCGTACAGGTATATACATAGCTTACCGTACCGTCCAAGGCTGTTCCCGGCACTACCGTGATATTGTACTTTGTAATGCTGCCACCGCTAGGGTTCGTCACCACCCAGTCTAGATCAAAGTCGTTGTTCAAGAGAAAGGCATCTATGATGCCGTCAGGGCCTCCATTGCAGTCACTCACCGGTGTAACCCCAACTACCGTAGTATCTCCAGGATGTCCCGCAATGTCCTGAAATATGTACGCACTATAGCTCTGTGATGTAGGCACCAAATATCCCAAAACATTGCCACTACCCTCTGTAGGCGTAATATTGAAAGGCTCCATGCCGTCCAATGTACTTGGAGAAATCCCTACAGGAAAAAAATAGGTACTCCCCGTAGCTGTACTCCGCTGTAGCTTACCCTCCACATAGTTCGTACTCCCTACACTATTACTCACCAACTTGCCAGGTAGCGTACTCTGCAAAAATAGCTTATTGGGGTATGCACCTCCGTCGTTGCCATGAGATGACACATCTGTACGTACTATCCCGGATATTATAACCACAGAATCTTTCACATGTAAGTCGCTCCCTAAGTTCACATACATACTACCCGTAGCCTTGCTCACCTTCAGCACATTGAAGCAGTTCTCCGTAGCAACACTACCATTCAGCGTACCGGATATCGTACTCATTCCCGTACCCGTAAACTGCTCCTCGCCACTGCTGCTGTAGTACGCCGTAGTGCCTGCTGCCGTGTTCGTAAAATCTGTTGTCACCTCTATCATGCTCCCACTGTTCACCACCACACCCTGCGCATTGGTGAACGAACCTTTCACATACAGCGTAGACATTCCGCTGCTCATCCTGTCCTTTACATACAGCTCCGTACTCCCCGAACTGTTGTCCCCTTTTACATAAAGTTCGTTCTGCCCATAACTCATCTGGCTCAGCAGCAGTACGACAATTAATTTGTAGTAACCTTTCATATTTATTTGTTTTTGTGTTCTATTTTAGCCTATAGAAAAAATCTATGTTGCAAACTTATGAGCAATAAGAATTCAATTTTTTAAAAAACACAAACTTTTATCCATAAAAATAGATGAATTAGAATTGCATATAATTGTAATTCAATACTTTGTTTATGTGTATTTGAAACATTTAAAAAAATATAAAATGTTAAAAAATATATAAAATTTCTCAAAATCAACCCTGCCTTACAATATTCAGAAAAATATTTGACATTCATTACTATAGTAAGATGATAAGAAATAGGGGTATCTACAGAATGAATTTGTATGAAAAATTGAGAATTTAACAAAAAATAGGGAACCAGAAACAGTAAAATTGTTTGATATTTTACTACATAGCATCGTGATCTGTAGATGATAAAAGTTAGATGGGTAAATTCTAAAAGTATGTTGTATCGCATATAGCGATTCGGATATTCCCAACAAAAATTCGACGACAAGGTATGAGAAAGATAAATTACAAATTGATTTATCCATATTTCTATTGATATTCTTCACAATGTTTGGTATGACGATGTAGCATATTTGTATAACATATAAATATCTATAAGCTCTTTAGTAAGAAATTCTTGCCCCCCAATATCAATTCTTAATGTTTTGTACCTGATTCACAGCACTACATTTTCAAATCATGAACTACAAAACTATGCCTTACGCAAAATTATTTTTATAGAATATGAAATAAAAAATACATTTGTACTTTAAAGTGATAAGTATATTCTCAACGTCCAATTTTAGATCTGATAAATATTTAAAACTAAAATATTAGATGTAATGATAATGCAAAAAAACAATATTTTTTATAGAGTGTATAAGCTAGTAAGTCATCTTTCACACAGTGAACAGGCTCATATTAGAAATGAATTGGCGTTTAATAAAAGTAATGTACGCTTGAGTGCTTTATTTGACATTCTTTGTAATATGAAGATTTACAATGAATTGCAAATAATAAACACATTAAACGACAAAGCTAATAGTAAAAAAAATATCAACAGACTCGTCAAAGTTATTGCAGAGATATTACAACATCATTTGGAATCCAGTATGCAAAAGGTTAAAATTTTCAATCTCGCTGCCCAAGCAGAAATTTTATTTAATAAAGATAGCATTGAACTATCCAAACAGTTTGCGGATGAAGGATTGGCCCTAGCCCAAAAAATAGGTTATGACATGGGCATCATTGAATTCCATGCTTGGTATATTAATGCCTATATAAAGCACTCAAATCTTTATACTGAAGAGGAAGTAAAAAAACATTACGATTATATTATCGAGCATATCAAGAAAATGGAACCCAAGTATTATCCCATTTTTACTTCAGCAGTATTGAATAATATTGGAGATAAATATATTGTCCCTATGGATGGAATTAACTCCATACAAATCAATGTAAAAGACTTTAGCAATACTGAAGTTGATGAACAGACCAGTATTTATTTTGTCCATCTCAATTCTATTTATAGTTTTTATACTGGTGAATGGGAAGTCGCCTACAATGGATGGAAAACCATCTATTACAAGATTCGTAATGTAAATCCTTCTTTTTCAAACGTACCAAAGATTATTTTAATAATGAATCTACTTCAGTTTTCGTTATTGTTGAATAACATCGAAGAATATGAAATTTATGACAGAGAGTTAGATGAAATTATTGGGCAGAATGGAGTAGAAAAAGGTGGTGTAATTTATTACAAAGATATTCAGCTTGCTATGCGTCTATATTATTACTCATTGCTAAATCATGCCCTGACAAATCATAGTCTATTGAATCGCATAGAGAAATTATCTTTTGAAGTTACGCAAAATAACAGGTTGCTATTTTTACAGATCTTGCTGAGCTACTATTTCTTTGCCAAAGAATATGTAAAGGTAAGTAGCCATATAATCAGAGAGATAAACCAACCAGACTTTAGAAAGTATCCTAAAAATGCTGTATATATCTTGAGGTGGATGGAACTAATCAGTTACTTTGAATGCAAAGAAATCTATCTATTTACTAATAGACTTAGTCTAGTAAAAAGATATATGGAAAAATATCGTCCGCTACATTCCGCAGAAAATATCCTGCTAGAATTTATGAAGGATAATTTTGGTCGGCGATTATTGAGGAAAGAAGCAGAAGCATGTATTGAGATATTGGAAAGTCACAAAAACTGGCTAAGATCTTCCTTTTCTTTTTTTGATATCAATAGATGGCTGAGATCAAAGATATAATACTTAATAGATTCATATATTATCCTTATATCACCTTATAAGGTCTGTAAATAATGGGGAATTTGAAGCTCCCGTCATTTAGACAGAAGGGAGGAGAAATCTCGTTCCTGTTTCGTTGGTATTCCTATATGAGACCTCTTCCTTATGGTGAGGTGATGGTGTAGTTCCGCCCTGTATCCTATTCGATATCCCTCACTGCGTTTGGAATGGTGGCTACGCAGTTAAATCTTGATTCTTGACTCTAAAATCTCAAATCCACACCATGCCCCTGTGCCCTGTACTACAAAAATCCTGATCCTAATATCTTAGTACTCTTAAAAAGTGCCCACGACTGGATTCGAACCAGCACGCCTTGCAGCACCACCCCCTCAAGATGGCGAGTCTACCAATTTCTCCACGTGGGCAACGTGCGGACTGCGAAGATAGTATAATATTATTTCTGCAAGTATAATTTTCGCAATTCTGAGGCAATTTTTTCTGCCGCCTCATCCCACCAGAAACCCTCTCTACGCATTATTCCTTTAATGGCCAGCATCTTACGCATAGTAGGATTGGTAGCCAATCCCAGCATCATTCCTGCCATCTCACCAGGGCTGTCGGGGTGTACTTTCAGCACGGCATCTCTGCCTATCTCTGCCATAGGGGAATGTTCTGTGGTAATAGCAGGAGTACCGCAAGCCATAGCCTCCAATACGGGCAACCCAAAGCCTTCATAATACGATGGATATAGCAATGCTGTTGCTGAAGCCAGCAGTCGCGGAATTTCTTTTCTATCTGTTTCATCTATAAATAGAATATCACTCCTATAAGGATGAATTTGCAATGCACGCTCAAATTCTTTGGTAAGCCAAGCTTTTCTGCCTACAAACAAAAGTTTGTGTTTCAACGCACTCCTTTCTTTAAAGATGCGGTAAGCATTCAGGATGCCAACGGGATTTTTTCGGGGGTGTATTGCTCCCACAAAGATGAAGAAGGGTTGCCCTTCGGTATATTGTGCGCGTATCGTTTCTTGCTCTTCTATTTCTAGGGGTGCAAAGTCTGCATTGCACCCATTGTAAGCTACTGTAATCTTGTGTTCCGGGATGGCATAGTGCGTCATTAGTTCTTTGGCAGTAAAATTTGAGACGGTAATAATGCTATTCGCTTTACTGCAATACTTAGGGGTAAAATGAGTATAATACTTATGTACTAATATAGGTATATGCTTGGGGAAATATTCAAAAGCAATATCGTGTATGGTAAGCAATTGGGGAATAGCACTTTTTAGCGTAGCAAAACCATCGGGAGAGAAAAATACATCTGCACGATATTCTTTTAAGATTTTTGGAATGCTGTGTTCGAACCACCAATACCATAGGAAGGGGTGTCTTGCTGCCGGAGGGGCTACTACGGGAATGATATTGTCGCCATAAATAAAATCTTGATGGTAAGGGCGGTCAAAGATGAAAATGAATTCATCGTCGGGCATAATCTTTACCAAACGTTGTAGGATTTCGTGGCTATATACGCCTATACCTTCGAGCTTCCCTCTTAGCAGAAATCGTGCATTAATAGCTATACGCATACTTTGATAAGAACTACAAATTTGCCCAAATCGTGCGAGGGATAATTTTTTTCCATACAGATACACCAAATAGTACGCCTATAATATTTGCCAAAAAATCATAGCCATCGAAAGACCTGTTCAGCGGCAACGTAGCCTGCAAAATCTCTATACTCAAGCCCATCAACAGACAGAAAATAATGCTATAAAAGTAAATATTCTCCGGCACATATTCCGGAATGCGATGACTGCCCTTAGCTGCCCACAGCAGTAGTATCATCAATGCTGCATAAATAACGAAGTGAAGGATTTTGTCGAAATATATTTTATCCCAAAAGTCAAACGTGGGTATATCTGCTGCCGGTAACAGACAACCCCAATAAGTTATAGCTATCCAACATAATGCAGGAATGAAGCGCATCATATATTTCTATCCTACAAGTGCTGCGTATGCAGCAGCATCTAATAGCTGTTCTACTTGTGATAAGTCGCCAACTCTCACCTTTATCATCCAGCCATCACCATAAGGATCTTTATTTACCAGCTCTGGATTATCGGAAAGCTGCTCGTTCACTTCCAAAATCTCTGCATCTACAGGCATAAAAAGATCGGACACCGTCTTTACTGCTTCTACTGTGCCAAAAATATCATTGGAGGCAAGGCTTTCACCTACCGTTTCAATATCTACATAAATAATATCTCCCAATTCTCCTTGTGCAAATGCTGTAATGCCTATAATGGCTATATCACCATCTAGTTTTATCCACTCGTGTTCTTTGGAATATCTCAAATCATTTGGAACGTTCATTATTATTTTTTTTTCAAAGATAAAAAAATGACAAAAAATATTGTAAAAAAATAGACCTACAACTCAGGGAGTAAATCGGCAAGGCAATCGTAGTCATCTACCTTCAGATAATGGGAATGTTTGAGATAATTGTAATTTGGACTATAAACAAATAGAACCGTTCCTCCTTTGATAGCTTGTATAATCTTTTCATTGAGTGCTACCGGCAGCGCAGGACATCCTTGGCTGCGTCCCAATCTGCCATTGGAATTGATATATTCCTGACTTACATACTCAGCAGCATGTATTACCACACCTCTATCACGTGCATTGGAGTTATAACCATTCTCCATGCCATCCAATTTCAATGAAAAACCATTCTTACCTTGATAGGTCTCAGCAGTAAGGTAGAAGCCCAAACTACTTTTGAAGGATTCTTCCTCATTAGAGAAATTTTCTGCATAAACTTCCCCTGAGTTTTTGCCATGTGCTACTAATGACTTATAAGTCAATTTCATATTTTGGAGATCCAAGACAAAGAATCGCTCCATGTCCGATGGTTTGGAGAAATCTACAATAGTAAGATACCTCTGTTTGTCAACTTTTCCCGCCTCTTTCAATTTATAATATCCACTCAAAGCATATATGAAAGCCTCAGCATTCAATGCAGGAAATTTTTCCTTACATATCTGTTGTATAAATGCTTGTGCAGACACAGCCTCTACCATCGTGGTATTCTCTGTGACCATTAAATTTAAGGTCTCCGAATGTAGATTACCAGAGGTTACACCACTGATAAACAATAGGCTAAATATGATTTTTTTCCACATACACTACTGCTAAACGCTGCAAAGCAATAGGCTATTATCAGGTCACACAAGCAGTTAACAACCTTTTAACGACATAGGGATGTATTGTTAACTTTTATTAACGCATTCAGTCCGTGTGCTTAGCGAGGAAATATTTTTTGACCTATAAATTTTAAGCTACTAATAAAAAACAAGTTTCACCATAATAGCTACCTTTGTATTATGTTATTACTGGAAGAAATACGCACATCCCCTGAAAAAATTAAAAGGGGCATAGCAAAGAAATATTTTAAGGAGACCGAGGTAGTAGATACCATCATAGCATTAGACGCAGAAGTACGAAAGACCAAAACTGTATATGAAAATCTATTGGCAGAACGCAACACTTTGTCGAAATCTATAGGTATTTTGCTCAAAGAAGGTAAAAATTCTGAAGCAGAAACAGCAAAAGAGAGAATAGCCGACCTCAAAGAGCAGATTAGCGGCATTGAAACGTACCTGCAAGATTCAGAACATACACTATCACAGAACCTCATCAAATTGCCCAATCTACCACACGACAGTGTGCCCGAAGGCAAGACACCCGAAGATAATGAAATAGTGTATAGCGTAGCTTCTGTGCCAGAACTAGGCGATAAAGCCTTGCCACATTGGGAGCTGCTAAAAAAATATGACCTTGTAGATTTTGAATTAGGCGTAAAAATTTCAGGAGCAGGCTTTCCCGTATATAAAGGAAAGGGTGCTTTATTGCAAAGAGCACTAATCAACTTTTTTTTAGACAAGGCACTAGCAGCAGGATATCTAGAAATATTGCCACCTCATGTTGTCAACGAAGCATCAGCATTTGCTACTGGGCAGCTCCCCGATAAAGAAGGACAGATGTATCATGTTACTATAGACAATCTATATATGATTCCGACAGCAGAAGTGCCCATTACGAATCTATATCGCGATACTATCGTAGATGAAAAAGATTTGCCTATAAAGATGGCGGGATATACGCCATGTTTCCGCCGTGAGGCAGGATCTTACGGTAAAGATGTGAGAGGATTGAACCGTTTACATCAGTTCGACAAGGTAGAAATCGTGCAAATAGCCCACCCCGACAACTCCTATGATGTACTCCAAGAGATGTTACACCATGTAGAAGGGCTTCTGAAAGATTTGGGCTTGCCCTATAGAATACTCAAACTGTGCGGTGGTGACATGACTTTCAGCAGTGCGCTCACCTACGATTTTGAGGTGTTTTCTGCTGCGCAAAAGAGGTGGCTGGAGGTAAGCTCCGTCTCCAACTTTGAGGATTTTCAGTCCAATAGGCTCAAGTTGCGCTATAAAGACAAGGACAACAAAAAGACGCTAGCCCATACCCTCAATGGCAGCGCTATGGCACTGGCACGCATCGTAGCCTCCATCATAGAAAATTATCAGACAGAGAACGGCATAAGAGTACCAGAGGTATTGCAGAAATACATGCATATAGACCTGATTTCCTAATGCTGCTCAATCTCGCCACACCAGGAATTAATTTAGCGGGATGTGATGAAGCCGGCAGAGGCTGTTTGGCGGGACCTGTGGTCGCAGCAGCCGTAATTTTATCAGAAGATTTTTTTCATCCCAAACTAAATGATTCTAAGCAGCTACATAAAGCTGTAAGAGAAGAACTCTCCATATTCATACAAGAACATGCTTTAGCTTATGGTATAGGCATGGCTAGTGCCGAAGAGATTGACCAAATTAATATTCTTCAAGCCTCCTTTCTCGCCATGCATAGAGCATTATCAGCCATACAGATTCCCATTCATAAGATTCTAGTAGATGGCAATAGATTCAAGCCATACGGCAATATCCCTTATGAATGTATAATAAAAGGTGACGCAAAAATTATGCATATAGCAGCGGCATCCATATTGGCAAAGACGACAAGGGACGACATCATGGAGGCACTACACCATCAGTATCCCTATTATGGATGGGATAGCAATATGGGCTATCCTACCAAAATACATCGCGAAGCATTAATTACACATGGAATCAGCCCCTACCACCGTAGAACTTACAAAACCGTTTCATGTCTATAATTAGACATATTGGCAGATTGAGAGTGCCCATCCTTAACGTAATTTATTAACTGCTAATAGGAAATAATA
>JBGAWK010000007.1:0-8941 GCA_044227665.1 Chitinophagales bacterium
GGTATTAGGGATATTTTTTGGCGCAGTGGCAGGATTTTTTGGGGATAATCGCATCAGAGCATCTCGAATATCGCTATTAACGCTGATAATATCACTGGTATTGGGTTGGTTCTATGCCTTCTCTGCGAGAAGCTATGTGCTTTCCGATGCTTTGGGTTCATCATTAAGTAATTTCTTTGTTCAGCTTCTTATAAGTTTGGGAATATATACAGCAATCATCCTTGCAGGAAGAGTTGTTGCCATACCTTTTAAGCTGATTCCATTTCTAAGGCATAAAGTTTATGTGCCTGTAGATATTATAGTTCAGAGAGCTATAGAAGTATTGGTATCTATACCTCGAATGTTTCTGATAATAGCGATAGTAGCGATAGCAAAACCGTCCATATTGCTGGTGATGGCAATAATAGGACTTACCTCGTGGACCGAGATTGCCAGATTTATTCGGGCAGAGTTGCTGAAAGTACGCAGCCTGGAATATATAGAAGCAGCAGAAGCACTAGGGTATTCTGGATGGCGTATTTTGTTTCGTCATGCCATCCCTAATGCAATAGCTCCAGTGCTGATTACAATAGCCTTCGGAATAGCCTCGGCGATATTGGTAGAGTCGTTTCTGTCTTTTATAGGTGTAGGCTTTCCTGCCGAGGTGCTTACTTGGGGCAAACTGTTGTCACTAGCCAGAGAGGCACCGTCTGCATGGTGGTTGGCAATTTTTCCGGGTTTTGCAATATTTATTACGGTAACATTGTTTAATTTAGTAGGCGAGGGACTTACAGATGCCCTAGATCCTCGACAAAAAAGGTAATATGAAAGACCTATGCTACCGCCTATATATACAACGCCTTACTCTTGTAAGCCTAGCCTCTTTATTTGTAATTTTTATACTAAATAATACTTATGCACAGGACTTGCTCACCTCTTTGCCCTCCAAGTCTCTGAGTAAATACGATGAGTATGAAATTGTAGGCAAAAATGATAATGGAATATGGGTGCATTATTCCAAAAATGAAGACCACCTGATAGAGCTATATAACGACAATCTCAGACTTTTGCAGAAAAAGTCTTTGATAATTACAGATAGAAAAATGTATATAGACTATTGTACCATGAATGCTTCCGGTCTCAATATATTTTGTACTCAACTTATAAATGGCAAACAGTATTTCAAGGTAAAGATATTAGACTATAATCTCAATATGGGCAGTGATGAATATGTCTTAGATTCCATCTATAGAATGGGACTATTGGACTTTGAACCATATTTTCTAAAAACTTCTAATAATAATAAATACTTTGTCCTGTTTAGGGTAAATGAAGACAATAACAGCTTCATTATTAATTTCCATGTTTTTGATGAGAATTTTAATTCTATCTCAAAGAATAAATTTACGATAGAAGACAAAGGCAATTATGTATTAAAATCCTTTAAAATCTCCGACCAAGCCGTGTTGACAGCCGTAGTAGCTAAAGAAGACGATTTTAAAATTAATGATGCTTATAATCTAGATTTTATTCATATCCTTACTTTTGACAGCAAAAGTGCTTTTTCAAAATCTTTTACAATAAATGAAGATAAATGCAACTATAAAAATATAGTTACAGAAATCAGTAATGGTAATAATATCCTATATTTTGCTTCATGTTATCAGAAAGAGAGAGATACCTATGACTTGGGAATGCAATGCATATCTATAGACCTTGTCACAGGCAAAAAAATTATAGATACCAAGCTTCCTCTTACCAAAGAAATGATAGAGAAAACCAATAGCTATGACTTCAAATCTTGGGATGAAAAAGCAGCAATAGTACGACCACGCAAAATTGTGCCACTCAGTAATGAGGGTATGATGCTTATTACCGAAGGAGAATATACCTATACCCGTGTAGTACGTACCAATCCATATCCCACTGCTTACTATATGACAGATCCCTCTACACGGATTTATGACCAGAATCATTATTTTGACATATTTGCCTTTACAGTGATGAATGACAATGCCACACAATGGCGCAGTGTCCTCCCCAAGACCCAAATTACAGAAGGAGATAATGGCATGTATTCCTCATTTACACTCTTTGAAGCCAACAATTTGGTTAAATTCATTTTTAATGATGATATATATAATAATGGCAATTTGGTAGAGTTTAATATTAATCCTAATGGAGAAATTCTTAAAAAGAGCCTTTTTAGCACAGAAAAAATGGATCTTACTCCTGTACCCAAGAAGGCAAAGCAACTTCTTGGTAATGAAATTATTATCCCTAGTGAGAGAAAATCAGGGCTTCAATTGATAAAGATAAAATATTAGTCTTTGTTAAAGTTACTGCATAGCAGAAGTTTCACGGCATGGATGTTATTCATGCTCATATTTGTTGCTTCCAAGTCTGCCTATATCTTGCAGATACCCGGTGCTTCCAAATATGAAGACTTTCAGGTGTTCAAGTATTTGAAAGCACTTTCTCTCGAAGATCATGTAGCCTTTGCCATAATAGTAATCATACAGATGGCGATATGCTTATGGATAGGATATTTTATTAATAAATTAGAGATTGTAGATCATTTCAGCCTCATACCTTCTACGATAAGTGCTTTACTGCTATCTGTATTTACTACCTTCTTCAGGTGGAATGGCTATTATGTGGTGCTATTATTTTCTTTACTACTCATTCAAATATTAATTCACATAAAAAAAGAGAAACCAACCCACTATCACTGTCTATTTGCGGGAGTATGTCAGGGTAGTATATCTCTAATAATGCCTACAGCCATAATAGGACTGCCTTTTCTTCATTGGGCACTATATGTAAGTAAGAAACAGAGTTTTCGTGGCTATCTTCTCTTGTACTTAGGCTTCATTATGCCTTTTTATCTATTCTATTCTATGCTATATATACTGGGGTATCGTATGCTAGAGATTCAATATATAAGAGAAGCATTCGGTTATTTTTCAGGGTACATAGAATTTTACGATAGGTTTGCTATTGTGCCTATATTATTTGCTACCGTAGTTTTTGGAGCTTTAGGTAACGCTGTATTAGGGAAATTGGTTTTCGGAAAACGTCAAATGATAAGGGTTCTGTTATTCTATGGTATAGGACTATTGCTGATGGTACCCTTGTTTTCTACATCACAATCTTCGGTGTTTTTGCTATGGGTATTTCCCATTACCTTAATCAGTAGTATATTATTATTAAGGTTAAAAAAGACACTTCTCGTAGAGGCAGCTTTTGGTATATTTGTACTTGGAATAATCATTTTATCTATAATAAAGTTATGAAATTTGGCGTAGTCGTTTTCCCAGGTTCTAATTGCGACCATGATGTCATGCATGTATGTAGTGAAGTACTACAAAGAGAAGTGCGCACCTTATGGCACAAAGATGATCATGTGCAAGACTTAGTACCTGAAGAAGATGCTATTATCTTGCCGGGAGGGTTTTCTTTCGGCGACTATTTACGCTGCGGAGCAATAGCACATCTATCCCCTATCATGGGTGCTGTAAAGAAATTTGCCGAAGCAGGAGGTGTCGTATTTGGAATATGTAACGGCTTCCAGATATTATGTGAGAGCGGGTTATTGCCGGGTGCATTGCTACGAAACAACAACCAACTATTTATATGCCAAAATCAGTATATCACACCGATACACACAGATAGCGATGTCACGGCACAGATGCTGCCTGGCAAAGCCTATAATATTCCTATAGCCCATGCTGAAGGCAGATACTACGCCGACCAAGATACATTGCAGGAAATGTATGCCAATGGACAGGTGCTTTTCAAATACTGCGATGCCCACGGAAATATCATGGACGAAGCCAATCCGAATGGTGCTATAGATAACATTGCAGGAGTTTGTAATAAAAATAAAAACGTTTTTGGGATGATGCCTCACCCTGAGCGTGCAGCAGAAACTGTATTGGGCAATACCGATGGGTTAGCATTATTTAACGCACTCATGCTTAGTAAAAATGCTATATTGCAGAGTTGAGTGCCTAAGTCGTAAACTTTTGCCTCATAATTTGATTATATATTTATGAAAAATTCCTTTTGTACTGATGATGTTCATGGTCGTACAAATCCCTACTGTAAATTATTTTTATCGCTTATTTTTTTTATTTTTTCATTCAATACTTCTTGGGCTACGCCAGAAAATCCCGTACAGTGGAACATATCTTCTAAGCCCTTGGGTGATGATAAATTGGAAATAACCATGTCTGCTAAGCTAGACAAAGGATTCCATGTATATACGCACGACATAAATCCCGAGGCAGGGCCCATTCCCCTCTCTGTGCTTTATGAAGGAAAATCAGTCAAAGTATTGCAACAAAAGGTCGAAGGTAAGAGAGTCACAAAATTCGATGAAGCCTTTGGGGTAGAATTAAGTTGGTTTGAAAATAAATTTACCATTACCCACATTATAGCCTCTTCACAGAAGTCTATAACAGGTACTATTGATTATATGGTGTGTAATGACATGAGTTGTATGCCCGGGGGGTATGATTTTACGGTAAAGAATCACCAAAACAACATTTCTGGCGATACGGTAAAAATACCAGTAATAGATACAGCAGGTACAGTAGCTACGCAGATGCCTGTGATGTCTTCGGCGCAACCCGATTCCTTCAGCAGATCCCATATTGATGACCAGTGTTTTACTGGCGAAGTGGAAGGTAAGAACAAGAGTCTGTGGGTTATCTTTATTTTGGGATTTTTGGGAGGTCTGCTGGCATTGCTTACGCCTTGTGTATTTCCACTCATTCCTATGACGGTAAGTTATTTTACCAAAGGTAAAGATAGAAAAGAAGGCATCAAGAATGCCCTATTATACGGTATTTCTATAGTGATGATATATATAGGGCTAGGAATCCTAGCTACTGCACTCTTTGGCGCAGATTCACTGAATTTAATGTCCACGAGCGTATTTTTCAATTTGCTGTTTTTTGCAGTATTTATATTCTTTGCCCTATCATTTTTTGGACTGTTTGAGATTACGCTGCCATCGGGATGGAGTACGCAAGCGGATAAACTATCTTTCAAATCCGGATATATAGGCATATTTTTTATGGCATTTACACTGGCATTGGTATCCTTCTCCTGTACAGGGCCTATCATAGGCTCCTTATTGGTGGAAGCTGCCACAGGCAAAGGGGTGTCCATAGGATTTATAAAATTAAATCCTCTCGTAGGTATGCTGGGATTTTCTTTAGCACTAGCATTACCATTTACCCTCTTTGCCCTCTTTCCGCAGTGGTTGCAATCGCTGCCCAAGTCAGGAGGATGGCTGGGGAAAGTAAAGGTCATCTTGGGTTTCTTGGAGCTTGCTTTTGCTTTCAAGTTCTTGTCTGTTGCCGATATGATAGGCAATTGGGGCGTATTGCGCTGGGAGCTGTTTTTGGCTATATGGATAGTGATATTTATCCTTATGGGATTATATGCCATGGGATGGCCACCCTTCCGTCACGAGAATGAGACACATGAATCCCCTGTTTTTAAGGCTATAGGCATCGCCTCGCTCTTATTTGTACCTACATTACTCTATGCATTAGTTACCTATACGCCATTGAAGTTGCTGAGTGGCCTCGCACCTCCGGCACACTATAATTTTTTTAATACCGAAATAAAAGATAAAGCCATATTCCACGACTACGCCGAAGCTGTAGTATATGCCGAAAAGCACAATATGCCTATAATACTTGACTTTACAGGCTATGGTTGTGTAAACTGCCGTAAGATGGAAGAGCAAGTATGGACAAGACCCAATGTAAAAGCATTGCTCAACGAATATGTGATTGTATCACTTATTACAGATTCTCGCGAGCCACTGCCGGAAGCCATGCATTACTATTCTTCATTGTCGGGCAATCATAAAAAAATAAATACAGTGGGGGAATATTGGACGGATTTCGAGATTAAGCACTTTAGCAAAGCCTCTCAGCCCTATTATGTCTTATTGGATACCCGTCAAAATATGCTTGCACAGCCGGTAGGCTTCGCTGATGCCAGTGCTTATGAGCGATTTCTGAGCTGCGGTCTTTCTACTTTCAAGAAAATAAAATGATACAAGCTAGATTATTCCTGTTTTTATTAGCGATCACTACATCGGTATCAGCAGGGGCTGCCATTCCCGAAAATATAATAAAGGTAGATATTCCCAGAGCCAAAGTCTTGAGAAGCAAGACGGTACATATACAGATTTATGCTATGATGTCCGATACTGTAGAAGTAAGTGTTAAAAATTTTGATAAGAAAATAAAATATAAAAATTCCTATTACATTCCCCAAGATAGTATGATAGATGTCATACTACCATTAAAAGATTTGAAAATGGGCATCTATTTTTTGGACGTAAAAAAAGATAATAATATACTTGTGGACGCTTATACGATAATGGTTTCCTTTTTGCGGCACAAAATACTAAAAGGGCAATAATTTTTGCATGGATTAAACCTATCCATGTTTAGCAAGTCTAAAGGCTATGCATGATGAACATTCGCTAATACAAAGATTGAAGGAGGAGTCCACCAAGCGTCAGGCTTTTACAGAGTTGGTGGTAGCTATTCAGGAAAAACTGTATTGGCATATACGACGTTTTGTCGCCAATCATGACGATGCACATGATATTATACAGAATGTATTTGTAAAAGTTTGGCAGCATCTCGAGACCTTTCGCGGAGAATCGCGACTGCATACGTGGATATATACCATTGCTACCAATGAAAGCCTGACATTTGTAAAAAAGAACAGCCAAAGGTTACACACGTCTTTAGAAGATGAGCCGATTCAAAAAATTAATGCTATCAAATCAGAAGTTCAATTCGATGGCAATAAGATACAAAATGCATTGGCAGAAGCACTTACAATCCTGCCGGAACGACAAAGACAGGTTTTTGAGATGCGCTACTATGAAGAATTGCCGTATGAGAATATAGCACAGATTTTAGGCGTTTCGGTAGGGGCTCTCAAAGCCTCTTACCACCATGCCGTAAAGAAATTAGAAGAAAAAATTTTGACTTCATTAAACCCATCTGCTTATCTATAGTCTAACTAAGTATGAACACAGAAAGAATTAAAATACTTGAGGAGCTAGAAAATATAGGGTATCCCATACTCTCGAAAGCCAAAAGTATGGAAAATATTACAGGTGTTCCCGATACGTATTTCCAGCACCTTCCCTACGACATCATGCTCAGGTTGGATAAAGAGACTGCCAAGGATATTCCGAAAGGCTATTTCAGTACCTTAGCACCACAGATTTTGCAAAAAATTGATGCGCTTGAAGCTGCAAAGACTACGCCCGTCATCAACTTTCAGCAATATCGTAGAAGAGAGCGCTCCCATGTAGTACGCTATCTGGCGAGGTCAGGGGTTGCCGCAGCAGTATTGTTATCTTTATTGATATCTATAAAAAAAATATATTTCAAAAGTGTAGAAAATCCCTGCGATACAAACGATTTGGCGTGCCTCGAAAAACAAGATATTTATGAATACTTATATGATAATACGGTAACGACTCCTATACAAGAAGATTTGCCTATAACCCCTAATCTGTCACAAGATTCTAATAATCACGTAAGTAATACCACCGTTGTGGAGGAAATTACACCACAAGAGGCTCAGGAAATACTGTCGCCCACAGAAGAAGAAGTACTTCTGGAAGAAACAATTAATATTTTTTAATCCTATAAAATATCTAACAAATGAAAAATCTCATCACAATCGCATTGCTATGGCTATCAGTATATGGCTATACCCAGAATGCTCCGCAAAAAGCCAAGATAGAATCTATGAAGATAGGTTTTATTACGGAGAAATTACAGCTTACTCCTGAAGAAGCTCAGGTGTTTTGGCCAGTATATAATCAATATGAATCTGAGCGAAAAGCTATAAGAGAGAGTACTCTCGGTAAGTACAAGGATGATGGCATAAAATTGGAAGAAATGAATGACCAGCAGGCGGATCAGCTTATCAATGATCACATTGCTTTTAGAAGTAAAGAAGTGGAATTACAAAAAAAATATGTAGCAGAATTCAAGAAAGTACTACCTGTAAAAAAAGTGGCAAAGCTCATGACGATAGAAGAGCAGTTCAAGAAGCAATTGTTGGAAAAAGCTAATAATATGCCTCCCAAGTCCCAAGGACTCAAAGGTACTCCACCACCACCGCCACCACCAAAATATTGATATGTCGTAATAATTTCATCCTTTAGGGGGATTACTTTCTTATGCCGACGAAAATTGAGCTGAGACGTAATCTCCTAATATTTTTTGGGATAGATAAGAGAGAATGAGTTTTACTATACCTTCTGCTCACGTTTCATATTATATACACCACGACCTTCTGCAAGCACAGTGCCGTCATCTTTCCTATAAGCTTTCATAGAAGTAGTAACAATTTTGTTGCCTTTGCGTGTGACGATACCTTCAAAGATTACATCACATCCGCGAGCAGACCGTAGGTAGTCAACGCGCATATCTATGGTTGAGATAGATTCATGTATAGTAGTAAGTGTCGTCATCGCAGCCATGCCTCCAGCCACATCCAATCCCGCAGCAAGCACGCCGCCATGTATAGCCTGTATGCGTGGGTCGCCCAATAGTTCCACTTTGAATGGCAACTCCATCTTTACATGTCCTTCACCGTCAGATTCTACATAACGCAAACCTATATATTTATTAAAAGGAATATATTCATTACAAACTTTTTCTACAATCTCTGCTGTAATTTTCATGATACAAATGTAGTATTATCCAGAAAGTATATCAAAAATGAGTTAGGCGATAAAGCAATCGGAAGCGATGCGGTCGGCATATAGCATACCTTTTCTGCTGAGTGTATATATGCCGCAATGTAAGACTACAAGACCCTCCATGATATAAGGCTGTATATGTTGTAAAAAATACTTCGCATAGTCATGACCGTATTGACTTTCTATAACTTTGAT
>JBGAWK010000007.1:8951-81959 GCA_044227665.1 Chitinophagales bacterium
TGATATTTATGCCATTGTCAGTACGAATGCCTACCATCACATACTCATTATACTTGGTGTCTGTGCTGAGTATTTCCGTTTCCGACATTACAGTGTGTCCCTCCAAAATGCTCTTCATATATCTAGTGTTGTTAGCTATATTCCAAGACCTGCTACTACCGTTGTAACTATGTGCCGAAGGACCTATGCCTAAATATTTCTTTTGTAACCAATAATTGCCATTATGTATGGCCTTGTATCCTCTGCGAGCATAATTAGAAATCTCATAGTGTATATAATCTCGCGAAGAAAGGTAGTCATGAGCGAATAGAAACTGGTCTAAATAAGGTTGTTCTTGCGGTGCTTTCATCATTTGTTTTTTGATACGCAAGGATAATGCAGTATCAGGTTCTACGGTCAAGGCGTAGCACGAAATATGGGGAACATCCAATACGATAACTTGGGATAGATTGTCCTCCCACAGTGATTGTGACAGCGTAGGCGTGCCAAAGATGAGGTCTATGCTGATATTGTCTATTCCAGCATCCTGAGATGCCATTATAGCCTGATGTGCATCCTCTACAGTATGGCAGCGATGCATATATTCCAAACATGCTCTTTGGAAAGATTGCACGCCTATGCTTAATCTGTTAATACCTATAGTGCGTATGGAATGCAGCCATTGCGGGCTTATATCGTCAGGGTTGGCTTCCACGGTGACCTCTGGAAATTCCTTGTGTATGACTTCAAATATTTTTTCTATATCCGAATATGATAATAGTGATGGAGTGCCACCACCAAAATAGATACTACTAAGACTTTCTCCCTGCAAGTACGTACTTCTAGAAGACAATTCTTGCAACATAGCGGCGAGCATTTCATCTTTGTATTTATGATACTGGGTAGAAAAATGAAAATTGCAGTAATAGCAAGCTTGTTTGCAAAAAGGAATATGTAGATATAATCCTGCCAATTTTTTTCTGTAAAAATACTTTTAAAAACATAATAATCTTGCTAGATATAAATACAACCAACATATATGCAATATGCATTTAGGGATACTATCACTTTTTAATTCTATTTTCGTTTCATAAATAGTGGAGAAGATTTTTTTAAGAGTAGTGGTATTCCTTTTAGTGCAAAACTGCTTTGCGCAGCAAACTGTATTGGAGATTGTTTTTCCTGCTTCGCAAAAAAAATCTATATATTATAGGTGTGATTCTATCTCAGAGGTGTCCACAACCCTGAAAAATGAAATTAATACATACAGAAGCAAAGGCTACCTTTCTTCCTCTATAGATACGGTATTCCTTCGCCATGATACCCTTACGGCACAATTATTTTTAGGAGAAAAATTTGAAGAAAAATTTAATGGTACTACTGAAAGAAGGAAGAGAAAAAACCATTCGGACATGGATGCCATATTCAAGGACTCCGTCTCATATTGGTCGCATATAGGCTATCCCTTTGTAAAGGTAATAGCCCAAGTCACAGCCCTTCGGGGTGATACGATAAGCTACAATATAAGTACTGATAAGGGCAACATGGTAACTATAGACTCCGTAAGACAGCAAGGTAAAAAGCTCCTATCGGACAAATTTTTGTTGCCATATTTATCTATCAGAAAAGGAGATATCTATAATAGCGCAAAGATTGCCGATATAGACAAATTATTGAATAGATTGCCCTATGTCAGAACGTCGGCACCTACACAAGTATTTCTAAGTAATAGCAAAGCCCGGCTGGACATTTTTTTGCAGAAAAGGAAAACCAATCAATTTGATTTTATTATAGGCATACTTCCTAAAAATGAATACACGGGAAAAGTTCTTGTTACAGGTGAAGCCAAGCTCTTGCTAAACAATGCCTTCAAACGTGGGGAGTCTATAAACTTACAGTGGAAGAGACTCCAAAAAAATACCCAAACCCTCAGATTAGATTTCTCCTTTCCCTATATATTGCAAACCCCACTAGGCATAGGGGGTAATTTTTATCTCGATCGTAGAGATTCATCATGGGTAAATCTAAGGTGGCAAGTGCGCATCCCTACTCAGATAAACAGCAATAGTAAAATTGAGGCTATAGTAGAAGGTCAGCAGACGATAGCCCTGACCGTAGATACTAATTATGTGAAAACATATAAGAAACTACCCACCATACACCAAAGCAGCTTGCTGCTATATGGGCTACAGTACCAGTACTATAATGTAGATAATTTTTTGCTGCCGCAAAAAGGATTTCGTGGCACACTGAAATTCCAGATGGGAACAAGGAATATAAAGCCATCGTCCAAAGTACTTTCACTTCAGGATGCCTCAGGTTTTGATTTCAGAACAATCTATGACAGTATAAATAAGAATAAACTGAATATCAATACAGAATGGTCATTGGAATACTATTGGAAAATTCACAAATCTTCTGTTCTGAAATTTGCAGATGTAGGCAAATTTATTTCTAATAAATCTATGCTTCGCAATGAGATGTATAGGGTAGGAGGTGCCACCCTCTTGAGGGGATTTGATGAAGAGGCATTCCTCGCAGCTATCTACAATGTAAGTACCATAGAGTATAGATATCTGATTCAGAATAATAGCTACCTATACATATTTTCTGATTTGGGCGTGCTGCGTAGGAAAGAAAATGGCATTTTAACTAAAAATCTACCCGTAGGCTTCGGTGCAGGCATGTCATTTGAAAGTAAAGCAGGTATATTTGCACTCAGTTATGCTATGGGTAAAGCTTCGGGACAACCGCTGGATTTTAGGAACAGTAAAATCCATATTAGCTATATTACTGTTTTTTAGTATAGCAAATAGGGTTTCAGCTATAGATGCACTACATGCTTACGATACCACATACATAAATACCATATTGACTGACATCTCTAATGACTCCTTGTGGAGGCAGAACATAGGTGTCATATCTTCTGTCGCAGAGTGCAATAAGGCACAGAATGCCATAGAAAGCTATAGGACTACAATACCCTTTTCGCTTGTCTATCTGATAGTGTTAATAATGCTTACATTAGCAATAATTATCAAATATTTTTATAGTGATTATTATATGGTAGTGATACCGTCGGCTCTTAGTATGAAGGTGTATGCCCAAAATCTTCATCTCAAAAAGGTGATACCTTTTATCCCTAATCTACTGATGTATGTTATAAGAGTATTAGGTATTACTATGATTGTGGAGGTACTTCTAAGGGTATTTTTTCCAGAGTTCCATCTGCCCTTGGGTTACAAATTCATGGGTGTATTAGGATTCTTGGGAATTCTAAATATTGCAGAATATATCTTGAATAAGTTGGTATATGAAGGAGATACCTACGTCATGCATTTTTATCAAAAGCAAATCATACAAGTAATTGTAATGATAATAGCTATACCTATGGTGTTATATATCCTAAAGGAGCCTACAAATATTACTATCTATTTCGTTTATACACTAATAATTACGTTGATATCCCAATATTTGATACTAGCGTGGCGATGGATGATTTTGCTTAAATTACAAAAACCATATCAATTGTTGTATTATTTTATATACTTTTGCACCCTAAAACTGATTCCTATTTTAATAATTGCAAGATGGGTAAGTAATTTTGATAATTAGGTTATCAATTATGGGTGAAAATATTAATAGTTTGACGATAGAGGAGGCGGCACAAAAACCCGTTAAGTCCATCTTAATATCCCAACCCAAACCCGAGAATGGCAAGTCTCCATTTTTGGATTTAGCAACAGAGTTTAAGATGAAAGTTGATTTTAGACCTTTCATACATGTAGCAGGAGTAGAAGCAAAAGATTTTAGGAAGTCAAAAGTATATATAGATCAAGTAAAGTGCGTAATTCTCACCAGTCGCAATGCCATTGAGAATTATTTTAGATTATGCGAAGAGATGCGTATAAAGGTGGCCGAGGATACCAAATATTTTTGTATCAGCGAAGCCATAGCATTGTACCTACAGAAATTTATTCAGTATCGAAAGCGAAAAGTTTTCTTTGGCGACGGTAAGTTGCCCAAGCTGATTGAAGTTATTCTCAAACACAAAGACAAGACCGACGGTAACTTTTTACTGCCTTGCTCTGATGTCCGTGACCAAAATATGATAGACCTGCTAAGGAAAGCTAATATTAGTTTTGAGGAAGCTGTTATGTTCCGTACTGTAGTAAGCGACTTGTCGGATCTCAAAGAGGTGAAATATGATATGTTGGCATTTTTTAGCCCTATGGGTATCACATCCTTATTTCAGAATTTCCCTGATTTCGAGCAAGGTGCTACACGTATTGCTGCCTTTGGTGCTACTACCCATGAAGCGCTGAAAGAAAAAAAATTACGCTTAGATGTAATGGCACCTACACCAGAGAATCCTTCTATGGCGGGGGCGATAAAGGCATATATCCAAAAAGCGAATAAGAAGAAATAGTTTTTCTTGCAATTAATTCCATTTTCAATGTTTTTCCTGCATATTTGTAAATATTATGACTAGATTTTTAGGCATAGTCGGCATATTTATAATGCATACAGCAGTGGCACAATTCAGCCCCGCCACATCGCATTATATGCTTACCGGCAGTATCAGGCAGCCAGGATTATGGGGTGCTGAATCTGCCATAAATCTTTTAGCCAATACAAGGTATCAATATGCAGGTATAGAGGGAGCACCCATACAAGCCAATATTGCAATATCTTCGCCCATACCTTATGCGAAGGGGCATGGGGTAGGAGGCGAGTTGCTTTATGACCAACTAGGTAGTTATAGATTCTTGATGCTAAACGGAGGCTATAATTATGCTTTTGTAAAAGAAAAGTTTACCATAGGTGCCGGAATATCGTTAGGGATAAAATATACTAGATTTGACGGCACTAAAATCATTACCCCTAGCGGAGATTATACATCAGGATACCAGCACAATGATCCGGCACTTCCACAGAATGTGGAGGGGTCTATAGTGCCTTCCATTACCTTGGGAATTGGATTTAGCAGTAAGCTAATTACCCAGCAAATAGTTTATAGTGATTTATTCTCTGACAACATCACAGCATTGCAAGATAAAAGTTCAGTAAACTATGGAAAAACGCTGTATTCCTTAACAAAGTTTAACATAGGATTTGGACGAGATTTTGGGCTGGAACCCAGCATGTATATAGGGACTAATTTCAAGCAGTTTCAGCACATTATAGGTATTATGGTGCTCTACAAAAGTCGCATAGGATTAGGTATTTATAGTAGAGGTTATACCAAAAATTCCTTTGAATCGTTAATACCTATTGTGAGAGCAAAAGCCTTTAAAAATATGACTTTTCAGTACAGTTATGATGCATTGGTAAATGGTTTGCAAAAAGCGTCATCAGGCACACACGAACTTTCTGTAATATATTCCCTGCCAAAATCTTGGCAGAAGTATTATGGCAAGACAATAAATAATCCAAGATACTTATAAAATGAGCGAACAGAAGTCAAGAGCTATTGTACAGTTAAATATATTTGCTATTTTTGTTAGCTAAACCAATCAAAAGAAAGTTTTAAAGAATAAAGAATGAAAACTATCAAGAAATTACTTACCGTTGCTACATCAGCTTTACTGATTGTAAGTTGTAACAAAGGCAGTACTGATAATGGTCAGTTGGTAGGTGCCAAAGAAAGACCCGAATGGGACGGCAAGCTTATGCCTTACGGCATGGTCTATATCCCTTCAGGTACTTTTCATACAGGTCCTGGCGATCAAGACATTACGTATGCTCTTATAGCAAAGAGTAAGCAAATTTCTATCGTAGGTTTCTATATGGATGAGACGGAGATTACCAATAACGAATATCGTCAGTTTACGGATTGGGTTAGAGACTCTATAGCACACAAAATGATTGGTGGAGAGCATTTGGCAGAGAGTGACAATGGCGGACAGCAATATATCAATTGGGAAATGCCTATAGATTGGTCTAATGATGGAGAAGATGCCCAATACCTAGAAAGCATGTACTATTCCGAAGCCGACAGATTGTATGGCAGAAAAGAACTGGATCCTCGCAAATTGGAATTTGAATATCAGTGGGTAAGATGGAAAGACATGGCCGATCCTGCCAATAAAAATAAGCCTAGAAGCTCCTTTATAGAAAAGAAAAAGCTAAATATTTGGCCTGATGAGATGTGCTGGATACGTGATTTTACCTATTCTTATAATGAGCCCATGACTAGGTCTTATTATTCTCACCCTGCCTATGACGATTATCCAGTAGTAGGTGTAACTTGGGAGCAAGCCAATGCTTTTGCCTATTGGAGAACTACCTTGTGGAATAACTTTAGAGAAAAAAATGGGGAAGCTTTCGTAGAAGAAATGCGCTTACCCTTTGAGCATGAATGGGAATATGCTGCAAGAGGAGGAAGAACATCTTCTCCATATCCTTGGGGTGGCCCTTATATTCGTAACTCCAAAGGATGTTTGTTAGCAAACTTTAAGCCCGGCAGAGGTAATTATCCCGAAGATGGTGGTTTCTATACCGTATCTGCATATTCTTACTGGCCTAATGATTACGGTCTTTATAATATGTCTGGCAACGTAGCAGAATGGACACTTTCTTCATTCTATGAAAATGCCTATTCTTTCATGCATGATATGAATCCTGATATAAGATACGACGCTAAGCCGGACGATCCTTCTTCTATGAAGAGGAAAGTAATCCGTGGTGGTTCTTGGAAGGATATAGGTTATTTCTTACAGACAGGTACGCGTTCTTGGGAATACCAAGATTCTGCAAAATCTTACATAGGTTTCCGTTGTGTAATGCCATTCATGGGTAGAAGCATCAATGACTTTAAGTAATATTAACGATTACCTTATATATTTTCTATAGTAATTTTTCGTTCAATTTAAAACCATAAACAAAAAACAATAAAACTATTTTAATCATGGCATCATTATTCAAATCCAAACAATTCAAGTACTTCAAAAATTTCGTTTTCGGGGTAGGAGCAGCTGTAGTTATCATCGGTGCACTAGGAAAGCTTACGCATCAACCGTGGGCATCCGCAGCATTGTGGGTAGGGCTTATCACTGAAGCATGTCTTTTCACTATGTCAGGCATTGTTCCACCAGAACCAGATTATTACTGGGATAAATATTATCCGGGCTTGAGTGATCCAGATGGTATCGCTGCGGCAGGTGCTGTAGCTGTAGGCGGTGGAAGTGGCAAGAGTTCTACTGCTGAATTGGACAAAATGTTGGACAAAGCTAAAATAGACCAAACATCAATAGATAGATTGGGTGAAAACTTGAAAAGATTGGGTGACAATGTGAATTCTTTGTCTTCTGTAGCATCTACAAGTGCTGCTACTGAGGAATTTTCTAAGAAAGCCAAAGAAGCCGCAGCAGCTCTAGGCGGAGTTTCTCCATTATTCAGTAATGCTGCTCAAGCTATGGGAACATTGGCAGGTTCTACTACAGAAATGGGCAAATTTCATGGAGAAGTACAAAATGCTACAAAAAACCTTGCAGCACTTAATGCCGTTTATGAAATGGAATTGCAAGATACCAATAATCACCTAAAAGCTATGAATAAATTCATTGGCAATCTAGGTACTGCCATGACTAATCTCGAAGATTCTATGAATGATACGGCTAAGTACAAAGAAGGCATGAGCAAATTGGCCGGTAATATTGAAAAACTTAATACTGTTTACGGCAATATGCTTACTGCTATGCGTTCATAAGCCTTGTAATGTATAAATTTTAGTAATTAAATAGGAGGACAATACAATGGCTATACCTAAGGAGAACAGGCAGATGATGATTAACCTGATGTATCTGGTACTCACTGCATTGTTGGCTTTGAACGTATCGGCTGAGATACTCAACGCTTTCAATGTGATTGATAAGAGTATGAGAAATTCAGGTAAGATCGTAGATATCAAAAACAAAGCTGTATTTAACGGCTTTGCAGCACAAAAATTAAAAGAACCGGGAAATGCAAATATCCCGAAATATGAGGGTTTTGCTCAGCAAGTAATTACAATGTCACAAGAATTACAATCGTACATTGATGACTTACAAAAAGAATTGCTAGAAGCAGCAGGAGGCGTAAGCGAGGAAGATGGTCTTATGAGCAAAAAGGATGATGTAGATATTCCTACAGCCTTATTAGTAGATGGAGCAAAAGGTAAAGGTGACGGTAAAGCATTTGCACTTAAAGCTAAGATTGACGAAACTAGAAAAAAAATGTTGGCTTTTGTAGATCCAGCTGATTTAGCCGACTTTGAAGGAAGGTTTACACTCAGCACTAAGCCTATAGTGCCAGCTAAAGGTCAGGATAAAGCCGACTGGGTACGTGAGAATTTTGCTCAGATGCCCGCTATAGCTGCACAAACCATGCTTACTAAGACAGCTCAAGACGTAAAAAATGCTGAGGGTCAAATGTTGGATTATTTATACAGTAAAATAGGATCTTCACAAGCATTAAAGCCTGAGGAAGTAGTATTTGATGTATTTTCAGCAAGAATTACTGCACCCTCTACCTATTTGATGGAAGGAGAAGCTTTTGAAGCAGATGTATTTTTAGCAGCAAGTAGCTCAGGAACTAAAGATAAAGTTAGAATTACTGTTAATGGTTCAGGATTGCCAGTTAATAACGAAGGCGTTGCAAAATACCGTGCAGTATCGGGACTAGGAGAACATTCAGTAAATGGTTCTATTACAGTAGTAAATGACCGTACAAATCAGTCTAAGTCATATCCGCTAGAGCCTCTGAAATATACTGTGGCAGCTCCTACAGCAGCGATATCCTTGGATAAAATGAATGTATTCTATATCGGTGTAGATAACCCTGTATCAGTAAATGCTGCGGGTGTACGTACTGCTGACCTGAATGTAACTATGACAGCGGGTTCTATTAGTGGCAACAACGGTAAATATACTGTTCGTGTTACTGCTCCTGGTAAAACAAATGTGTCTGTAACCTCATCTAAAGGAAAATCTTTGGCTAATAAAGAATATCGTATCAAGTATATTCCGGATCCAGAGCCTCGCGTAGGAAATAAGAAAGCAGGTGGTATGCCTGCAGGAGAGATGAAAGCTCAAATGGGTGTAGCTGCTATCCTTGAAAATTTTGACTTTGATGCTAAATTTGAAGTATTAAGTTTTAATGTAGGTATCGCTGCGAAACGTGAGGATTTTGTCCTTATTCCAAACTCTGGTCAGGTATTTTCGAGTGCTGTAAAAGCAGCATTGTCTAAAGTTAAGCCTGGAGATGTGGTATATGTAGAAGAGATAAAAGTGAGAGGTCCTGATGGGATGACACGTAAACTCTCTAGTATAGCTTATAAATTAATGTAATCATTAGATAATGAAAAAAGTATTCATCACATTTTTCTTCTTCTCATCTGTGTATATTTTTGCACAGGATGATGCAGGGACTACAGAAGTAGAAACCAGTACTACTACAGAAACTACAAGTGAGCAGCCTGCTCCAATGTTGACTTCCTCTACACCTAATGCTACCAAAAATACAGAAATTATGGCATTGCCTTGGGTACAAGAAGTTACTGGGCAGCGATTAGCTTTGGCTTATGAAAATATAAGAGAGGCCGATGTGTTTTGGTCTAAGATAGTTTATCGCGTAATTGATGTACGTGAGAAGATGAACTTACCTTTTTCTTGGCCTAAGCGACCATTTATCAATGTGGTGCTGGATGCGGTAACGAATGGTTCTGTACCTGCTTTTGCTTCCAATGATGATGAATTTACTACTCCATTGAGTCCACAGGAGGCAGCAGCAGCCGGTGGTGCCGGTGGTTTTGACTCTATAAGTGTCTTTAATCCTGTTACAGAGGTTTACGAAACTTCTGTAATTCAGAGAGAAGTAAACTGGGAAAACGTAAAGAAATATCGTGTGAAAGAAGTATGGTATTTTAATAAGCAAACTTCTACAATGATGGTACGTATTATGGCTATAGCTCCCGTATTGGATAGCTATGATGAATATGGTAATTATCGTGGTCAGCAGGCTTTGTTTTGGGCATATTTTCCGGCATTGAGAAATACACTCGTTAAGGAACAAGCTTTCAATCCACTTCCTGATGGTGTAAAAATGAGCTGGGATGATATGTTTGCTTTACGCTTATTTTCTAGCTATATCTATAAAGAAGAGAATGTATTGGATGAGAGAGTTCAGGATAGATGGACAGGTATAGATGCCTTATATGAGTCAGAAAGAATTAAGGAGAAAATCTTTAACTTCGAGCATGACCTTTGGGAATATTGATATTTCTTAATAGTATAAAAAAAGGCTGCCATTCTTGGCAGCCTTTTTTTATTACGCTCTTCGTCTTCAATATAATAGCTTCAAATTTAGAACCTTCAGCAAGACAATTAGCTAGCTACCCTTTCATTAAGAATATTGCAGCCAATTTTCTAGAATCTTCATGCCTGTAGGAGTCATAATGGATTCGGGATGAAATTGGACACCTCTTACATCATAATCCTCGTGTCTAATTGCCATAACAACCCCTTCATCATCTGTAGCCGTAGTAATTAGAGGCTTTTTAATGTCTCTAATAGCCCAAGAGTGGTAGCGGCCACTATCAAAATTATTTTCTATACCTTGGAATAATATATCTTGCTCCATGACTATAGTATTTCTTTTTTTGCCATGCACTACCTTGCCAATATTATATAACTCTGCGCCAAATACTTGTCCTATCGCTTGATGTCCCAGACATATTCCCAAAATCTTTTTCGTCGGGGCATATTCTTGAATTATGGGTATCAATAAGCCCGCTTCTTCTGGGATGCCAGGACCGGGAGATAGAACAATGTGGTCATAAGCACCCACTTCTTCGAGGGTGATTTTATCATTTCTATAGATATCTACTTCTGCACCTAATGCCTCCATATAGTGTACTACATTGTAGGTGAAAGAGTCATAATTGTCTATCATTAGTACTTTTCTGCTCATAACTTACAAGCTACCTCCAGTGCTCTATTTAGTGCCATTAATTTATTTTCTACCTCTTGTAATTCGCTCTCTGGTTTGGAATCTGCCACTACACCTGCTCCTGCCTGATAATGCAATACATTATGTTGTGCAAAGAAGGTTCTTATCATTATGGCATGATTGTAATCTCCATTGAAGCCAAGATATCCTATAGCCCCACCATAGTATCCTCTAGCCGTAGGCTCTATGTTATCTATTAGTTGTAGTGCTTTATATTTGGGAGCACCACTTAGTGTTCCGGCAGGAAATGTATCTCCCATCATCTTTACTTTATTTTGCAGTGCAGATACTTTAGCACTTACTTTTGATACTAGATGAATCACATGGGAGTAGTACTGGACTTCTTTAAAAACCTCTACGTTCACATGTTTTCCTGTCCTGCTGAGGTCATTCCTCGCCAAATCCACCAGCATAATATGTTCTGCATTTTCTTTTTCATCTAAGCTTAATTTTAGTGCCAAGGCAGCATCTTGCTCGTCATTGCCCGTTCTACGGAAAGTTCCTGCAATGGGGTGAATGGTTACTTTTTCACCTTTTACTATTAATTGGGATTCTGGAGATGAACCTAGTAATTGATAATTTCCATAATCAAAATAGAAGAGATAAGGAGAAGGATTTATACTTCGCAAGGCTCTATATACTTGAAATATATCTCCCGAGAATCCTTGATAGTATCTTCTTGACAATACAATCTGAAACACATCTCCACGGTAGCAGTGTTCTATTCCTTTGATTACACCTCGAAGATAGCTTTCATCTGTATGGTTTGAGGATTTGAGTCCCTCTAAATTAAAGTTTTGTATTTCTACATCTTTAGTGAGTATAGTAATAAATTGCTCTATATCGGGTATCTCGCTGCTGTCAATACTATGTCTTAATAGAGTCACTTGATGATTGAAGTGATTATAAGCAACTATAAAGTGGTATAAGTGATAGCATAGCGCCGGTAACGTGTCTTCAATTTTTTCTAGTCTTATATCTTCAAAATAGGGTATAGCATTGTAGGTAGTATAGCCGAAAAGCCCATTGGTAATATGAGGTGCATCTATAGTTTCAAAAATGAAATTATTTAGAAAGTCATTAATCTTTTCGGGATAATTATCGTGATTGACATGAACGTAATCACTTCTATCAGGATATTGATAATGTAGATTGTGTAGATTGTCTATTTCAAAGCCGGCATAAGGCATACAGCATATATAGGAATAAGTATGCTCGTTACCATGATAGTCAGAACTTTCGAGTAGTATTGCCTTGCCAAAATGTTTGCGTACAGCCATATACATAGAAACGGGCGTAAGGGTGTCGCCCAAAAATTTCTTTTGTATAGTATTTATTTTGTACATGATATAAAAAGCTAATTTATACTATCAGCTTAGAATTGTTGTAATAATTTTTTTTTTTAATACAATAATGATAATAAAAAAGGTCTCTGTTGCCAGAGACCTCTCAATTTCAATAGCCTATAACGTATGTAGATAAGATTATGCCACTTGATTTGCCATACTTTCGGCAGGAATCATTGCAGTAAGAATATCAACGAGTTGTTTCAAGTTTTCTTCAAATATCATTAAACGATGGGATTCTGTCTTGCTGTCGTTGATGATAGCAAATTCTTTGATTTTTACATAACTACTGCCATTTTTTGTAGCCAAATGGTCAATAAAGTAAGTTCTTTTTCCTGCTTCGATTTTCTTTGTTGTAATCACTTTGTTGCACGTTTCCATATCGTATTGTTTTACTAATAAGATGCAACAGATAGATAAATTCCATAAAAAAAGAAAAAAATTATTTCATCTGATTAAATGTAACGGTGACACGCCTGTACTTGCTGTTATTTTCTAAAGAATATACGTGTTTCCCTTCACTTATATTTCCATACGTTTTATTGATAACATATTTTCCGCTCAGATTATTAGTTCCTAAATTTGTAAAGTGTGTAAATAGTTGATTGGAAACTATAGTGTCTATATATAAAACTTGCTTACCTATAGGTAATTCTATGGTGAAGCTATCCGAAATGGCAAGTTGCTTTCTAGGATAATTAAAGAAAAATGGGACGTAAGAGAAAGTATCTATACCACTAAAATTACTGATATTATTTATTAGGGTTGTATCTATCCTTGAAATATATGCTTCTATTGAGGGTGTAAAGTTTTCGCCATAGCCAATATTTAGATGCTTATATTTACTGTCATATATCGCTACTAATAGGCTGTCTATATTATAATCTTCCCACCTGAGATGTCTGGTTTGTGTATATATCAAATAAGAATCACGGTTTTTTTTAAGGATTTTAATACGGATGTTTTGGTAGATATTTCTGTAATATATGTTTTGCTTACCAATATTTATGGGTTTGTTTAGATCATAGGTATATTGGATATCATATATGAGTTCCTGTCCTTCCTGTAGTGAAATCTTTAGGATAGCACCTTCTTGGCTATTAGGACTTTTTTTTTTGTTGCAATAACAGAATGGAAAAATAAATAAGAGAGCAATAATGTATAGATTCCTTTTCATTTCAGAATTGTCGGGTTTGTAACATCACCAAGGTACATGCCTCAATAGGTTCAATATTATTGTTGGACAATAACTTGTAAAGTTCAGGATTTTCAGTTCCGGGATTGAATATGACTCTTTTAGGCTTTAATTTCAAAATATAATCATAATATGTGGGTTGTATGGTAGGGTTTACATAAAGTGTCACCGTATGAATCTCATTGAGTGTCGGAGTATCTGTATGTATATGGATATCGGCTATCTTGCCGCCATTTTTTCCAATGGCAACTACATCATGACCATATTGCATCAGCTTATGTATGGCTTTATAACTATATCTATCTGTGTGGGTGCTGGCACCTATTACTAAGGTTTTTTTATTCATATATCTAAGTCTAAGTTTAGCTTGTCAATCAGCGTTTTTAAGGCAGGATTCTTCTCGGCCAAATCTATATAACGCTCCATTGGCGTTCGAGGTTTGCTCTGCCTGTCTTCTTCCGTAATCTCTACACGTATCGTAATTGTAAGAGGATGAGATAAATATTTCTTGAAATAACTGTGCATGTCCACTCTGATACTGTCTAGAGAGCCCTTAATTACACTGCTTATAACAGTAAATTCAATATTTTGGCTGTCAATAAATTGGGGCTCTAGTTCTGTGAACGTTCCATAGTAGGAAGGGTTTATGATTTTTTTATGGGTTTCTAAAAATTGAAACCAAAAGGCATGTAAATTTTCAACGGTGAGAGCTACTTTTTCTATATAGGTGTTTTGTTCTAGTAGGGTGGCTTCGGTGATGGCTTCCAGACGTGATTTGCGTATCAATTTCCTAGCGCCGGCAGCAGTTTCTTCTATCGTAGGCTCTATATTTCGTTCTTCTTTAGGCTCTTCCGTAGTCAATTGCAGTGGTGGACTCTCTGATAATACGGTATTGTCAAGAAGTGTTTCTTCCGCTTTTCTGTCATGGGGGGCTTCTGTAGTAGATACTATAGGGGTCTCTATTGATAAGTTGCGGGCAGGAATCGCCACTACTTCGCTGTTATTCTCAGGAGCAAGTAAGCGTATTACTTTTTTTTTTCGGCATGGAGTATGCCGGAGTTTATTTCTATCTGCGTATTGAGGAAAGTTAACTTTAGGAGTGCCAGTTCTACATGAAGGCGCTTATTTTTTGCTGTTTTATAATTTATTTCAGCCAAATTTAGAATATTCAAAGCGTTCAGCAGGTAGGTGGTATGTGTCATTGCCGTTTGTAGGGCATAGCGTTTGATAAGGTCTTCTCCGGACTCTATGAGCGTGATAGTCTTGGGGTCTTTTGCAACTAGAAGTTGGCGAATGTGTTCTGCAAGACCTCCAAGAAATATTTCTCCGTCAAAGCCTTTGGCAATTATCGAATTATAAAGTTGTAAAACTGTACTGCTGTCTTCAATAAGTAAGGCATCTACTATAGAAAAATAGTAGTCGTAATCCAAAATATTTAAGTTGCTAATCACATCCTGATAGGAAAGCTGATTGCCACTGTAGCTGATAAGTTTGTCGAATAGGGATAGCGCATCTCTCATGCCTCCGTCGGCTTTCTGCGCTATGAGGTGTAAGGCTGTCTCTTCCGCATCTATATGCTCTTTAATACATATTTCTTTGATTTGCTTGACGATATCTGTATTGCTGATGCGCTTGAAGTCATAAATCTGGCAACGTGAGAGGATGGTAGGGATTATCTTATGCTTTTCGGTAGTGGCGAGGATAAATATGGCATAAGAAGGAGGTTCTTCCAAGGTTTTCAGGAAGGCATTGAATGCCTGAGTACTGAGCATGTGTACCTCGTCTATGATATAGACTTTGTACTTGCCTTGCTGTGGTGCAAATCTTACCTGCTCTATTAAGCTGCGGATGTCTTCCACGGAATTGTTAGAGGCAGCATCCAGCTCATGAATATTGAAAGAACTATTTGTGTTGAAAGAACTGCAACTGCTACAGCTGTTACAAGGTTCATTGTCGGCAGAGGGGTTCTCACAATTTATAGCCTTGGCGAGTATTCTAGCGCAGGTAGTCTTGCCCACACCTCTAGGGCCGCAGAATAAGAATGACTGTGCCAAATGACCGCTATTGAGTGCTTTTTTTAGTGTTCCAGATACTTGCTCTTGCCCTACGACATCTTCAAAGCGTACCGGTCGGTATTTTCTAGCAGATACGATATAATTGCGCTCGCTCACAATTACAAAGATAATAGCTTTTTGGGGCTTATTCCATTAGCAAAAATAATTAGGAATTATTTTTTGACAAATTGCAATAATTCTGATTTGTTCCCCCTGAATACATTGAAATCTACAGGCTCTGCTATGCCATTTACCCTGCCTCTGTCATTATGTTGCCAAAATCTCCATTTTGATTCTTCATCGAGGCGAGGTCGCCCTTTATAGTAATGAGCTATCCATATAGGATAGGTGTCAAAGTTGCCCTTAATATAGCGATGATAATAGTTGATATTTACATATATTATGGGTCGGATACCATAGTGTCTCTCTACTGTGTTCAACCATGTATGAAGCCTTTCTATGAGCACATCCTTTGGTAAGCTGCCATCTTCTTCAAAGTCCAATACCGGAGGCATATCACCAGGGAGAAGCTTTACAATGTTTATAAAATGTTTAGCCTGTGCTTTTGCATCCTTTGAGGCCTTAAAATAGTGATAGCCACCTCTCATGATGCCATTATCTTTTGCTTTTTTCCAGTTATAAAAATAGCGAAAATCAGTATGTGTAGTTCCTTCTGTCGCTTTGATAAATACAAAATCAATGCTAATGTCATTTACATCCATAGCTTTCACTAGCACCCAGTCGATAGCACCCTGATGTCGTGATACATCTATGCCGTGTACGGAATAATTGCGTGGTATGGAGATGCCGAAATCGGGGTAGAAAATTTTTAGGGGATTAAAAAATTTGTAACCTACAAATGCAGCACTTGCCGATAAAATCAGAAAGATGGATACAGAAAATTTGGTTATGCCTGAAATAGACATATCTAAAAAAATAAAAAATTATCGTAGGCAATCAGCGATAGGTGATAGGGGAGTGGTGGCATTATTATATAATAAAAAAGCCCCAATAGGGGCTATGAAATTTGGTTGCAATACATAAATTAATATTCATCTTCATTGAAGAGGAAGTCTTCCTTGGTAGGATAATCTGGCCATATATCCTCCACGCCTTCATACAATTCTTCTTCATCTTCCAATTCTTGCAGATTTTCTATAACCTCTAAAGGTGCGCCACTGCGGATGGCGTAGTCTATCAATTCATCTTTGGTAGAAGGCCAAGGTGCATCTTCCAAATACGAAGCCAATTCTAATGTCCAATACATAATTCGTAATATATTTATTTATTTTAATTAATAAAGTGCAAAAAAAGTTTCATTTTTGATATTTCCCAATGAAAACGATTATTTTTTATACACAAAGGGTTGCCATATTATCTCCTGAGTGTGTACATCTTTGGCAATTTTGCGTGCAAGTATAAAAAGATAATCCGATAATCGGTTAAGAAAAGGGATGATTACTTCATGTTGATGCTCAATACGGTCGAGGGAAACTACGCATCGCTCTGCCCTTCGGCATACTGTACGGGCTACATGGCAATGTCCTACGGCAAGGTGTCCTGAGGGTAAGATGAAATTTGTGAGCAAGGGAAGTCCGTCATTTATGGTATCTATGCGTGTCTCCAAATCACGAATAATAGCCTCTTCTAGTGTGGGTAACTTTATATTCTTTTTTGTGCTGTCGGCAGCAAGATGTGCTCCAATGTCGAAGAGACGGCTCTGTATGGCATAAAGAAATTTTTGTTCGTCATGGTCGCAGAAGGAAGCAACAACGCCTAAGTTACTGTTGAGCTCATCTACTGTGCCGTAGGCTTCTATTTTGATATGATCTTTGGGCAGGCGGCTGCCGCCAAAGAGTGCAGTCTCGCCATTGTCACCAGTTTTTGTATATATTTTCATACTCTTATAAGCGGTAATGAAGATAGTAAAATCAATGATATTATTTGTATATAATCATGTTATAGCTAATATTGTTTTTGATGCACAGTAATTCATGTATAGTGTCTTGCAGGCCTATTAGTTGTATTATTATAAAAAAAGCACAATCTTTGCTATCTGTATATTATAGATGTACTCTACTAAAAAAATATTTTTGTGTATTTGCAGCATTGCATGGTTATGTAGTGCTTGCAAAATATATAAGTTTACCGATGCCAGCATTAATCCGAACATAAGAACGATAAAGATTAACCAATTTACAAATACATCTCCTATCCAAACGAGCACTCTGTCCAATGATTTTGAACAAAAATTAGTCAATAAATTTGTGCGTGAGACAAGGCTTACTTTTGTGAAAGAAGACCCAGATCTAGAGTTTTCAGGTAATATTGTAGAATATTATATTGAACCTATAGCAATAAGTGGTACAGAAACTACAGCTCAGAACAGGCTCAGTATAGCCATAAAAGTTGATTTTGTAAATAAGCTAGAGCAAGAAAGGAGTTTTAGCCAGATATTTCGCGATGGCGAAAATTTTGATGCGTCAAAAGATATTTCCGAAGTAAATGATGCTATAGTAAATATTATCTTTGATAGAACTGTACAAAATATATTTAATAAAGCCTTTGTAAATTGGTAGATGCAAGAAGGACTAAGCACATATCATACTGAAATACTTAATGATCTTTTGCAAAAATGGTCAGAGGAAGATTTGCTGCGCAAAGCCGCCCAATATCCCCATGTATTCCTGTATAGAGCCCTGATTGCACTAAAGGATAAATCCGACCACAATACTCGCTTGGCATCATTCTATGCTGCGGATAGGATGAGATTGCATCAACTATTATATGCAGAATTACCTGAGGATGGCGGAGCCGAAAATGAAGTAGCCATAGCCTCGGAGCCGTTGACAGAAGAATATGCATCGGAAGAAATCCCTACACTTGCGCTGCAAAATGCCTCCGTAGTCATTCCTGAGGAAGAGCCTTTTGATGGCATAGATGATGATATTACATTTGTTACTATCACACAAGAGCGAATGTCCCCGGAGGAAGGATATTTTTTTACAGAAAATGAAATTCACGAAGACTTTGTCACGGAAGATAATGTATCTAATGTGTCAAAAAGAAATTCCATAATTGCTGAAGATAATATTGCTGCCGAAGAATTTTTAGAGAAAACAGTTGATGGCACACGACATAGTGCTGCCGATGATATTCTGGAAACCCTTAGAGCCTATAAGAAGCTAAAAGAAGAAAATAAAGAAGACGAAAAAAAAAACGAAATATTAGGGTCTCCTGAAATCGAAAATGTTTCAGAAGTACAAGAAGAATTTTTAGTAGAGACCGCATTTATTGAGCCTGATGAGCCAATAGAATCTTGGGATGATTTTATCAAAAATTTACAAGTATCTCGGCAACCTATAATTCCAAAAGAATCTAAATATAAATATAAGAAAACCTCGCTGCCAGAATTTGTGGCATTGGAACAGATAGATAGCCAAGTGCCAGTTGCAGATGCATTCGTATTACAAACATGGATAGCAGAAATGCCTGTATATACCCTAAATACAATATTGCCATCGAAGAAAGAATATAATACGAAAGAGGAGACCGTAGAGGAGCAAGAGACACAAATAAGTGAGGTGGCGCAAGCAGCCACATCAATGTTAGAAGACAAAGTAGTCAAGAAATCGCGCAAAAGGCAATCCGAAGGTAAGGGAACCCCCATAGTGGAGAGCAAAGAGGAGGCGGTAAGTGAAGGCAAAGATCACAGCGAACTATATATACACTTTGAAGAGAAAGCAGAGGATATAACGGCACAGACACATACCTTTGATGACTGGCTGAATATATTTTCTAGCAAAAACATAGAGCCTATGTTCTTCGATGCGCCACAAAAAGATTTGATAAGCGAGTTGGAGCAGAGACCTACTATAGATATTCCCGCCAAACCTTTGGAAGAGACAATTACCATATTAGTGAATGAAGAAGATGATGAGTCAGACATCAAGATGCAAGCGGAGCAGAGTGTGACATTTACAGCTAAATTAGCTACAGAAACTTTAGCGAAAATATATATGAAGCAAGGCAAAAAAGATAAGGCAATAGAAATATTTAAGATTTTGATGATAAAAAATCCAGAAAAAAGTAGTTATTTTGCGTCCCAAATAAAAAATATAGAGGGCTAATACCATGTTTCAGTTGATAGTAGTAGTAATGATTATCCTCAGCTTGTTTATGATGCTGGTGGTATTGATACAAAATCCTAAAGGTGCGGGTACATTTTCCGGAGGTGTAGGAGGTGCTGCCGCAGATGTCTTTGGCGTACAACGTACCGGAGATGTATTGGAGAAGACTACATGGATTACCATAGCTTCTATATTAGTATTGTCCGTATTGAGTTCTGTGTTTTTGCCAAAAACGACAGAGGCAGGTAAACAAAAAACACGTACAGAGCAAGCAGGTACGGGGGGTGGAAGCACACCTATGGCATTGCCTGCACAGCCTAATGCTGCGCCGAGTAATACTACACAGCCTGCCCCTGCTCCACAAAGCAAATAGAGCAGAAATACGTTTCCGTATTTTTTAATATTATAATAAGATAATTCTTTGCATTTCCTTCGGTAGGGAATATATTATTTTCTATCTTTGCCACCCAATTTTGATTCGGAATGGTATTGCCTGATGTAAAGCTTATCTCGGGGAGAGCTACAAAATATCTTGCTACAAAAATATGCGAGAGCTACAACGAGGAATTGACACCCGTAGAGGTGTTGCAATTCAGCGATGGAGAATTTTCGCCTATAATACAAGAGTCGGTACGCGGTTCCTTTGTATTCTGCATACAATCTACCTTTGCCCCTTCCGACAATTTGATGGAGTTGCTCATGCTTATGGATGCCGCCAAAAGAGCATCGGCAGGCTATATTATTGCCGTATTGCCATATTTTGGATTGGCAAGGCAAGATAGAAAAGATAAGCCTAGGGTATCCATTGGTGCCAAATTGGTAGCCAATCTCCTTGTGGCAGCAGGTGCCAACCGTATTATGACCATGGATTTACATGCACCACAGATACAAGGCTTCTTTGATATCCCCGTAGATCACCTAGATGCTACCGCAATATTTACGCCTTATGTAGAAAAGCTGCAATTGGAAGATTTGGTATTTGCCTCTCCCGATGTGGGCAGTACGAAGCGCGCCAGACAGTATGCCATGATGTTCAATGCCGACTTGGTGATATGTGACAAACATCGCAAGGTAGCTAATGAAATAGAATCTATGCGGGTAATAGGGGATGTCGCCGACAAAAATGTAATCTTAGTAGATGATCTCATAGATACGGCCACTACACTTACTATGGCAGCAAATCTCATTATGGAAAAAGGAGCGAAGAGCGTGAGAGCCTTGATTACACACCCTGTACTTTCGAGCAAGGCTTATGAAAAAATTGAAAATTCCCAGCTTACCGAATTAGTAGTATGCGATACTATACCTTTGCGACAGGAAAGTAGTAAGATAAAGGTAGTGTCTGTGGCACCATTATTTGCCAAAGCTATCCGCAATGCCCATGAATTCAAATCTATAAATAATCTATTCGTAAATAAAAAATAAAAAGTCTTATATATGCAAACATTCGAATTAAATGGTTCAAAAAGAACTGACTATGGCAAGAAAGCCACCAAGGCTAATAGAAATGAAGGACTTATACCTTGTGTAATGTACAATGCCAATGAGTCAATTCATTTTACTACCAATCTGTCTGAAATAAGAAATCTGGTATATACCCCAAAACTTTATAAAGTACAGGTAAATGTAGATGGAACACATCACGAAGCTCTATTGAAAGATATTCAGTTTCATCCTATTACAGAAGATATACTCCATATAGACTTCTATAAATTGCTACCGGGCGTAAAAGTGATTACAGAAGTCCCTATAAAAATTGTAGGACAGTCGCAAGGAGTGAAAGAAGGCGGTAAGCTGCTGGTAAAAGTTAGAAAATTGAAAGTGAAGTCATTGCCAGAATCGCTCAAGGATACAGTAGAAGTAGATATCACCCCCTTGAAACTGGGTCAGTCCATAAAAGTCAAAGACCTTCCCGATCAAGGCTTTGAAATCCTAAATTCACCATCTATACCATTAGCATCTATAGAAATACCTCGTAGTTTGCGTAGCGCAGGTGCTAAGGCTGAGAAATCAAAATAATTAGTAGAAATTATTTATACAAAAAGGAGAATGGCAACATTCTCCTTTTTTATTTTACTGAATATCATTATTTTATATGTATATATGTATAAAATATTCTTACAATGACAAAAAAATGTCTTTTTATATTTAGTGAAAGCAAAATATATTTGAAATATAAATAGATGCTATGACAGATGTAACCAAAAAAGTCTTATGGAAGACGACAGTAACAGCAATAGTTATAGCCTTTTGCATTTTTTTATTACTCATATTGAATTATATACTGACAGATATCTTTGAATGATACATTCCCCTTACTTCTTCTATGTGATGGCTGTCAGTAAAGGCAGCCTTTTTTATAGATATTAATCCTTTATTTGGTATCTTCGTGCAGAAACTACAGGTTTGAAATATCTAAGGTATTTTATATATTCTATGCCCTTGCAATTGCTGATGCTGCATATCAAGAAGCATCATTTGCATCTTGTTATATGGCTTATCTTGTCTGCATGGGTGTCAGGGAATTTTGCTACCCACTACGGTGCCCATCTTATGTTTATGGATCCGGAATATATGGGAGATGTGGGATTCCTGAGTTTTGCCATCATAGGCTTTGCCCTAGGAGGCTTCATTATGACATGGAATACCTGCTCATATTTTCTGAATAGTTATAGATTCAAATTCCTGGCATCACTGACTAAGCCCTTCTATAAGTATTGCCTCAATAACATTATCATGCCACTTTTATTGTTGGCATTATACATAAGAAGTGTTTTTATCTTTCAGTCGGCAAATGGATGGTCTATAGATGCCATATTCAAGAATATTGTAGGCATCCTGTCGGGATTTATGCTCATGTGTGTGCTTACTATCATCTACTTTACGCTCTTTGATACAGACGTAAACTCTTTCTTAAAGTCACTCACTAAGCGTACGCGCAGTAAGCTGGAGAAGCGAAATATCCCCCTGAGTACCATAGATATTCCTTATGCAGATGCACATCAGTGGCGGGTAGATACCTATATTGCTTCACCTATAGCTCTACGACTAGTAAGGAATGTAGAGCATTATGACAAAATACTTATAGACAGAGTATTAGGACAGCGACACTTCAATGCCTATACCATTATTTTATTAAGTTTGGGTACTTTGTTCTTTTTTGGCTCATTGATAGAGAATCCTATTTTTAGGATTCCAGCGGGGGCTAGCTATCTTATAATGCTTACAGTTCTTATTGCTGTAACAAGTCTCCTCACACAGTGGTTCAAAGGTTGGCGTTTTATAGCCATGGTCGCCATCATTTTTGGACTAAACTATCTGTCGCGCTATGATATGGTAGTGTACAAAAATAGGGTAGTGGGTATGGATTACGAAAAACCCAAAAAACGCTATGACAATACCACCATCTCTTCACATATTACCAATAACGATATAAAAGAAGATGTTCAGGAGACAAAAAATATTCTAAACAGGTGGTATCGAAAAACCGTACATAAATATGGCAAGCAAAAGCCAAAAATGGTTTTTGTATGTTCCGCAGGAGGCGGTATGAAGTCTGCATATTTCAATATGCATGTGTTACAAGAATTAGACAGAATATCAAAATCCAAATTTTTCAGACATACATTCATGATTTCAGGTGCTTCGGGTGGTATGTATGGTGCTTGCTATTTCAGAGAGCTATTCTGGCGGCAGCATTATCAGGGAGGTATAGATTGCAATGACAATACCTATTTGGATGATGTAGGCGAAGACTTACTCAATGCCATCTCTATATCTACTTGTACCAATGATATTTTTTTTCCGTGGCAGAAATATTCTATCAATGGAATAAAAGGGGTAAAAGATAGGGGTTACTGGCTCGACAAGCAATTTAATGAAAATACACACTATCTGCTAGATAAAAAAGTTGCAGATTATACCCTGCCAGAGAAGCGTGCGCAGATGCCTATGGTAGTATTTTCCCCTACCATTATCAATGACCAAAAGTCAATGTATGTATCGGCTCAGGGCATAAGCTACCTTACACGTCCTTTTGTATGGAACGCTAATGGCTACCTCAATTATCTCTCTCCAGATGGTATAGAGTTTATGCGGTTTTTTAGAGACTATGATGCTGAAAATCTCAGCTTTGTGACGGCATTGCGTATGAATGCTACCTATCCTTATATCTTGCCGAGTATTACCATGCCCACCTATCCAGAGATGAAAATCTCCGATGCTGGCATCCGAGACAATTATGGTATCACCAGTGCGGTAAGATTCTGTACCGTATTCAAGGACTGGATAGATACTTATACTTCGGGCGTAATATTTGTAGTGATACGTACCGATCGCAAACTTTATCGCTTCAATGAGGCTTCGGATAAGCCTACATGGATAGATGAAATTGTACTGCCTATGGGCAACTTATTCAGCAACTTTCTGTATGAACAGGAGTATGTCAATGATATGTATCTATCACTTTTGGATAATATCTTGGACGTAGAAGTCAATGTGCTGCCATTCGCTTATACGCCCAATTCCGGCAGCGAGGAGGCATCTATGAGTTGGCATCTCTCCTACAGAGAGAAAAAAGACCTTAGAGATGCATTCTACAACAAGGAGAATAGCTATTCTTCAGCAGTACTCATGAAATTATTGGAAATCCCTAAGGGTAAGTAATGCCACGTTCTCCACATGATATGTGTGAGGAAACATATCTACAGGCTGGATTTTTTCCAAGATATATTTTTCCTCCAACAATGTAATATCTCTAGCTTGTGTAGAAGGATTGCAGCTTACATATATTATTTTTTTAGGAGAAATTTCCAGCAATGTTTTTACGACATCAGGATGCATTCCAGTGAATACTATTGAGTTCCGCATTTCTCTTTGCATCTACAATAGCATCGGGATTTAGTTCTATGCCTACCATCTTTTGGCATAAATCAGACAGATATATTGCAATACTGCCCGTGCCCGTATAGAGGTCATAGATAGTTGCTGCTTCATTATAAGGTACGAATGAACGCACAATATCATATAGCACCTTTGCCTGTAGGGGATTGGTCTGAAAAAAAGATTTTATATGTACATAAAAACGATTTGCTCCTAATCTCTCTATAAGTTCCGTATTGCCCTTAAAAGTTTTTATTTCTAGGTCGTAAATAGTGTCGTTCAATTTTTTGTTTATGGCAAATAGAAAATTATCTACCTGAGGCAAGGCTGCTACAATATCATTCATGAGGGATTCTATAATATCATTATCATCCTCCCCAAATACAAGCAAGACCATCCATTGTCCATCGGTAGTATTACGCAGGATAATATTGCGAATCATACCCTGATGATTGTGGACATTATAGCATGAAATATCTTTTTGAAGCAAAATAGTAAAGATGGTGTTTCTTATGGTATTATGATAATCATCCATGAGTACACATTCCTCTATATGCGTGACAGCTTCAAATTTTCCGGGTACATGAAAGCCGATGCCACGCTTTTCAAAGTCTTCACCGCTGTCAATCTGTTCTTTTGTAAGCCATCGGCGGTTAGTAGCACCATAGTCCATCTTATTTCTATAGAAGAAAGGTTCCCCACATCCGATGATAGGCAGTATTTCGGGGCTATGCTTCTTTAGTACATAAAAGAATGCTTCCTTTACGATATTTTCTTTGTACGATAGCTGTTGCTCATAGCCAATATTTTGCCATTTACAACCTCCACATACACCAAAATGCCTGCATCTTGGTGTGATGCGCAAAGGAGAAGCCTGTGTAAGATTTACTATATTCCCAATGGCATAATCCTTCTTATTCTTTTGAATATAAATATCTGCTACATCACCAGGGATAGCAAAGTCTATAAACACTATTTTGCCTTCGTGTTTTCCTATGCCTTTGCCTTCTACGGCAATTTTTTCTACGCTTATGTCTCTAAAAATTTGTGGATATTTTTTCCCCATGGGTCAAAAATAGAAAATGCTTAATGCTAATTAACACAAGCACTACTAATTCATGGAAATATTTCAATATTTTTGTAAAAAATAATATCCATGTATAGAATTTTTACTGTATTGTTCACCTTATTGATACTTACTGTCGCTATAGCGCAAGATAAACGCATACTGATGACGGTAGCTGATGAGAAAATAGCCATAGATGAATTTGATGCTGTATATAAAAAAAACAATTTCTATGGCAAGTCTGATTACTCTCAGCAGTCATTGGAAGAGTATCTTTCGCTATTCACTAATTATAAATTAAAAGTTCATGAAGCCTATGCTCAAGGCTTGGATACCGTTCCGGAGCTGAAGATGGAATACTTGGGTTATGAAAAGCAGTTGTTTGATTCCCATCTGGATAAGCAAGTATTGGACAAATTGATAAAGCAAGAATATCTGCGCTCCAAGAATGATGTAGCCGTCAGCCACATATACATAAAATCCATAGATACCAATGCTGTAAGTAATATAGGAGCAGCTTACCAAGCACTGCGCAATGGTAAAAATTTTGATGATGTCGCACGTCAGTACTCTCAGGATGAATTTACCAAGAACAATGGCGGATATTTGGGGTATTTTAATGTTTTACAGATAGGTTTCCCAGAGTTGGAAGATGCTGCATATAATCTAAAAAAAGGAGAGTATTCATCGCCAGTAAAAACATCAATTGGCTACCATATTGTGAGAGTGAACGATATTCGCCCGGCTTATGGAAAGATGAAGGTGGCTATCATCAAAAAAATTATCAAGCCAAACAGCACTGAGGCAGATAAGGCACTTATCAAAAAAACTATGGATTCGCTGTATGCAGAGCTGAGAAAAGGTGCAAGTTTCAATGAACTGGCTGTAACGCATAGTGAAGACTACTTCTCTAATTTCAAAGGTGGAGAGTTGGACTGGTTTGGTATCAATACTTATGCGGCAGCCTTTGAAGAAGCAGCCTTTGCCCTGAAAAATGATGGCGACTACACACTTCCTGTAATGACAAATTCTGCTTATTATATCATCAAAAGGCTAGAGAGAAAGCAAGATTCTTCCATGGAAGATATGGAAGCCTACCTCAGACAGCGATTGCTGAAAAGCCAAATGTACAATAAGGCTTTTAATATGTTTATAGATTCGCTAAAGCAAAAATATAATTTTACGCTAAATCAAAAACTGTATGACAAAACGATGGACACCCTATTCAAAAATATAGACGTAAAAACGTATGCAGCTACAGCTCCAGAACGCAATGCCACATTCTATAGTATGAATGGAAAAAATTATTCTATGCATACAGTATTGGAGAAATTTATTACACACCTTAATTTCAATCAAAAATTCAAAACGCCCGAAGAGCGCATACGCTATATGATGGAAAAGACTATCCAAGACGATCTTGTCATAGAATATAAGAATAGCCTATCAGCATCAAATGAAGAATATCGAAATCTCTTGGATGAATACAAGAACGGTGTTTTAATATTCGATTTAATAAAAAGAGAAGTATGGGATAAGACCAACACAGATTCTGCGGCATTAGTAAATTATTTCCTACAAAATAAAGATAAATATAAGTGGAACAAACGAGCAGCCATACGCTTGATTACCCTTTCCAATGAGCAGCAGCTCAAAACAGCATTAAAATTATTGAAGAAAAATTCTACTGCCACCAATGAGCAGCTAACAAATATATTTACAAAAGAAAACCTACAAGATATCGCCATAGAAGATATGATAATAGAAGACAATAAGAGCGATATCGCTAAATTTATGTCATGGAAGCCTGGCGTAAATAAGAGTGCTTTCAGCAAGGATAATGCAACGTATATCTATCAAACCAAAAATATAATCCCTGAGCAGCATAAGTCTTTTGAAGAGACCAAAGGGTTTGTGATGGCAGGCTATCAAGAGTATTTGGAAAAGCAGTGGATAGAAAAGCTGAAGCAAAAGTATCCTGTGATAGTTAATAAAGACATATTGAACAGTTTAGTGAAGCCATAAATTGAAAATAATTACTTTCGCAATTTCAAAAATATATTAATGCATATCATACGGAACACTCATCTTTTCAAAGTAAAGATATTCCTATTCTTATTTTTTCTTTTACCTGTAAAATTTGCTAGTGCACAGACAGGCGTATTGGTAGATAAGATTATAGCCATAATAGATGACAAAGTCATCCTAAAGTCAGACATTGAAAACCAAATCAATCTATTGGGCGAAGATGTGGTGGACAATGAAGAAGCACGCTGCCTTATGCTAGACCAGTTGATAGCCAACCGACTACTCACCACCCAAGCCGCTATAGATTCCACCCTCATGGTAAGTGAAGAAGAAGTAGAGGAGGAACTAGATCGCAAAGTCAACTATTATATTTCCATGATAGGATCGAAAGAAAAATTTGAACAGTATTATGGGAAACCTTTGGATGAGATAAAATCTGACTTCAAAGACGATATTCATGATCAGATGTTGGCACAACGCATGAGAGGAAAGATTTTGGAGAACATAAAAGTTACACCTTCCGAAGTGCGGGAATATTTCAATACCATTCCTACGGACAGCCTTCCCTATTTTAACACAGAATTTGAAGTTACTCAGTTGGTACTAAAGTCTAAGGTTGCTCCAGAGCAAAAAAAGGCTGCTTTCGACAAAATAAGCGAGATAAAAAAGCGCCTCGAAGAAGGCGAAGATTTTGAGCTTTTGGCAACGCTATACTCCGACGATCCCGGCTCTGCAAAAGAAGGAGGTGACTTGGGCTGGGCTACACGAGGGACTTTTGTGCCAGAATTTGAAGATGCGGCATTTACTATGGATAATGGCAAAATATCGGGTATCATAGAGACGACATTCGGATACCATATCCTTCAACTCATAGAGCGCAAAGGCGAACAAGTTCATGTGCGTCATATACTCATCGCACCACAAAGCACTACCGCTGATATGTTGCGTGCCAAGAATAAATTGGACAGCATACGGACAGAAATCCTCAATAAAACTATAACCTTTACATCTGCCGTCTCCAAATTTAGCGATGACGACGAGGCTGATAACACGGGAGGGAGACTTATGGACTACGAGACGGGTTCTACCTTACTAGAACCTGAGCAAATAGAGCCGGATTTATATAGAGTGATAGACACCATGTCGGTGGGAAACATCTCTCAGCCCATGTTGTTCACCATGTCAGATGGCTCTCAAGCGCTGCGCATCGTATTGTTGGAGTCGCGTAGTGCACCACATATTGCTAGCCTTTCTACAGATTTTGGGCGTATATCTACAGTAGCAGAAGAATTGAAAAGACAGAAAACTATAGATAACTGGATGAAGAAAAAATCTTTGAAATCATATATTTTGATAGATGATTCTTACAGAAATTGCGACATCCTAAAAAAGTGGATACATCAATAAATATATTATGAGCAAATTTTCTACGGATATCGAAGGCATACAGTCACTACATCATGATTATTTACGGCTAAAAAAAGAAATTGGCAAGCGTATCATAGGGCAAGAAGATACCGTAAAACTGGTATTGCTGTCCCTATTTTCTGATACACACAGTTTATTGGTAGGTGTACCGGGGCTGGCAAAGACAATGCTCATAAAGACTGTAGCCGATGTATTGGATCTCAAATTTAAGCGCATACAGTTCGTGCCAGACCTTATGCCTTCTGATATTGTGGGTACGGAGATTTTGGATGAGAACAAACATTTTAAGTTCAACAAGGGACCCATCTTCGCCAATATCATTTTGGCAGATGAAATCAATAGGACACCACCCAAAACACAGGCAGCCCTTTTGGAGGCTATGCAAGAGAAGGTGGTGACTGCCGCCGGACATGGCTATATTTTGGAGCCTCCCTTCTTTGTGTTGGCTACCCAGAATCCCATAGAACAGGAAGGAACCTATCCCTTGCCAGAAGCTCAGTTAGATAGGTTTATGTTTAATATTTCGTTAGGCTACCCTTCCTATGAGGAGGAACTTGCCATAGTGAAGCAGACGACTTCCAATAATGAAATTCCGCTTTCTAAGGTCATGTCGCGACAAGACATCCTCGATTACCAACAACTCATTAAGCGCATTCCTGTCAATGAAAACCTTATTCACTACGCCGTAAATTTGGTGAGTACCACAAGGCCGCAGACGAGCAAAGCTGCAAAGATTGTAAATGAATATATAGCCTGGGGCGCCGGACCTCGTGCCTCACAAGCACTCATTATGGCTGCAAAATCTCATGCTGCCGTTCACGGCAAATACTCTCCCGATATCGAAGATATACAGGCAGTAACTCTACCTATACTTATCCATCGCGTCATCCGCAACTTCAAAGCCGAAGCCGAAGGCGTAAGCTTAGAACAGATTCTAAAGGAGATTATGTGAGAACTTTTGTAAGGAAGGTTATTTGTTATTTTTCTTAAGCTATAACAATGGGGGAAAGTTTCTTCATATTAAGGAATTTATGCAAAATCTTAATCTTGCGATGAATAATGAAAATATGCACTGAATTCTTTTGGTTTTGCTATAGAAATCAAAGGCGTGGGAATCAAAAAATAAAAATTAGACAGCCTCTACGCTAAAATTAATTTGATAATGAAATAAAAAAGCAGCCCTGAAGCAGCCTTTATCATAAGAAGAGAAATACCTATGCCTCTGTGGATAGACTTGCACGGATTTTTGCTTCCAGTTCATCCATAAGACCTGTATTATCTAGTAAAAACTGTTTCACCGCATCACGACCTTGTCCTATTTTGGCACCTTCATAACTAAACCACGAGCCACTCTTTTGGACGATATTGAGATCTGTAGCCATATCTACTACCTCACCCTCTTTGGAAATACCATGTCCATACATGATGTCAAATTCTGTAGTCTTAAATGGCGGTGCTAATTTGTTCTTCACAATTTTTACCTTAGTTTGGTTGCCTATGACATTGTTTTCTTTGTCTTTAATTTGTCCTGAACGACGAATGTCAACACGGACAGAGGCATAAAATTTGAGGGCGTTTCCACCTGTAGTAGTTTCGGGATTGCCAAACATCACACCTATCTTATCCCTAAGTTGGTTGATAAATATGCAGCAACATCCTGTCTTATTGATAGCTCCTGTAAGCTTACGCATAGCCTGAGACATAAGTCGGGCTTGTAATCCCATCTTGGAGTCTCCCATTTCACCTTCTATCTCGCTACGAGGTACAAGTGCTGCTACAGAGTCTATAACGATAATATCTATAGCCGCAGAACGTATGAGTTGCTCTGCAATATCTAGTGCTTGCTCACCATCATCAGGTTGGGCAATAAGAAGATTATCCACATCTACGCCCAAGGCTTTGGCATAGGTCTTATCAAAGGCGTGTTCTGCATCTATGAAGGCTGCTATGCCCCCTTTGCGCTGAGCTTCGGCTATTGCATGTATAGCCAATGTCGTTTTTCCTGATGACTCCGGACCAAAAATTTCTATAATCCTGCCTCTGGGAAAGCCTCCTATCCCTAAGGCTATATCTAATCCTACAGAGCCTGTAGATATGGCATCAGATTCTACAACTTTGCTATCACCTAACTTCATTACAGCACCTTTTCCATATTGTTTATCTATCTTATCTAGGGTGAGCTGTAATGCCTTTAGCCTTTCGTCTTTATTGTTCATATAGTATATTTAGTTCTAAAAATATTTTTTAATTTAGAAGATCAACCAAAATTATAACTTTCCAGTCTATAATAGTGAATAATATTCATAACTTTGCAATAGTTGTGGATATTATTTGTAGAAGCCACTAAATGTAAAATTTTGAGACATAGAATTACAAATCTATATGTGTTTATGCACGCACTAGGAGATATGGTAATCTTAACCATAGCTTATATTGCGGCACACTTTTATGCTTTCTATGGCTTTGATCACCTCTTGGATAATAAGTATATCCAGCTTTGGTTTTACCTGAACGTTATATATATATTTGCAGCACAACTGAGCGGCACCTTTGATATGTACCGCAATACCCGTTTTACGGAACTGTTGGTCATGCTGGTGAAGTTGTTTTTCTTTCAGATAGTACTATCCTTCTCCTATATTGTAATATTCAAAGACCTTAACCAAACTTTTAAAATCTCGCGTGAAGTACTCATGGTTACGTACATGATTTCTATGGCGCTGACTACACTATGGCGATTTGGATTTATAAAAGTGGTAAGATTCTATAGATCCCGAGGCTTTAATTCCAGAACATCTATAATTATTGGTGCGGGTAAGACGGGGCAGGAGTTTAAGAAAATGCTGGATTATAAGATAGAATATGGGTATAGATTTATTGGTTTCTTTGATGATGAGCCTGAAAGATTTCCAGAGGTAAAACATCTGATACTGGGTAATGTTGAAGACAGTAAAAAGTATTCAGCAGATAATGATATAGATGAGATATTTTGTGCGTTGCCTTATAAACAGGAAGATAAGATAAAATCCCTCATAAATTTTGCCGATGATGCTTGTGTTCGTATAAAAATAGTACCTGACCTTAGTCGCCTGCTTACGAATCAACTCAATAAAGTAGCCATAGATTACTATGGCATTTTTCCAGTATTGACATTACGTAGCGAACCTTTGGAAAATATTGTGAATAGAATCGTAAAGCGTGTATTCGATTACGGCTTCACTATACTGCTGTTTGTAACTATTTTATGGTGGCTGCTTCCATTAGTTGCATTCTTGGTGAAATTGACATCCAAAGGGCCTATATTCTTTAGGCAGCAGCGTACTGGGTTTATGAATACACCATTTACGGTGTATAAATTCCGTACTATGTATGTAAATATGGATAGTGATGTGCGCCAAGCATCTGCCAATGACGACAGAATCACACCTTTAGGGAAGTTTTTGCGTAAGACAAGTATGGATGAATTACCTCAGTTTATCAATGTACTTTTGGGACACATGTCAGTAATAGGCCCTCGTCCTCACATGTTGCGACATACAGAAGAATATTCTAAAGTCATAGATAAATTTATGGTGCGTCACTTTGTAAAGCCCGGCATTACAGGGTGGGCTCAGGTGAATGGCTTCAGAGGTGAGACTAAGGATCCAAAATTGATGGAAATGCGTATTCATGCTGATATTTGGTATGTAGAAAATTGGAGTTTTCTTTTAGATTTACGTATTATTGTGCTTACTATTGTAAACATGATTCGTGGAGAAGAAAGAGCGTATTAGAATATTACTATTTATTATACTTATTCTAGGGTGTAAAAGTATATGTGCACAGCAGCAGAATCTGCCTTTAGAATATAACTATGACTTATACTATAGCAAGTATTTGTACGAGCAAGATAAAAATATTTTTCATTCATCTTTCAAGCCTTACTTAGCATCTGAGGTGTATACTGTAGTATATCCCGATACTACTTTTGGGCTACAGCAACTGGATAATGACAATTTTTTCAAAAAGGCTATCAATGTGATAGGATATGGCGATATGCTCAGGTTTGACGAACATGGTTTTATAAAACCTACATATATAGACAGCAGTAATTATGGAGTAAAAATTGAAATGCCCTACAACAATAGAGGGTATGCCCCCCGAAAATTTTATGTTGCTGCCAATCCTATCATTAGATTTGAGTTGGGCTATGACAGTTACAAAGGAGGAAAAAAGTTCTATAATCTTCGTGGTGTGGAACTAAGAGGAGATATAGGCAAGAAAGTAAGCATATTTACGACCTTTTTGGAGCAACAGGCAGAATTTCCTGATTATGTACAAGGATATGTTGCCAAGAATAGAGCCGCTCCGGGCGAGTCTAAAGTTCGACAGTTCAAGGGTACAGGGTGGGACTTTAATAGAAGTGCTGCCTACATCTCGTATAGCCCCAATAAATACTTTAATATACAAGTAGGCAGCAACAAACACTTTGTAGGGGATGGATACCGCTCTTTGTTACTTTCAGATAACTCAAATTCTTATCCTTTTATACAAACTTCTACCAAATTTTGGAAAATAAAGTATGTCAACATTTTTGCCGAGTTGATTAATAACAATAACAGTATTACAGACTTTACACTAGGATTTCCTAGGAAATTTGCCACCTTCAATTATCTTTCCTATGCTATTCATCCATGGGTTCAGGTAGGCATATTTGAGGGTATCATGTGGCGACGCACCACAGATGCAGGACATACAGCCTTTGATTTCAATATGCTTAATCCTATTATAGGAATCAGAGGGCTGCAAAAAAACTTAGATATTAATAGCCTATATGGATTGAATCTTTCCGTAAGACTGCCTAGATATATTTCCTTGTACGGGCAACTTGCCATCAATGAAATGAGTGGTGGTCGCAATACTTCCGGAAGACGTACAGGATGGCAAGCAGGAGTGAAGTATTATGATGTAGCTGGAGTCAAGAATTTGAATGTGCAATTGGAATATAATGCGGTGCGTCCGTATACCTATCAAGGTAAGACGGATAGTATATTACACTACTCCCATTACAACCAATCATTGGCACATCCTATGGGTGCAAATTTTAATGAGATACTTTTATTGGCAAATTATAGATATAAAAGATTGTATGCCAATTATAAATTTAATTTCTCCCGTGCAGGCGTAGATGTGAGAGGAGTAAACTATGGCGCAGATATCTTAAAAAATGCGGCGGCGGCTTCTACAAATGACAATATAAAGATAGGTAATGGTATTGCTTATAAAGTTGTAAACAATGAACTACGTGCTGGATATATTCTGAATCCCAAAATAAATATGGCCTTAGAGATGGTAGTCCATATCAGAAAATATGCAGCAAATGTCAACGACTTTGAATTGAAGAGCAATTATTTTTCGCTGGGAATGGTCACAAGGTTGTATAACCATTATTATGATGTGCCTTTAGTCTTCTAGTACTATTGCATTATCTGATATATTCCAATAAAGTGGCATATACTCCCAGTAAATACAAATACATGCCATATTGCATGATGATAAGTGAATCTCTTCCATGCATAAAAAATAATACCTTTCAAATAGGCTACGCCACCAACTATCAGTAAAATTTTGAAAGTCAAATTATCGAAAGCAAAAATCTTATCGAAAGCAAAGAAACTTATAAATGCCATAACCACATAGGACACTAGGGATACAAACTCATATTTTCCAGTAAAGAAAATCTTAAAAATAATTCCCAATACAACAATAGACCATAATATAGAAAGAAATATTACGGCATCCTTATGAGGGAGACATCTGTATATTATCGGAGATTGAGTGCCTGCTATCAATATATAAATACTTGAATGGTCAAAAACTCTTAATACTTTTTTTACTTTTTCATCTTGGAAGTAGTGATATACCGTAGAAAATCCATAAACAAGAAGAAGCCCCATGCAAAATAATACGCACGTGAATACCAAAGAAGAATTATAACTATATGTTTTGTATAACAGGATAGGAATCAATACTATAAATACTATAAAACCAATTCCATGCGTAATCACATTCGCAATTTCTTTCCTGCAAAGTTGCTTCATCGTAGTCTAAAGGTACAAAAAATATTTTTAAATACATTTCTAAATAAATATGGTGAAATTGAAACAGTTTTATATTTTTATCCGAAATAAATAAATTACATACTTATGAAAACGTCTATTACACTATTGGCAGCATTTTTAGTAGCATCCACAATCTCTGCACAAACGCTCACCACTATTCAAGGTACAGAAAAGTATATAGAGGTAAAAGTCAGTGATACCATGACAGTCACACCGGATATTATCAAATTTATGATAAGTATCGAAAATGCAGACGCCTTTGACTACGATGATTATAGTGAAGACGAAAATGAAGTCAGAAATGTTCGTAAAACAAGTAATAAACAACAGCTTACCAAGAACCAAATAGAGATGATTCTAGATAAACATAAATATATGTATAAGTATAATAAAGAAAATGAGAAAAACGGCATGGGTAGTACCAAAGGCTTGGATATGTTTGGCAATTCCTTTGAAGTTACGCTAAATAGCATGAGCCAGCTAGAAGCATTGGAAGCAGAATTGGAGAAAGTAGATGATATAGAAACTATGATAATGAGCACAGGTGTGACAAATCAGCATCAATATGAACTACAGCTAATAGATAGGCTGATGAGAAGAGCACGTGAGGAGGCAAATGTTATTGCCAAATCAATGAATGTTACAGTTGATATGCCATTGAATGTATCCAATGCCACATGGGACGACTTATATACAGGCATGTTCAATAAGCCGAATAGCATGGGAGGATTAGGAAGTATATTTTCGATGTTTGGCAGTATGTTTAAATCTGGAAGTCAGAAAGCCGAGGTTGTTATCTCAAAATCTATTGTGGTAAGATTTAGTTACAAGTAGTAAGTGCTAAGAAGTTAGTGTAAATTTCTTCTGCAATACTGTCTTCATCCTTATCGCCATCTATGATGACTATTTTTTCATAAGAAGAAATCTTGTCAAAGGCTTCGAGATATTTTTTTCTTACAGCAATAAGATTGTCTAAGTTTTCATAAATCTCTTGCGTAGTACGTCCTTTTTGTATTCTCTCTATAGATTTTTCAGGAGAAATATCTATAAAAAAATGTGCATGAGGTTTTAGGCAATTTACTGCTACTTTGTTCATTTCTATGACCCAATCTATATCTACATGAGCACCATGATAGGCATAAGATGAAAGGTAATATCTGTCGCTAAGAATGTGATAGCCCTCATTTAGTTTCTTTAGCATACCATCATTGTCATTGAGAATGTGTTCCATTCTGTCAGCCAAGAATAGTCCTGCAATAGCATAAGGATTTGAAGGTCTAGTGCCACTAAAAATTTTTCTTATAAGAAGACCGAGGTCTTCATTTGTAGGCTCACAAGTAATATGCACCTGCTCACCTAGATTTAGAATACGCTGTTGTAGTTTCTTTATCTGTGTACTTTTTCCACTGCCGTCTATGCCTTCAAAAGCAATAAATATAGGTTGCATATATGCAAAAATAGCCCTATTTGCTTTTACGTACTAGTAAAACTTATAATCTTATACTATTCCTTTGGTTTAAAATTATTTAATTTTAGCATACGTTATACAATTAAGTATCTTTAGCCAGTCGAAAATCTATGAGTGACGTAATCAAACACGAATGTGGTATCGCATTCTTGAGGTTGTTGAAACCCCTATCATTTTATAAGGAAAAGTATGGTGATATCTTTTATGGTTTGCATAAGATGTACTTGCTCATGGAGAAGCAACACAATCGAGGACAAGATGGAGCAGGGCTAGTAAGCGTAAAGATAGATTCACCTCCCGGGGTGCCATATTATGATAGAGAAAGAAGTATAGCCACAAATGCGATAAAAGAAATATATGCCGAAATTTTTGAGAAGATAAATTCTGTCGGAGAGAATATCCTTCAGAATGCCGATGATGCATATATCACAAATCATATTCCATTTATGGGAGATTTGCTACTTGGACATCTCAGATACGGTACGCATGGCAGTAATAGTAAAAGTAACTGCCATCCGCGTATCAGAGCCAATAACTGGAAGACCCGTACATTGATGGTAGCAGGCAACTTTAACCTTACTAATGTAGATGAGTTATTTGAACATTTAGTACAGTTGGGGCAATTCCCCAAGGAAGTATCAGATACTATGACCGTATTAGAAAAAATAGGACATTTCTTAGATACAGAAAATCAGAGATTGTTCAAACAATATAAGTATCTAGGGCTAGATAATAGAACTATCACAAATCAGATTGCTTCAAACCTGAACTACCAAAATATACTACAGCCCTCTGCTCAGGACTTTGACGGGGGATATGTAATGGCGGGAATAATTGGTCATGGCGATGCCTTTGTCATGAGAGATCCTAACGGCATACGCCCTGCATATTATTATTATGATGATGAAATAGTGGTAGTAGCCAGTGAAAGACCAGCCATACAGACCACTTTTAATGTCCACAGAGACAAAGTCAAAGAATTGGAGCCTGCTACGGCCATTACTATAAGAAAAAATGGCGCAGTAACCATAATCCCTACGATAGAAAGAGCTGAGAAAAAATCGTGCAGTTTTGAGCGGATATATTTTTCACGAGGAAGTGATTATGAAATATACAGAGAAAGAAAGGAATTGGGCAAACTCCTTACCCATAAGATACTCGAAGCCGTAGATTATGATTTCGAGCATACTGTGTTCTCATATATTCCCAATACGGCAGAAGTAGCATTCTATGGCATGGTGGACGAGCTCAGAAAATCTTTTATAAGAAGACAAATCCAATACCTTCGAGATAATAATATCAATGATGCCGATACAATAGAAAAGTATATTACTCAAACGCCAAGAATAGAAAAAATAGCAATAAAAGATGTAAAACTTAGAACGTTTATCACAGAAGATGACGCTAGAAATGACTTAGTGCACCATGTATATGATGTCACCTATGGTATAGTCCAAAATAATAGAGACACCATAGTAGTACTGGATGATTCAATAGTAAGAGGTACTACGCTCAAAGAAAGTATTCTCACTATGTTGGACAGGCTTCAGCCCAAAAAAATAATTATAGTATCATCAGCACCTCAGATTAGATACCCTGATTGCTACGGCATAGATATGTCTAAAATAGGAAATTTTGTTGTTTTTAAGGCGGCTGTGCAACTAATCAAAGAAAATTTGCCGTCTAGTTATTTGGAATCTATCTATAAAGAGTGTAAGATTGAATTATTAAAAACGGATGGTCAGATTGGAAATCCTGTAAAGAAAGTTTACGCACCTTTTACAGACCAACAGATACTACAAAAAATTAGTGACATAGTGAAGCCTAATCATATATTTTCTGATGTACAGATAATCTATCAATCTGTAGAAGATCTCCATATTGCCTGCCCCAATAATTTGGGAGACTGGTACTTCACTGGAGATTATCCTACAGTAGGAGGAACAAAATCCTGTATTAAGTCATTTATTAATTTTTATGAGGGAAAAAATTTGAGAGCCTATTAGTTAATAATTTAATTTTATTACCAATATTCATTAATTCTAAAATATTATATAATTTTACAAAAATATTTACTAACATGAGAAAATTGTTTCTTTTTGCAATCCTCGCTCTTGGTTTGAATGTCAATGCACAGGATAACAACACAGACGTTGTGGATGACCAACACAGATTACCGGAAGAATATTGGCCGGTAAAAGAACACGTCAAAGAAAAAAAGTGGGATCAATATGAAGAGTACATTAATGGAAAATCTTTATATGCTCCTCGTCGTCGTCACATGCCGGCGATAGGTCTTTCTGGTGGTTTTTCGTACACATCTGGTGACGTTAAGGCTAGACCAGGATGGGGTGCCGGTATATTCTTCAGACATAATATAGGGTATTTACTTTCTTTGCGTTATGACGTAGCCTTTCATAGAACTTATGGTGTAAACTATGAGCCACTATCTTTGACAGGAGATTTACAAAATACACGTCCTGCAATTAGAGATGCTGCATACAACGGTACTAATAATGGTGTGAAATATTCTGATTTCCCTGGTAATACTACAGTTTATTCAAATTATAGAAATAATATTATTGATGCAGATGCTAACTTAATATTGAATTTAGGCAATATTTTGTTTCACAAGCCAGACAATAGATGGAATGTATATGGCTTAGTAGGTTTTGGTGGTATGTTATACAAAACTTGGGTGGATGCATTGGACGATAATAATATGCCTCATAATTTTGATTTGGCCACTCAGTCTATGGATGCCTTCAAAGCTTCTAGCCCTAGGGGAGGTAACGTAGCACCTAGTGAGAGAAGAGATGTGTGGCACTATCTTTATGATAATGTTTTTGATGGTCGCCCTCGTAAAATGGACTGGGAAACAGCCGCAGAAGGACATAAAAATGAAGAATCATTAAAATCTTATGTATTCAACCCTATTGCACATATCGGTATAGGTGTGGAATATCTTATGGGTAAAAAGAAAAGATGGGCATTAGGATTGGAAGAAAAAGCTACCTTTACGAATGATGACCTCTTGGACAGCCGTCGCTGGACAGAACAAGGAGACCTTACGCGTGACTTTGATACATATCACTATATTTCTGCTAAATTAGCTTACAACCTAGGTAGTGCAAAGAAAAGAGAATTGCCTATGTGGTGGGAAAACCCTACAGACTTATATCTACGTAAATATGAAAAGCCTTCTCCTGACTGTAGCAAAGATGAAGACGGTGATGGCGTTTCTGACTGTACTGATAAGCAGCCAGATTCTAAGCAAGGCTGCCCTGTAGATGCTAATGGTGTGACTAAAGATAGTGATGGTGATGGTTGTATGGACTGTGATGATCCAGAGCCATTCTCTTCTCCACAATTACCTATAGTAGATTGTAAAAATGTCTTTGACTTTGCGCCTAAGCAATGTTGTGATCAAATCAAAGCTATATTGGAAAATCCTAACTTCGGTAAAAATTCAGCCACGAACTCTTGCTTAGATGCTACTTTGCCTTCATTGAACTATTCTGTAGATAGATATGGTGTTCCAGCTGATGCTAATATGCAATTAGCACAAATTGCTACTAAGATGCAAGAATGCCCAGATTTGAGAATGAGTGTTAATGCTAATACAGTTTCACCTAAAAATATTAAGTACAATGAGCAGTTGTCATACAATAGAGCTTCTGAAGCAATAGACTATCTTGTAGAAAAATATGGTATCTCTAGAGACAGATTTATTCTTAACTATAGTGGTCAAACTTCTACAGATGCATCTCAAGCAACAAATGCTGTTCAGTTCAAGTTTGTAGATGATGCAGTGCAAGGAACAAGCAATCCTCCTGCCCCACATCCTGGACTAAAAGCAGGAAAAGAATAATTTTTTGATAGTAAATTATAAAAATAGGCTCGCCATAAAGGTGAGCCTATTTTTTATCTATATGTTTTAAACTATTATTTTTGTAATCATCATGCAAAAAACTATTCTAATAACAGGAGCATCATCAGGATTTGGGGAAGCTATTGCCTATAAGTTTGCACAGCAAGGATGGACATGTATTATTACTGGAAGAAGGGGAGAACGCCTAAATAAAGTAGCCGATACTATAAGGAATAATTATGGTACAAAAGTACTAGTGCTTACTTTTGATATTAGAAGCCTTGATGCGGTGAAAGAAGCTATTGCTTCTATACCCGAAAATTTCAAAACGATAGATGTGCTAGTAAATAATGCGGGATTAGCAGTAGGTAGAAGCCCTATTCAAGCTGGTATTTATGACGACTGGGAACGCATGATAGATACTAATATAAAAGGCCTATTGTATGTGACTAGAGAAGTTGTCCCATTAATGATTGCACACGGCAAGGGTCACATTATCAATATAGCCTCATTGGCAGGGATAGAGAGTTATGGGGGAGGCAATGTGTATTGCGGTACTAAACATGCAGTGAGAGCTATGAGTAGAGGCATGAGGATAGATTTGGTAAATGACAATATCAAGGTTTCATGTGTAAGTCCTGGAGCCGCAGATACTGAATTTTCTTTGGTGAGATATAAAGGGAATAAAGAAGTCGCAGAAAAAACCTATGAAGGATTTCAGCCATTATCTGCCGAAGATGTTGCAGAAAGCGTGTATTTTATTGCTAGTCAACCTGCACATGTCAATATTGAAGAGATTTTTATGCTTCCAACCGCACAAGCGAATTCTACAGTTTTTAATAGAAAATAATAGAATCAACATTTATATTTAATTGTTGTTTCATAAAATATAGATTCTACAATGTCAACAGTTAATTCTACTCCAGTAATGCTTTATACCGAAGCAACACCAAATCCCAATACTTTAAAATTTGTCGTAAATAGATCACTTATTGATGGTGAGGCTTTTCAATTATCTCGCGATGAGTTAAGTATAGATACGCATTTTGCCAATGTGATTTATTCTTTTCCCTATGTGCAAAATTTGTTTTTATCTACAAATTATATTAGTATTTCTAAGGATGACACGGTACTTTGGGCAGAAGCTATGCCGGAATTGAGGGAAGAAATAAAAAAATATTTGGAAGTAGATAAGCCACTATTTTCATTGGGATATGTACGTTCTCAGGCACAAGCAAGTAATACTATTTCTGATGATGATTCTGATGTAAATATCCGTATTAAAGCGGCATTGGATAAATATGTAAAACCTGCTGTGGAGATGGATGGCGGCAATATCAGTTTTGTCAAATTTGAAGATGGTATTTTGGTATTGCAGCTACAAGGTTCTTGCAGTGGGTGTCCTTCTTCTACCATCACATTGAAGCAAGGAATTGAACAATTGATGAAGCGATTTGTGCCGGAAGTTATAGAAGTGGTAGCTGAAAATGAGTAACGATGTTCCTATATCTTAAAGCTTTACATATCATCTTCGTTGTCAATTGGTTTGCGGGATTATTTTATATGCCTAGATTGTTTATTTATACTCGTGAAGCGCAGGATAAAGCAGAACCTTCTCGTTCTATACTTATACAACAAAATTTACTTATGCAGTGGCGGCTGTGGTATATCATCACTTGGCCCTCTGCAATAATTACTTTGCTATTGGGATTATATATGCTACACCTATATGGTGGCTTTCCTTCTTGGTTGTTATGGAAACTTGGGTTCGTACTTGCTTTGTATATTTATCATATAGTATGTCATACTATATTTTTACAGCAACAAAAAAATATTTTCTCGTGGACATCGAAACAACTCAGAATTTGGAATGAGGTTGCCACCATTCTTTTATTTATTATAGTATTTTTAGTAGTTGTAAAAAATCAGATGAGTATGCTTTGGGCTATAGTAGGCGTATTTGTATTATCAGTACTTCTTATGACGGGAATAAGGATATATGATAGAATCAGAAAAGACGACTAGAATTGCTGCTTATTACAGGATGTCTCTAAAGCATTAAAAATTTTTTCTAATTGAGGTTCCTCATATCTTTTGGGATGTTTCTGGATGAAACTCTTGGTATATTTTATTCGGTGTGGTAAGGATGGGTGTGTCTGTAAAAATTCTGGAATATGGTATGTCTTACCGCCAATATTGATTTCATCCTCTTTATCTTCTGACACTGCTTTATTCATATTTGTAAAAAGTTCCGGCATCCCATTAACGTTGCGATGTGCGTTAGAGAGCAGTTGAAGACCTTCCATATCTGCTTCTTTTTCTAGCCCACGATTGTAATGTAATTGATTTACTACGTCAACATTCTGCATTACACTAGCAGAATTGGTGCCAAAAAACAAGGAAATGATTACTGTCCTAGAAAGAGAGTTCAGCAGTATTTGCATACTATGTCTATTCCTAGTGTGTATATACTCATGCGCTAATAATGCAGATAGTTCTTCATGGCTGTGCATCATGCGTATGATGCTATCATATACTACAATATTACCACCGGGAAGTGCATAAGCGTTCATGATGTCGTCAGATATTACAGTAATATGTACATTTGTGTCGGCAGGGGCGAGGTTCAGTTGTTTCCAATATCTATTTATAAGTACAGTAGCGCTGTCGTTTTTTTCCTCATTCTGTAACATATTTACAGAAAGCGTCTTTCCCCAGCTAATTTCTGTCTTTTTGCTTATAAATGGCATTACAGCTTTTGTGAGGATTTTGGTGCCCCAGAAATATATCGTAAAAAATGAAACTATAATTAATATGAGCAATGGGATTACAACCTTATCATTATTGGCTAGAAGCCAAAAGAATTTGGTGCGTAACTGATTATGTAAGTATTTATGAGAACGTAATTTTTCAAAATCTTCTTTAGAAAACAGTAAACTTTCTCTGGGATACTTATTGTTGAGAATACTGTTTCCTAATTCCTGTTTTTCTATGTCTTTGTAATTCCAAAGTATATGCTTAGCATCACGAGTATAGATGTCTAATCCATCAATTTGCACTACAACTTCCACCTCCTGAGGTCGTGAAGAGATGCCATCCAAGTATTTTGCACTGTAAGTTTCTATCGTCATATTACATCTAGGGCATCCAAAAAGTCTTCGCCGGAGGCATCATTGAAGTCACTTTCTGTTTGTATTATGGTATTAGGAGAAAATCCTTGCTCTACGACCACATTATCAAAAATGAGATTCAGTGTACGCTTGATTATCCAAGGATAGGCAAGACCTAAGGTAATCGTCAATAAGAAAAGATTTACTATTTCAAACTTGAAAAGTCGCCATCCGCTGAGGTTGGCATCGAATCTTATTTCGCGATTATCTTGTACCATATAGGTATTGTCCATATCATAGTTGTAAAGCTGTGCACGCCATGAAAAAACATATAATCCTAAAGTAATTATAGATAGTAGAATCCCTTTGATGTTTATTAAAAAACGGTCTCTGCCTAAGCCGCAATAACCAAATTGTATGTTGCCAAATCGAAGATGCCCATAGATATATTTACTGAGGTTTGCTCCCATCCAGAAACTATACCACCCGAGTGTGACGACAGTAAGGAATATATTTTTATAGAATAGTAATGCAAATTCCTTCAGATTTCCTCTATAGCCAAAGAAAATATTACGCCATGAAGATTTAGAGGCTCTGAAGCGAAGCCCTCCATGTATCGCTACAGGCATTAATCCCAAAATCAAAATATATACTAGTACAATAACGATGAATGTAATTTTACTTTCTTGACCAAAGGTGAACATAGACCCTAGCATAAGTGCATAAATCAGTATTATTAGCACCAATATCTTGAGATAGCCTCTTAATATCTGCATGGGCGTGGCATGGTATTCAAAAGGACTATCTGCCAACAAGGTATGGTGATACAAATATTTTGTCATGCGGACTTTTGCCCAAGGATAGTAAAATCCTAAGGTCACTATGGAGAAAAGTATATTTACAACTGAGATTTTAAATAATTCACTGCCTTTTCCTGTGAAAAATAGCCTGTAAAAAGATGTAGGCAAAGTATTTTGCTGCTCATTAGGGAGATTCTGATTTTCCATTAACAGGTAATTATATATCGAATATATTAAATTTTTTACATTTATAAAATTAAACTGTACAAAAGTTAGCGTGATGAACCTACGTACACCTCGAAGTAGCACCAAAGGTAAACTCAGGTAAGGTATGCAGCCTAATTCTACGTACAGCGGGTGGGGGATTATAATTCTTTATATAAACGTTGTCCTACTGTTTTGTAGGGATAATGATACTCGTATTTATCTTTTATATCTCGAATACTTTTATCGCCGTCTAATGGTTTTGTTGAACCTACTAATTGAACACCAATTAAATTATCTAATTGAAGCAATGGCTTTAGGGTATCTATTTCCTTACAATTTTCTAATACCAACCATTTAAGATTTTTGAGTCTTGTTATAAAATTTACATCTTTTAGATGGCCTCCGTGTAGGTGTAAAAATTCTAAATGATGTAATTCACCTATGGCTGAATATTCTTCCATTTTAGGTTGTGCATACAAAACCAATGCTTTTAAATTTTTGTACTTTTCTATGCCCTGTACAGATTTTAATTTGCCTTGTATTAACTCTAAAAACTCTATACTTTGAGGTAACTCTAATTCAAATATTTCTTTACCATATTTACGTAGGATTAGATATTTTAAGCTATCTGCTCCTTTAAATATTAAATTATTATTCCACGGTATGTCTATTTCTTCTAACTCTTTAAAATTGGAAAAATCTATAGCCATGTTGTAGCTAAATTCTAAATTGATCTTTTTTAGATTTTTTAGGTTATATAAATTAGGACAAATAAAAGCATTATTTGCACTAATTATTAAAGACTTAATATACAATAATTCGTTTAAAATTTTACAGTCAAAATTATTTTCAATTACTGCACTTTTGATACCTCTATTAGCTATAAGAGATGATATCTCTCCTTCTTTAGAAATATAATCATCATTAATTCTAATAGATAAGTAATTTTTTTCAGTTTTAGAATATATTAAACCAGTTGATATTTCTTCTCTAGCAATTTTCATTATTGTTTTTTCTTTCTTGCTGCGTTGATTTTATTCAAAATTTTTGCTCCCGTATCTTCTGCAACTTTTTTAGCTTCATCTAACCATTCTTGTTCTTTAAATTTAAGTGCTTTACGTTTTACACCTTCCAATTCTTGGTACACTATTTCTTTTACTTCGCCTGCTTTACCAGCAAATTTACCACCTTTACCAAAATGCTGCCCCATTCGTTTTTTAAATTCTTGTATGGTTCTTCCTACATATTCAGAACCATCATTAAATATTATTTTGTATCTACCATATTTAGCTTTACCTAATTCTTTTACAGTCTTTGCTGTCTTTGCTGTAGTTACAACTACTTCATCTAACAAATTAGGAGCCTTTTTTATAGAAAGTTTTACTACATTTTTTAGTACAGGCTTCTCTCCAAAACTTAATACATCTGATATAGCATCTACGGCATTGGATATTGGTATTAGTGCTGCATTAGTTTTTAGCGCATTATATTGTTTATTATCTCCTTTATTTGCTATATTATTAGATAGGTCTTTAGAAAATTCAGGGTCTGCTGACATGTACATAGATACAATATCTCCATCATCCTCACCTAATACATCTGTGATAAAGCCATTGAGACTTTTCGTAGATGCATAAATATCCATTAAACGATAAGTACTACCTACAGACCCTTGGATGAAAAATTGATCTACTCCATCCCATCTTGTTACGAACCATGTACCGTCATTATTAAAGTAATACTCGTCATTACCATCTGGGTCAATAAAAATAATCGGATTGTCTAATCCAAATCTATAGGGTGTCCATGCAGGGGATAATTTTTCATAATCATCGGGTTTCATCCACCTTCCTATCCTCGCATCATAGATTCTCGCGCCGAAGTCGTAGGCGAAGGCTACGGGGTCTATCAGGTAGGGGTCTTGCGCTTTTATATTGATGTCTTCTATATGTCGGGTATGGGTATTGTAGGTGAAGTGTCCATACTGTACTTTGTCTTCCTGACGGAATACTTCCTGAAATATGCCATTATATAGCGTGGTATAGGTATTCTCCTTGTCTTCTATCGTTTTTATGCTGGCAAAGGGAGTGGGATTATATGCCGAGGTAGCAGTAGGAGCGATTCCGCTCAAAATAATTTTCTGCATATCTATGGGCATTTCTCTATAGCCCAAGGCATACAGTTTGGCATTATGGCTTTCTAATGCCGTTAGTATTGTACGGATATCTAAGTCTTTTCGTAGTTGTGCTATATCTTTTTCAGGTGAAAGCTTACAGTATTGTAATAGTCTATCATCTAATACTTGCTGTTTTAGCAGCAGGGCATTCAGGTTGAGGCTATCATTCTGTAACACCGTTTCGGCACATTGCAACAGAAAATCGTGGGATTTGGTGCCATAAGTATGTTCAAAGCTCTTTGCCAACTGAATCATGCATAGTCCTATACTTTGTATTTCATCGTACTCCCGCAAAGCTATGCCATTCCTTATGGCATCAGAACTACTATGTGTGAGTGTTTGGATGGTGCCGTCGCGAGGGAATCCCGCTGTAGCGAGCTCTACATTATAGTAGTCGCCCTTGGTATCTTTGTGTTGGATATAGATATGCTGAGGCGCAGTACAAAGTCGGGCATCACTCTCTAATCTATTCGAGAGAATCTTGAATAATGCCGTCATTGCATAGCAATTGCCTTTGGGATTTTCGTCAAGTAATAAATGAGTGACTAAGGAATTTGACCAATCCTTAGTGCCAAAAGGGTCGCCGGAATTATACTCAAAAGGATGATGTTGTAAGGGATAGACTAATGTAGTATCTGTGATAAAAGCAAATATTGCCCAATTGGCAAGAGTTTGGAGATATAGGGAGCGCTTTTGTTCGGGCAGGTAGGAGATGTCGTTCATGGCGAACTTACCTTGTGGACCCACACTTACATCAAAATTGATGCTGTCACTATGGTCATTCGCCTCTATAAGGGCATTAATCATATATAATGGAAGTACTAATGCCTTCTCAAAATCTTTGTAACTATAGGCATCGAGATAATAGGGACTTTCACTGAGAAATACTGCTCGTTCAAAATCGGCAGGTATTTCACCCTTTAGCATTTTGGATAATTCCAAATAAGATTCAAGAAAAGCATTGAAAGTATCTATTTCAGGAATAAGGGTTTGTAGAATTTTAGGAGGTGGGATAGTAGCAACGCCACTATCATCAGCGTTATCTAATATATGGGGTTGCCGTACAAAATATTTTGCTGGTGTAGGCGATGAAGGTTCTACAGAAGTAGAGATGTTTGTTGTAGTCTTACAACTTATACCCACGAACAGCCAAAAAGCAAAAACGATAAAATGGGATTTTCGTTTCATATTACTAAAGCTAATACATATTAATGAATAAATAGAGATTTTTTTGTTTTAGCTTGGATATTTTTTGAAATTTGAATTTTACTTTTGGTATCATAATAGGAAAGAAGTTGTAAATATTCTTCTTCTGGAAAATCTTGAATACCTAAATCTGCTATTTTCTGTATGTAATCATAATAGGAAAGGTAGGCAGTATGGGCTTCCGGATAATTAGTAATTTGACTCAAATTTTGGATGTGAAATTTCTTCACAGCTTGATTGAATTGTTTTGCTAAAATTACTTTTTGTAAATTATGTCGGGCTAAACAAATAAAATCTTGTGAAGGGAAATGAGTATCAGCGATTTTCATACATTCTTGAACAAATGATAAATCAGTTATGCCATGTTCTTGTATATAGTTGACACCCAATTCATATAAGATGGTGGCTATAGAATGTTTTTTGTCGAGCGTATTGATATAAATATTGTTTTTCATAGATTTTGCCATTACAGGTAAAGTTTCCAAATAGAATTGGTCAGGCAAAAATTTATCAATTGTGGCTTCGTAATTTACTATGGTTCCTGAAGCATTCACAAACCTTATAAATGTATGACGAGGATTGTAAGCTTCAAAGGCTTCAATATTTAGAGTTTCTGCCAATATTAAATACAAAACTGGCATAGTGTGACATTGTCCTCCTCCTGTAGCAATTGTTTTTGTGACAAAATAATTTTGTTTGTTTACCAAGCCTGTAGCGTCTATATAGTCATAGTAATAAGGTAAATGCCCTTTAACACTATTAGATGAATGTATATATAAAGTGTCGGATAAGAACTTTTGGATGCCATAATGTATTGCTTCCGAGTTAGTAATATCATATTTATTCTCCATTAGCCATGTCGTAATAAATTTTGCATTTTCTGCAACAATGTTTTTATATTCTGTATATCCCAGAAACGATTGACCGTAAGCATTTTCGCAGTAATAATATGCGTCTTGTAGCGATAAAGCTGTATTACCATTAAGCATATTTTTGATTTTGTCTTGGGCTGACTTATATTTTTCCAGGTCATTCTTGTAGAGTTCAGAGTCATAATAATTGGTGGTGCTTTTCTTTTTTTCATCCATAGATATTTCCCACATTATCTTTTGTATTTCTTTATTAATGAGTTCCTGTTTTGAGGGTTTTGGAGGAAGTCCTTGGATTAAATTTTTTTGATTTGCGATAATTTGTTCTTGTGACGGGGGCTGTTCAAATCCAAATTTTTTAAGTATTTCTGAATTTTGTTGATTTATTTTAATCTGGTTTTCTTTTCTCAATTGTTCCAAACTTTGTGGCTTGGGTGTGGGTAAAGTTGTAGGACTCGAACCGTACTGAAATGGATTATAATTATTTTGTGCATGAGAGATAGGAAATATTAGCAGTAACAAAATTTGAAATAGCCCTTTCATAGGATAATATCTTTCTTAAAGATAAAATAAAAATTGCTTTCTTAATATTTTAAAAGAAAGCAATTTTTCACTAAAAAAATAGTGAATGATGCAGTATTCTACTTCACAATTACTAAATGCATAAGAAATAATCGCGAATAGCTTAGAATTATTTCAATACACCTCTGCCGATTACGATGCGTTGTACTTCGGAAGTGCCTTCATATATCTGAGTGATTTTTGCGTCACGCATCAATCTTTCCACGTGGTATTCTTTTACATAGCCGTAGCCACCATGGATTTGTACTGCTTCTACGGTAGTTTTCATGGCTACTTCTGAGGCAAAGAGCTTTGCCATAGATGATGCCATAGCGTAGTCGTCATGTTGGTCTTTGAGCCATGCTGCTTTCAGGCAGAGTAATCTTGCCGCATCTATTTCTGTGGCCATATCAGCCAATTTGAATTGTATAGCCTGATGGTTGGCGATTTCTGTGCCAAAGGCTTTGCGCGTTTTAGCATATTCTACAGAAAGCTCATAAGCACCGGATGCGATGCCCAAGGCTTGCGATGCTATACCTATGCGACCACCTTCCAAAGTTTTCATGGCAAACTTAAACCCAAATCCGTCTTCACCGATGCGATTGGATTTAGGAACTTTTACATCACTGAACAATAACGTATGGGTGTCGGAAGCTCTTATGCCCAGTTTATCTTCTTTGGCACCCACATCGAATCCGGGCATACCTTTTTCTACTATCAGGCAATTGATGCCCCTATGTCCTTTGGCTGCATCGGTTTGTGCCATAACGAGATATACGGAGGCTTTTCCGCCATTGGTAATCCAGTTTTTGGTGCCGTTGAGTAAGTAATAGTCTCCCATATCTTCTGCAGTGGTGCGCTGTGAAGTGGCATCACTGCCGGCTTCAGGCTCTGATAGGCAGAATGCGCCTATAATTTCGCCTTTGGCGAGTGGAACTAAATATTTCTGCTTTTGTTCTTCGCTGCCAAAAGTCTCTAAACCCCAACAAACTAAGGAATTATTCACTGACATGATTACAGAACAGGAGGCGTCCACCTTGGATATCTCTTCCATCGCAAGAACGTAGGATACACAATCCATTCCGCCACCGCCATACTTGGGGTCTACCATCATGCCTAAGAAACCTAACTCTCCCATCTGGCGAACTTCGTCAGTAGGATATATCATGTCTCTGTCGCGCTCTATAACACCTTTTTTCAATACATTCTGTGCAAAGTTGCGCGCTGTTTCGCGTATCAGGAGCTGTTCTTCGGTGAATTCGAAATGCATACTATTTTTTTTGTAAATTTAAGAAAATTAATACTATTCCGAAAGCAAAATTCTATTTGCTGCCGGGTTTCTTGATAATAAGTTTACTGCCAATTTTTATGTCTGCCGTAGTGAGTTTATTCCATTTTTTTAGCTCATCTACAGTACAATCGTATTTTTTTGCTAAGCTGTATAGTGTATCTCCTTTTTTGATGATGTGGGTGATAGGGTAGGTGGGTTTCTTGGGGACAGGAGGCTTAGGAGGGGTAGGCTTTGTAGTACTTGAGGTAGGCGTGTTTTTCACTACTGTGTTACTATCTTTTTTAAGAGTTGTTTGATTAGACGTAACTTTTGTGAAGTCTTTTTTTTGCTCTGCCAAAAAAATACTGTCAGCGGCTCTTTTAATGCTGTCGGCTTTTATGGATAGCTGAAGCCTAAGCAATGCAGTATCATTAGGAAGGCTAGTAGGCACTGTGTCTTTGACAGGTAGTTGTTTGTTGTTGAGAATTGCCAATACAGGATCTGTCTTATATACACTTTGATTGTATTTGTTGCTAAATATGATAATAGTAGTAGTATCTTTTAAATATCGTTTGAATACGATATTGTAGTCATGCCACCAACCATTGTGGTAAATTATCTTTGAGCCTTCATCTGTAGCGTAAGTGCGCCAGCCCAAGCCATAATTTTTTCTACTTGAGGTTACATTGTTATTTTTATAAGCTTCTTTTATAGATTTTGGTGTTAGTAAAATATTGGTGTACCACGACTGATCCCACTTGAGCATATCTTCTACAGTAGAATAGATGCCTTTGTCTCCCCATGCACCATCATACATATCTGGCACTCTCCTCTTCCAACTGTAACTATATCCATAGGTCTGAGATTTTTTTCTATTGTCTTCAGGATGCCATACCCATGTGTTGTTCATACCCAAGGGCTTGAATATATTTTTTTCCAAAAATTTATCAAAAGATAGGCCGCTTACTTTCTCTACTAATGCAGCTAGAATTACATAATTAGTGTTGTTATAATCAAAAGTAGTGTTGGGTGCTGCAACAATCTTGGGTTTGTAACACTCCATCATGTAATATACATCCCAGTTATCCATATATTTTTTTGAATCCCAATATTTTTCTGAGAAGATAAGATAGTCGGGAAGCCCACTTCTATGACATAACAACATCCTTACCGTAATATTACTATAGGGAAAATCAGGGAAATATACTTGTAGTGAATCATCTAATTTAATTTTACCTCTATCTACAAGCATTAGTATGGCAGCTGCTGTAAAAGGTTTGCTGGTACTGGCAAGCTGGAAGCTGGAGTTGATATTCAATTTTTCCCAAGTTTCTTTATTGGCATAACCATAGGATTTGCTGAAAATAGGCTTGCCCTTCTGTGCTATTAGTACATTGCCATTAAACTTTCCAGATTCATATTTGCCTGTAAAATAATCATCCAACTGTTGAATGTTGAATTTTAATAATTCTTTCGATGTATCTATTACGGAGAATAATTCATCACTATTTGCCTCATCATCTTGTGCTGATAAGTTGAGCGTAATGCATACAAAGCTTAGTAATAGTATTATTTTTTTGAACATAGTTCTAAAGCCGAGCAAAAATAATGGCTCTATAATTTTTTATTATCTAAAAAATGTCAACGATTGTTAGACTTGATTAATCTTCTGAAACTTCCATTATGCCTCTGTCTTTGGCTTCCAGGCTACTTTCGCCCATAAGAGAAATGTCTATAGCTCTTGCCGCCTCTCTCCCTTCGGAAATTGCCCATACTACTAAGGATTGTCCACGGCGCATATCGCCAGCTGCAAAAACTTTAGGATTATCAGTTTGATAGTTCTCAGTTTTTACATTTCCTCTTTCATCAAGTGCAATGCCTAATTGTTCTATCATTCCAGTGTGCTGAGGATGCAAAAAGCCCATAGCTAGTAGGGCGAGTTCACATGGTATAACTCTTTCTGTATCTGGGATTTCTACCATCTGGGGTCTGCCATCTACAGCTTTCCATTCTATATCTACTATCTTGAGTCCTGTAACTTCACCTTTATCATTTCCTAAAAACTCTTTAGTGAGTATAGACCATTGTCTCTCGCATCCTTCATCGTGTGATGACGATGTTCTAAGCATCATGGGCCATTGAGGCCAAGGGGTACTCTCTGAGCGATCTATTGGAGGTTTCCCCAAAAGTTCTATTTGTGTTATAGATTTTGCGCCGTGCCTATTGGAAGTTCCTACGCAGTCAGAACCTGTATCACCGCCACCTATTACAATTACATGCTTGTCTGTAGCCAATAGTTCTCCATTTTCATAAACCATATTTTTATGATCCTTCTCTCTAGCTATTCCTGAAACTCTTTTGTTCTGCTGCGACAAGAACTCCATGGCAGGATATATGCCTACAAGATTCCTGCCGGGTATAGGTAAGTCGCGAGGTACTGTGGAGCCTCCTGTAAGTAGAATTACATCAAAATCTTTTTGTAAATCTTCAACATGAATATTTATACCTACATCGGCATTTGTCTTAAAGACTATACCTTCTTGCTCCATGATTGCCAGTCGTCTGTCTATAACAGATTTATCTAACTTGAAATCTGGTATGCCGTAACGCAAAAGTCCTCCTATCTTATCAGCCCTTTCAAAAACGGTGACAAGGTGTCCTGCCTTGTTTAATTGTGCAGCTGCGGCAAGTCCTGAAGGACCAGAGCCGACGACAGCAACTTTTTTGCCAGTACGAAGGGTAGGAATTTTTGGTGTAACAAGCCCAAGGCTATAAGCTTTTTCTATAATGCTTTTTTCAATATGCTCTATAGCTATTGGAGGTTGGTTGATACCTAATACACAGGATGCTTCGCAAGGAGCAGGGCATATTCTGCCTGTAAATTCCGGAAAATTATTGGTAGAATGTAATATCTGTAGAGCCAAAGCCCAATCACCTTTATAAGTAGCATCATTAAATTCTGGAATAATATTGCCTAATGGGCAGCCAAAATGACAGAAGGGTACACCGCAATCCATGCACCTTGAAGCTTGAGTCTGTGTTTTTTCGTCAGAGAAGGAAAGATATAATTCTTTATAATCCTTTATTCTTTCTTTAGTGTCCCTATATTTTGGAAGTTCTCTTGTAAATTCTATAAATCCTGTAGGTTTTCCCATTTTTTACATATTAAAGATTAAAAACATCTGCGGTAGTACTTATATTCTTTTTTTCCAAGGCTTTTCTATAGTCCTCTGGCATAACTTTTACAAAGAATTGCTTGAGATCTTCCCAGTTGTCCAATATCATTTCAGCGACATCACTTTGAGTAAATTTCTTATGGTTAGATATCATCTTATATAGAGTATCATAGTCGGCAGGTTCAGGTTTTTCAAGGTTCACCATCTCCATATTGACATGCTTACGGAAGTCCCCTTCTATATCATAAACAAATGCCATACCACCACTCATTCCGGCAGCGAAGTTTCTTCCAGTTTTACCCAAAATTACTACCATACCCCCAGTCATATATTCACAGCCGTGGTCGCCTACTCCTTCTACTATGGCACGTACCCCTGAGTTGCGCACGCAGAATCGCTCTCCAGCCATACCACGAATATAGGCTTCACCAAAAGTTGCTCCATAAAAGGCAACGTTACCGATTATTATATTATCATTGGCTCTAAACTTGGCAGATTTTGAAGGATATACAATCAATTTTGCACCGGAAAGACCTTTGCCAAAATAGTCATTGGAATCACCTTCCAATTCCATAGTAAGTCCAGGTGCGCCGAAAGCACCAAAGCTCTGACCTGCAGAGCCTACAAATTTTAGTCTAATGGTATCTTTAGGTAAGCCTTCGCCTTTATGTTTTTTTGAAATATGATAAGAAAGCATAGTACCTACGGCTCTGTCTGTATTCAGAATAGGTAGCTGAGCAGTTACAGGAGTTTTTTCTTCTAAAGCTGGCTTGGAAAGTTCTATTAGTTTATTATCCAAAACAAGGTTTATGTCGTGCTGTTGCTCTATTTGCTTGTATAAGCCTACAGAATCATCCGTCTGAATTTTTTGGATAATTTTATCAAGATTCAAATTCTTGTGTTTCCAGTGGTATATATTGTCTCTTACTTTTAAGAATTGGGATTGCCCTACCATTTCATTTATAGTACGGAAGCCTAAAGATGCCATTATTTCTCTAAGATCCTGAGCTATAAATGTGAAGAAATTTATTACATGTTGTGGGTCTCCGGTGAAGCGCTCACGCAATATAGGATCTTGTGTAGCCACACCGACAGGACATGTATTGAGATGACATTTACGCATCATAATACAGCCTACTACTACCAAAGCAGCCGTAGCGATGCCATATTCCTCTGCACCTAGAAGTGTTGCTACTGCGATATCTTTTCCTGTCCGCAACATACCATCAGTCTGTAGTACTACTCTACTGCGTAAATTATTTTTTACTAATGTTTGGTGTGCTTCTGCAAGACCTAGTTCCCAAGGTAGTCCGGCATGTTTTATAGAACTAACAGGCGATGCGCCAGTGCCGCCGTCATGTCCTGCTATAAGCACTACATCAGCTTTGGTCTTAGCAACACCAGCTGCTACAGTACCGACGCCAGCCTCGGATACTAGCTTTACACTGATACGAGACTTGGGATTTGAATTTTTAAGGTCAAATATTAGTTGCGCTAAGTCTTCTATGGAATATATATCGTGATGCGGTGGTGGCGAAATAAGTCCTACCCCTGGCGTGGAATGTCGTACTCTACCTATCCATTCATCTACTTTGTGTCCCGGTAGTTGTCCACCTTCGCCTGGTTTGGCCCCTTGTGCCATTTTTATTTGCAATTCATCAGCGTTTGATAAATAGTAGCTGGTGACACCAAAACGCCCTGAGGCTACTTGTTTTATTGCAGATCGTTCAGAATCTCCGTTGGGCTTAGGGTCAAATCGTATAGCGTCTTCACCACCTTCGCCGCTATTGGATTTGGCACCTATTCTATTCATAGCTATTGCCAGCGTGGTATGTGCCTCGTGAGATATGGAACCAAAAGACATCGCTCCTGTAGCAAATCTTTTCAAGATATTTTCTATAGGTTCTACTTCTTCCAGAGGAATAGGGTTGCCTGATTTGAATTCAAAGAGACTTCGAATGGTTATAGCCTTGTCGGATTGGTTGTTTATACGCTCGGCATATTTTTTATAGAGACTATAATCTCCTTTTTTTGTAGCATATTGTAAAAGATGGATAGAATCCGGATTGAGCATGTGTGCCTCTCCACGACGTTTCCACTGATATACGCCACCTACTTCCAATTTTTTTGTAGATGGATTACTATCTGGAAATGCTAATTTGTGTTTTACCAAAACCTCATGTGCAACATCATCGAAGGTCAATCCACTGATGCGTGATGGTGTGCCATCAAAGCATTTTCTTACTACTTCTTCACTGAGTCCGACGATTTCAAATATCTGCGCACCATGATAGGATTGGTAGGTAGAAATACCCATTTTTGAAAATATCTTCAATAGTCCGTTACTGGCAGCTTTTATATAATTATTGATTAGTTTAGTAGGTTCTAATCCTGTGTGAGAAAGTTCTTTTTCAGCTAATTCTGTGATAGATTGGAAGACCAAATATGGATGTATTGCACTTGCACCATAACCTATATGTGTGGCAAAATGGTGTACTTCTCTAATATCACCACTTTCTACAACTAAGGAACAATTTATACGAGAACCATTCTTAATTAGATGATGATGTACCGCACCTACAGCCATCAGTGATGGTATGGGGGCATTATCCTTGTCCACGCCTTTGTCAGAAAGGATGATAATATTATTATGGTTGATAAGGGCTTCTTCTGCTTCTAGGCATATCTTATCTATAGCTCTTTCCAGTGCACCTTTCTTGCCATTGGCGGGAAAATGCGTATGTATGGTGAAAACCTTGAAATCAGGGTGATTGATATAGCGAAGTTTTGCAATGTCACTTTCAGAAAGTATGGGCTGTCTGATACTAATTTGCTTGCAACTTTCTGGTTTTGTCTCCAAAATACTTGTTGCGCCTCCCAGCATGGAAAATGTACTCATCACCATGCGCTCACGGATGGGGTCTATAGGGGGATTCGTTACTTGTGCGAAGAGCTGCTTAAAGTAGTTGGAGATATTTTGACTTTGTTCGGATAGTACGGCTAATGGGGTGTCAGTACCCATAGATCCCAGAGGTTCGTAGGCAGTCTCTGCCATAGGCGAGACTATGACTCTCAAATCTTCAGATGTGTAGCCAAAAGCCTGCTGCTGAACAAATAGTTCTTCACTATCCATTTTCTTTGTTACTAGGGGAGATTTTGGAAGATCTGCGAAAGTAATTTTATTTTTAGTGAGCCAATCGCGATATGGATATTCTGTACATAGTTTGTATTTTAGTTCTTCATCACTAATGATACGTCCTTCATCCATATTGACAATGAACATTCTGCCTGGTTGTAATCTTCCTTTGAGTATTACCTTGGACTCATCTATAGGAAGGCTGCCTGTTTCGGAAGACATCACGAGTTTGTCATCTGAGGTAAGCACATATCTAGATGGGCGAAGACCATTTCTGTCTAAAGTAGCACCTACGATTTTGCCATCTGTAAAACATATAGATGCCGGGCCGTCCCACGGCTCGAATAGGCAATCATGATATTCGTAGAAGGCTTTCTTCCAATCTTCCATTTGGTCATTGTCTTGCCATGCCTCTGGTACTAGCATCATCAGTGCATGGTACAGCGGTCGCCCAGAAAGGTATAATAGTTCCACTACATTGTCCAGGTTCGCAGAGTCGGATTGCTCCGGATCGCATATTGGAAGCAACATATTCATCTCTTCCTTTGTGAATAAGGAAGACTCCATCAGCGACTCACGTGTGCGCATCCAGTTGACATTGCCTTTTATGGTATTGATCTCACCATTGTGAGCCAAGTACCTGAATGGTTGTGCCAATTTCCATTTTGGAAAAGTATTGGTGGAAAATCTAGAGTGTACTAAGGCTATTGCGGAGGTGGCGTCTATGTCTTGAAGATCTTGGAAGTAAGGTCTTACTTGCCATGTGGTAAGCTGGCCTTTATAGATTACTGTTTTGCAAGATAAAGAAGTAAAATAGAATAAGTCCTTGCTATTGGGTATTGTAGTATGGATTTTATGTGTTACATAATTTCTGAATACAAAGAGCTTGCGCTCTAAGTGATCTTCATCTGTAATTTCAAAATCCGGCACCAAAAACAACTGACGTACTATAGGCTCTGCTGTAAGGGCAGAAGGCCCTACAAGGCTATCGTCGGTCGGGACATCGCGCCATTTTAAGATTTTGAAATGCAAATAATCGGCAGCTTCGTCTATAATGGTAAGACAGTCGTGAAGGCTTTCTTTTGGAAAAAATGTGATTCCCGTGCCGTAGTGACCACGCTCCAGTAAGGTAATATTTTCTTTAAATAAAGTCTTCTTATAAAATTCATGTGGTATCTGCAATAATATTCCTGCACCATCACCGGTATTGGTTTCACAGCCACAACCTCCTCTATGTTCCATGTTTTCGAGCATGGTAATAGCATCGGTAATAATGTTGTGGGACTTTACACCTTTAATGTTGGCAACAAAACCTATACCGCACGAATCTTTCTCAAATTCAGGAAGATATAGTCCATTATTTACATTTTCTTTCATCATATTTTCTCCTATATTCTAAAAATAAATGAGTATTTATGGGTCATTCAATTTTTATTTAAAAAAAAAGGAATCCCCAAAAATGTAATATTAGCTATTCTGCTAATTTATTGACTAAGAGGATTATTTAAGAAATAATTAATTAAACGATGTGTATCAGTTAAGTAAAAATGAGTCTGAGGCGTGCAGGGCATAATAGATGTTGTCGCTGTATGTATGTATTATTCTTTGATATTTTTTATAAAATCGTGTTTTTGCCTTGATACAGGTATTAGAGTGTTGTTGCTCATGATTAGGCTGTAATCTGTATTTTTAGCTATGGAAACTATATGACTTTTATTGATTAAATAGGATTTATGAATTCTAATAAAATGATTTTCCGGTAATATTGTCTCGAATTCGCGGAGTGTCTTGGAAGCGGTATGTTTTTTGTCGTTTGATAAATAGAATATTGTGTAATTACTGTCTGATTCACAATATATTATATCTTCAAGTTTAATAATATTATAGACACCATTATCTCTTATTACTATCGAATCTTTACTTTGTTCATCCATTTTTAGGAAATTATCAAGGTAATTTATTTGCTCTTGAGCGGTTTTCGCTTTATTGGATGCTGCCCATCTCGTAATTGTTTCAGATAAATCCGTGTCGGAAATGGGTTTGAGTAAATAGTCAAAAGCAGCATATTTGAAGGCTTCTATTGCATATTGGCTGTATGCGGTAGTAAAAATTATGGAAATATCAGTTCTGTTGAGATTTTTGAGGAACTCAAAGCCATTCATGGTAGGCATGGAGAAGTCTAAAAAAATAATGTCCAATTTTGTATTGCGAAGTCCCTCCAAGGCATCTATAGGATGCATATAGGTGTCCACTATTTTTATGGGCGTATTGAGTTTCTGCAATTGCAGTTTCAATGTTTCAATGCCATGTAATTCGTCGTCAATTATAGCCGCTAGTATCATTTTGGAGAATTTTTAGGATTACTTTGGTGCCGATATTGTCTTCCTCGTCGTCAGGATGATCAAGTATTTGCAGAGATATGTTGGCAGAATGTGTTTGATTGAAAAGATGTATCCGCTCTTCGCAGATATTTATACCATTAGACACAGATGAGTGTCCTGAAAAATTTTTGGCAGAATTTCTTCCAATTCCGTTGTCATATATGCTTATGAATAAGGCATCATTTTTTTTGAAGATTTTAATGTGGATTTTCTTGGCTAAATGCGTGCTATTATGTAATCCATGCCAAATAGAATTTTCTATAAAAGGCTGTAGTAGCATGGAGGGTAGCATTATTTGACTTATATCTATATTCGAATCTACTTCGATATCATAACTAAACGTATCATTCAGTCGCTCTCTTTCCAAATCCAGATATAAGCTGATAGCAGATATTTCATCCTCAAGAGATATTGTTTCGGTGCGTAAAAAATCCAAAATATTTCGGAAGAGCTTGGCGAATTTCTGTATGTACTGCGATGCTTTTTCAGTATTTTGTTGTAATACTAGGTAATGAATAGAATTTAGGCTATTGAATATAAAATGTGGATTGAATTGTGCTCTCAGCGCCTCTGTTTTATATTTATTGAGATTGATATTTAAAATATTTCGTGTATGGAGTTCTTCGATATAATTTCTATAATAATTTAGTCTTTCTTGTTCTAGTATATAGGTTCGCTTACCTAGCGCCATGCCAAAAAATAGTATTTCGAACAACAAACCAAGTTTGAGTAAGAAAAAGTAACTTATATCGTATCCCTTGAAATTTAAATCCAAATGAAAAATGTCATCTAGCACAAAAGCCAAAATACCTAATACGTATAATAATGCATTGCCTACGAATATAATCCATTTATAAGGAGATTTGATGAAAAGTAAACTGATTAGAAATATAATGGAGGTTGTCTGTACAAATACTCTGCTGATAATATATAACGACTCTTTATAAGCAAAATCAAAATAGTGTATATTGATGATTAGGAAAATTATATATATAATAACTATAATAGAGTTTGTCCATACAAAGTAATAGATTTTAGGATAATTACGCTTATTAATATCTAAAACGGTAATGGCAAAAAGACCATACAATGCACAAAATAGAAATAATGTAGGCTCATGGAGATAATAATAAAAAGTACTTCGGAGATGAAATACTTCGCTAAGGATACCTGCATTTTTGAGTTGTGGCAAGCTAAATAGTGCTAAAGTAAAAAGATATAGAGCATATAATAAATAGGTTTTACTTTGTACATAATAGAATAAAAATAGTACGAAGAAAAAGGCGAAAATTATAGCACCAGCGAAGAAGTTGTTGAAAAAACTATTGAACTCATAATTCAAATAAATTCTATTCATGTATTGAGTAATCTTATGCTGGGGAATTAATACAATATAAGATTTGGTATGATAACTCAAGTAGTTGCTAAAAGAATAAAAAATAGTACAGGTATCGTAAGGAGCTACTTCAATACTCGTCAAAGCGGAATGGTGATAATATTGCGTGATTTTTAAATCCTCAATAAACCCACCACGATATTGCTGTAGTATCCTATCATCCTTTACTACATATATTGCTACATAATCATTAGAAGCACCATCAAAATAATATACTTTAGGGATAGAGTCATTATTGGCAATACGAAAAGTTATGATGTTGTTGGTTCGTTGTAGCTTGGTGTTTTTGGAATAAGATGTAAGGGTATAGGCAGCTCGTAATATAGATGTTACATCAGATTGAGTAGGATTTTGCACATAGTATACATCCTTACAGGTATCTAGTGTGATAATATCTGTGATAGGTGTGAGGGGATTGGTAGCAAATACAGTATTACTATAAAATATTAGGGCTATTATGAGTATACATATACGCTTCAAAAGAATTCAGTGATTGGATAAAAATATATTAAAATTTTGTGTATATTTAGGTGAGTCTGTTAAATACTGTTAATCCCTCCCCGTTCAAACCGAAAAAACTACCATTCACTCAATAACAAAATTTGTTTGTTTTTTTTGTTCTAATCTTGGTTCATAATTTTTTAACATTAAAAATAAATTTATGAAAAAATCAATTTTTTTATTATTCGCCTTAGCGATAATCGTAGTATGGACATCTTGCTTGCCCGATGGTGGTGGGCAACCCTCGGCATATTATTCCCCAACTGCCACCAATGCCGCTAGGCTGTCAAAAGTAAGTGTAGCAGTTGGTATAAAGACAATGGCAGATAAAGCTAGTGCTACTCCTATGCTTCAATTTGCCTATGATAACCCTTCTGTAGGGAAAACAACAATTACGAGACCAGATAGACAAGGAAGCTTTATATTTGATAAATTAAATGGGTTTCATGCGAATCCTTATGAGATGCCATTTGATTATACGTATAATTATTTTACGTCGTATGGAAGTTCATCAGGACAAATAAGTTCTGAATTTAAAGTTAATAATACGCTAAATTGGGATTTTAAATATAACTTTTTTGCACCTGGAGTTGAAGTAGATGCCCCAAATAAATTTAAGCAAACTTTTACTGGTAAAGAAATAGTAATTGTACCTTCTGGCGGACCAAAATATAGTTATTCTTCTCACGAATTTGTGTATTCCTATGGTGTAAGTAGCGATAAAAACCAGATTACACAAGTTTTGATTTCAAGCCATAATAAAAGATGGTATGATCCAACATTAACTGGTGTCGTACCACAAGATGGTAGTTTCAGAACAGTGGTAGTATACGGATATAACCCTGATATTAATAAAAATGCAACGAGAAATACTTTGTTTATTGCTAATTCATTTATCTTATCTCATATTAAGCATAAAGAATTATATCCAACTACGATTCAAAATGGTATATTTAATAGTGAAACTTGGGATTTGTTATTAGGAAAGAAACCCACAATGACTCCAAGTTTGATACCTACAATTAATGGTATTATACCCACTCCTGCTTTACCAGGTGCCGATTATTATAATGGAGCTTTGGTGCCATATTGTTATTTAAAATATTTTGATATAGATTTTCAATACCAAACGTCTAGATCCCCTGTATCTGTTATTAATTATCTATTTGATGAGAATTATCAGAATGCTGATGGAACTAAATCTACGGTTGTGTCTGGAGTGGTTTTAAATACTGGAAGTGAAATTAAAACATACTTCTTTGATTATGTAAATTAATTAGAATTCTGCTGAAAATATAAGCCCCCACACCATTCACACTCAAAAACATACCATTCACTCAAAATCACGGAGTTTTTATGGAATAAGCATAATATTTGTGTCTATATATTAAAAATAATAAAATGAAAAAAATTATATATATCCTATCTTTTTTTTTTAGCAATACTATCATAGCTCAAAATATAGAAGTAGCTAGAAATATTCAAATGACTATAGGAACTTTATTTTATGAAAACGTAGATAACGACCCTGTAATATTCCCAACTACAGATGATATCATAGAAATCAATGGATTAGTTACCATGTCTAATCAGCCAAATGCTTCTGTTAGCTATACGCTTAATCAAGTTATTCAGTCACCATCTCCCGATTTTACTGTATCTGGTTCACAAATACTTACCAATTATGTGTTGTTTAATAATCAAAATTATTGCTTATCTACATATCCATTAAACTATAGTTTTAATGCATGGGAAGAAGATGCAAATGATGGTGGTACTTATGGCGTATATAATAGTACTATAGATGATAGTTATGCAAATGTAAATGGATCATATACTGCTGCAACTTTCCCAACTGGTAACTCTAATATTTTATTGACAGCACAAAATGGGTTCGCAAAATATGATATATGGATTAGCACGTCTAATAATGAGTCAAGAATAGTGCCTGATATTGCAGCTACTCCTGCCGATAAGATAAATATATGTAGCGGACAAAATGCTGTAATAAATGTAAATTCTGCTAAATCTATGTCTGAATATAAAGTAAAATATGGCAATGATACGATTCCTGTGATAAGAGGTACAAATACACTCACTATCACCCCTGCCAATTTCCCACAATTGAGCGTAGCAGGAAATTATAGTTTTACTGTGTATGAAAAAGTATTAGGAAATTGCTATACTAGAGCAGGCACAGGTAATGTCGTAGTAAGTACACCATTACCAGCATTAAATCCTATTATGGCTTCTTCTAGTACTGTAATCTGTGGTGTTGATAGTGTGGGTTTAGTATATACGGGTAGTGCTTCTAGTCCTAGTATAAGAATATTTTGGCAAAAAGATGGTGTTACTCAAACCAGCCCAGTCTGTAATGCCAACTCAGCTTCATGTGCATTTTATGCCAACTCAGCAGGTACATATAGAGTAGGATATACTAATTCTTGTGGTACTGTATATTCTAACAATATTGTAATTACAGAAACTCCCCCTACAGGTAATCTAATTAAAGAAAATACAGTAAAATGTTTTGGAGAATCAATCGCTTTATTTGCTACGTTTTCTGCGGGTACAGATTCAATATTTTGGTATAATAACTTAGTACCTGTTGATACCACCATGACTACATCAGCACAAACTTCTGCTGGTATCTTAGTACAACAAAATGGATTTTATACATGTGTTTTTAAAAATAGGTGTGGGGCATCTAGTACAGGTTCAGTACAAGTTATCTTCGATTCACTTCCCTCCCCAAATATTATAACACCTGATGGCTCTTCATTCTGCGCAGGTGACAGTATTATTATATATTCTCCAGAAGCCGCTATTCCTACTACTTATCAATGGCGAAAGAATGGAATAAATTTAACAGGAAAAACCAATAGGTACCTATTGGTAAAAGATGCAGGCACGTATAGCTGTGTACTTACCAATCGTTGTGGTACAACTACCTCCAAAAATATGATAGCCACTGTAGGAATACCTAATAACACAATAGAAATTACCTCAGCAAATGGAAGAAATTATCTATGTAATGGTACTACATTAACATTGATTGTTCCTAGTAATCAAGCAATATCCTATCAGTGGAGAAAAAATGCTGTCAATATATCAGGTGCCATTAGTAATACATACGTTGCTAATACAGTAGGTACATATTCATGCGCTATAACGTATAATTGCGGAAATAGAATCACTAATAACTTCGTAGTTATAGATAATTCTATTCCTACACCAACCATATCGGCGAGCAATACCACTATATGTAGTGGAGATTCTACATTACTTACATGTTCAAGTGTACCAAATGCACAATATGTATGGCTATATGAGGGATTTCCTTTGCAAGTATATACACAAACATATTATGCAAAAATTGCAGGAAATTATTCCTGCGGTGTTACAAATATATGTGGCGAAAGGTATTCTAATGTCATTACAGTTACAGTAGGAGGTGTGCGACCTACTGTAAATATAACTGCTGCTGGTGGCGATACGCACCTGTGCACAGGTGAATCTATAGTGCTTACTGCCACTGTAGCTAATGCCACTACCTACCAATGGAAAAAAGATGGCACAAATATATCGGGAGCAACAGCAATAAGCTATACTGCAACTACAGCAGGCACATATACTTGCGTAGTCACCAATAGTTGCGGCAATGTAACTTCAAATAATATAGTGCTTACGCAAGGAGGATTACCAGTAGCATCTATCACCACTCCTGGAGGTAGCACATTGTTATGTCCCGGAGGCAGCGGTTTATTGATGACAGCTGCCGCCGGCACAGGATACACCTATGTGTGGCGTAAAGATGGCATAATCATCACAGGAGCAACAGCAAATACCTATACGGCAACTACGGTGGGTACGTATGCATGTGCTATTACCAATGCGTGTGGTACAACTTCTACAAGCAAGGTGCTTACTGCGGGTGTCGCCCCTACAGCTACACTAAGCAATCCAAGCGGAGTTACAATAATGTGTAATAGCAATACCGTTCAACTTATAGCTAATACAGGCACAGGGCTTACTTATCAATGGAAAAAAGATGGCGTGAACATAGGGGTGGCTACCTCCCAATCATTTTATATCGCAAATACAGCGGGTACATATACCTGTATAGTCACAAATGCCTGCGGTAGTGCCACATCCAATAGCATAATATTAGTAAATGGAAATATTACTGCTGCTATTAGCACTGGCAACAGTACTTCCTTATGTAATGGTAGTACAGCTACATTAAATGCAAATTCAGGTACAGGATTAATATATCAATGGCTAAGGAATGGCATCAATACAGGAAATGCTACGCAAACATATACTGTAAATACAGCAGGTACATACACTTGTGTAGTTTCAAATACTTGTGGTAGTAGTACTTCCAATGCCATCATCATCACCTCTGGGTTAGCACCATCTGCTACTATTACATCTTCTAGCATAAACAATATATTATGTAGCGGCTCATCCATATCCTTATCTGCTAATATAGGTACTGGATTGACTTACCAGTGGTATAGAGGTGGTGGTGCAATTTCTGGAGCTGTATCCGCAAACTATTCGACATCATCTACAGGAAACTATACCTGCATAGTGAGTAATTCATGTGGCAGCACTACCTCCAATACTATTACATTAATAGATGGAAACCCACCTACAGGTAATATTATAGCTACAGGAGGAGCTACTAGGTTTTGTGATGGTGCTAGTGTTACAATAAATGCAGAGGGTGGTGCTGGAATAACTTATCAGTGGCGAAGAAATGGCATAAATATATCAGGTGCCACTGCTCAAACCTATACAGTTATCAGCTCTGGTGCTTATACTTGTGCCGTAACCAACACTTGCGGAACTACTAACTCCAATACGCTCAATATCGCTGCTATTCCAAATACGAATATTTCTACTCAACCAGTAAGCCAAACTAAAAATTCAGGGCAAACGCTTACGCTGTCCGTAGTAGCTACAGGAAATAATCTATCGTATCAATGGCAAAAAAATGGCGTAAATATCTCGGGGGCAACAGCAGCTACTTATACAAAAGCTAATATTACTACTGCTGATGCAGGTAACTATTCTTGTATAGTCAATGGAGAATGTGGAGGAACGAAGACATCTAATGTAGCTGTAATTACAGTAAATCCTTCTACACCAATTATCTCTAAGTTGCTAAAAATAAATGCAATATACCCCAATCCTACACATAGTAATTTGATTATACAGCTAGATTTATCTGAGCAACAAGATTTGGCATTAGAAATTATAGATGTAGAAGGAAAAATATTAAGTAGTAATAAAGTTACCGTATTGCAAAATCAGCAAACCATTTCCATGGATGTATCTAGCTATGCTGTAGGCACATATATATTAAGCATAACAGCTAATGATGGTATAGCATATAGTAAATTTGTCAAAAACTAATATTAAGAATTTCAAACATGATAAACATTAAAGAAATTCTATTGATCGCATGTATAGGTCTTGCAATTATCTCTTGCAAAAAAGAAGATGAAGAATATAATGACCCAGATTTTATTGAAAGAACACTAAATATCAGCATTACAGATACGCTTACTATGTTAGATAATGAAATATCAAAACAGATAGATATTGATGGAAATAGCATAGCAGATTTTCTAATTTCTGCAAGATTTGTTCAAGCAGGCGGTGCAGATACTGTAGCTAGACTATTAAAAATTACAGGTACAACTGCAAATAACAAATCAGGTGCTAACAATACACCAACTATATATGGTACAGCATATATCACTAGAGGAATTGCCGCTGAGGGTGTGATAAGTAGCACATACCCATTTTTTAATCAAGAATCGCACCCCTATATAGCTCTTTATAAAGGTGCTTCTAGAATACAAACTTTTGGTAGTATAACTGATGATGCCATAGTTGGCATAACTTTAGTAAAAGGAGCATCTATTCACTATGGATGGTTGCGTTACAAAATTTCTGCCGATGGTAAAACACTTACCATCATAGATGCAGCTTATAACAATATACCAAGCGAAGCCATTGGTGCTGGAAAAATATAATAATATGTGGAAAGGAAGTAAATAGTTATGCGTTATTTCAAAGAAGTGCCACCCCGATTTTGGGGTGGCACTTTAATTTAGAAGCTATAAATAGCAGCAAATGTTAATCTAGGCTGAATTTTTGAACCTTCATTATCTCTACCCAAAAATACATCACTATCAGCTACATCAAGTCGAAATTCTGGCAATAGTCTCAATGGGCCTATGTTGTAATGTCCTGATAATGTAATATCAGCATAGTGCTTGGCATTGCCAGCAGTATATGGGGCAATGAGGTCTTTGTCATTTAAGTAGCCCAATCTTATCCCTATTGCACCATTCTCTTTGATAGGGCATTTTCCATATAGATATACCAATGAGTACATTGCATTTTCAGCATTGTCGTCCTCTTTGTTTGCTTTTAATCTATATGCGTGCATGGCAGCATTAATTCCAATGGCACCTTTTCCTACATTTACAGATGAAGTAAGATCTAATGAAGACTTATATTTTCGTTGTAAAGATTCGTCAGGTTCATTACCTCCAACATAATTTAGATATATACTGCCTTTGTCTCCTGTATAGCCGGCTTGTGCGCCTACATACTTATTTCTATCAGCATCTGTCTTTGTATCTGTGTCGTTAAATAATCCCAATAAAAGATTGAATTTATCTTTAGTAAAATTTGCTTTAACACCAGTATGATAGAATGGACCGTTCTGGAAAGCTAGGGAGGTAGAATAGTTAAAGTTGTTTTGTGGCTCGATTAGTTCATAACCAAAGAAAGTACTAAAGTTGCCGAAAGTCAATTTTACCCAATCTGTAGGCTGATAGCTGACATATAATTGTTTTACAGCTAGAATAGTGTTAGAATAGATTGTATTATTGGCAGATTCTGCACGTGGTCCGAAGCCTATATCCGCCATAAATCCCACTTTCTTAATTTCTTTTGAAATCATAAGATTAATCATGCCTAACTCGAAAGAATTGGCTTTATTGGGAAAGGCTTCATTTGCTACATCATTGGTAACTTTTCCGTTGAAATTTGTCTGTACGTATGCATCTACAGAGCCATGTAATGTGAATGGTAATTTATCTAAAAGTTCTTCCATTCTTGTAGTGTCTTGAGCGTAGATGAGTGAACTTCCTAATATTGAAATTCCTAGGCAAATAATTTTAAATAGTTGTTTTTTCATAAAAAATATTTTAATAATTCAAACATATAAACTATTCAATATTGATTTATACTGTTTTATTTTAAATAAAAATTAAATACTTTGTTTTGAAATACTTTATTTATATAAAAATAATTCATATATAAAATATATTAAAATGAAATATATCAATTTGCAATTCAAAAAAAAATAATAGTTGTATTTTTGGCAAAAAATTAAGAAATGAAGTCTTTATTATTGTTTTTATTATTGTTTTGTTCAGTTAATCTTAGTTCTCTCTATGGTCGAGAGGGAGGAAATGGACAAGTAACAAGTGGAAAATGTGCTACGATTAATCCCAGCGATGATTGGGAAGAAGTTTTCCAAAAACAAATCCAAGACTTTATTAGGTCTAAAAATCTAATGAGAACTGCTGCAACAATTGATACGCCTTATACCATTCCTGTTATTGTTCATGTTATTTATGGTAATAACTCCCAAAATATTTCACAGAATAGAATCAATTATCAAATAGCTGCTATGAATAGGGGGTTTAATGCACAAGATAATGAAATCGGAAATGTTCCCTCGTATTTTCAATCTGTAATAGGAAACCCTAAAATTAATTTTTGTCTAGCGACACAAGATCCCAACGGGAATATACTTGCCACCCCCGGTGTAGAGAGAATTAATGCTACTGCGAGAGGGTGGAATGCTGTTGCCGGACTTGATAGGAATTTTATGGAAAATACCGTCAAGCAAAATACAATATGGGATCCCAATTATTACTTTAATATTTGGGTTTGTAACTTAGTACAATCTACAGGGAATGGTGGTGTTGTAATTGCTTACGCTGCATTCCCTCCACTTGCTGGATTAGATGGTTTGCCGACAGGTAGTATAAATACCAAAAACGATGGTGTAGTTTGTAATTATCTTTATTTTGGGAATGGATTTATTAATGATTATAAGCTAGGTAAATCTTTAATTCACGAAACGGGTCATTGGTTAGGATTAAAACATATATGGGGGGATGATGATCAAATATACGATCCGGCTCTTGACTCAATAATTGATTTGCCTGCAACTGACCCACGTACATGCGAGGGTTCAGATTATGTAGATGATACACCAAATTCTGCTATAAAACATTATTCCTGCTCTTCTTCACCACAGATTACTTGTAATAATGGTCCGAATGGTGATATGTATATGAACTACATGGATTATTCTACAGATGTGTGTTTGAATATGTTTACAAAGGGACAAACAACAAGGATGTGGACTGCAATACAAAATAGCCCTTTGAGGGCTAATGTTGTTAAGTCAAAAACTTGCTCTACTAATCCAATTAAGCCCGATGCCAAGTTTACGGAATCTACAAGAGGAATTTGCCCGGGACAATCGGTAACTTTTAAGGATGTTTCTTTATTCAAACCTACTTCTTGGAAATGGACTTTTGAAGGTGGTACACCTTCATCCTCTACTTCTGCAAATCCTACCGTAGTTTATAATACAGCACCGGGAAGTTATGATGTAACGCTGATAGCAGAAAATGGAGCCGGTAAGGATACCATCTATATGCCAGATTATATTACTGTCGTTGGTGTGGTAAGTTTGCCCGTAGCTGAGGATTTTGAGGGAAGCAACTATCCTCCTGCGGGGTGGTCATTTGTTACTCGAAATAATAAATCTGTAAACTGGGATACTATTGCAACCGGAGGTCTTGCTCCTCAAAATAATACCAGTATCTATTGGGATAATACCAGTGTAGATGCAACGGGATTCAAGGATGATATTAGAACACCAAAGATGAATTTTGTGGGTGCAGTATCTCCTAAACTTTCGTTCTATGTAGCTCATGCAGCTTATCCAGATGTCGCTTATAAAGATACATTAGAAGTTCTTATTTCTACAGACTGTGGTAATACTTTTACATCTATATATAAGAAAGGCGGAGATCAATTAAAGACAGCTCCGGATATTGAGTTTGATTGGATTCCCGAAACGGCAGATCAGTGGAGAAAGGATAGTGTTAGTCTTACAGCTTTCAATGGCAACCCTGAGGTAATGGTTGTGTTCAGAAATATAGCAAAATTTGGACACTCTATTTACTTAGATAATATAAATATATCTGATTTAGTTTCTAGTCCACCTGTTGCAAAGATAGCTGAGGTAGCAGCTACGATATGCCAAGGACAGACTATCACCCTCCAAAGTGTATCCACAGGATCACCTACAAGTGTAAGTTGGAACTTTGGCGGTGGAGGCACACCAAATACCAGTACTGCGGTGAGTCCGGTAGTAGCCTTCAATAGCATAGGCACCTTTACCATCACCCTTACAGCTACTAACAGTGCCGGAAGTTCTACCGTTACAAAGACATTAGTAGTAGTAGCCAAGCCCAATGTTGCGGTAGATAATGCTACAATATGCAATGGTGAGAGTGTGACGCTTACAGCTACGGGAGCATCTACGTATGCATGGACACCTGGAGGCAGCAGCGATGCCACCATCACGGTAAGCCCTACCACAAACACAACCTATAGAGTTATAGGTACAGCTACCAATACATGTACAGATACGGCATTCAGCACTGTAACTGTCAATACCAAGCCTACAGCAGATGCCGGCAGCGACAAGGTGATCACCTGTACTACTACCAGTGTGCAGCTAGGCACGGCAGGGGTAGCAGGAAATACATACAATTGGTCACCATCACCAGGACTAAGCAATGCGAATATTGCACAGCCTACGGCTACAGCTGCAGGCACGTATAGGGTAATAGTGACTACCACAGCTACAGGATGTAAGGATACTGACGAGGTAGTAGTGACGCAAAACAATGCCCTTCCTAATGCCAATGCCGGCAATGACAAGATGCTTACCTGTACAAATCCTACGGCACAACTCAATGGCTCATCCACTACATCTGGCATAAGCTATAGTTGGGCAGGAGTGGGTATCGTCAGCGGCGGTGGCACAGCCACCCCTACGGTAAATGCCGCAGGAAGCTATACGCTTACAGTAACGAATCCTGCCAATGGCTGTACATCTACAGACCAAGTGGTGGTAAGTTCTAACATCGTCGCACCTACAGCAGATGCTGGCAGTGATAAGGTTATTACCTGTACCACACCTAGTGTTCAGCTAGGCACGGCGGCAGTAGCAGGCAATAGCTATAGCTGGTTGCCAGCATCAGGACTCAGCAATGCTGGTATAGCACAGCCTACGGCTACGATTGCTGCCACCTATACGGTAACGGTAATGAATACAGCATCAGGATGTACAGCTACAGATGTGGTAGTGGTAACATCCAATACTATAGCCCCTACAGTGAATACTTCGGGAGCTACGATATGCACAGGACAGAGTGTACAGCTGACAGCTACAGGTAATGGTAGCGGCTACAGTTGGACTGGCGCAGGCATCGTAAGTGGTGGCAACACGGCTACACCTACAGTAAACGCTGCCGGCACCTATACAGTAACAGCCACCAACGCTGCCAATGGCTGTACAGCCACAGCCACAGCCGTAGTGACGATAAATAACAATACCCCTACAATAACTGTAAACAACGCCACGATATGTAGCGGCGAAAGTGTGACACTTACCGCTAGTGGCGCCAGTACCTATACATGGAACACAGGACAGAGTGGTGCGAGCATCACGGTAAGCCCTATAGAAAATGCTACCTATACAGCTACAGGCTCTACAGGATGTAACAGTGGCACGGGCAGTAGCACAGTAACAGTAAACCCCAAACCCGATATAAGTGTAAATGATGCAAGTGGATGTCCTAGTAGCAGTCAAACCCTTACGGCAAGTGGAGCTACAACATATACTTGGAGTAATGGCAGTAGTGGTGGCAGCATCAGCATCACCGTAGGTAGCAGCAACAGCACCGTACAGGTAATAGGCACAAGCACAGGATGTAAAGACACGGCTACAGCACAGATTACCTCATTGCCAGTACCTGCAACACCTAGTATTACAAGATTAGACAGCATATTGACCTGTATGGTGACGGCAGCAAGCTATCAGTGGTACAAAGATGGTGCAGCAATAAGTGGCGCTACAAGTCAGACATATAAGATGCCTAGCAATGGACAGTACAAGGTAGAGGTGAAGAATGTAGAAGGATGTAGTGCAGAGAGCGCCGTACTGAGTGTGATAAGTTTGCCCATAAAGCACAACACGACATTGAAGGATATGCAGATTATCCCGAATCCTAACAAAGGCACTTTTGAAGTGAGGATAGAGAGCAGTGAGCGCAGAGAGGCAGAAGTGGTGATGTATAGCGTAAGTGGACAGAAAGTGTGGGGTAGCCAATGGCAGATAGAGAGCGGCATGAACAGCTACAGCGTATTCGAAGATCAATTGCCACAAGGTATGTACTACCTGCAAATCAACAGTGGCGGAGAGATGAACACCCTGAGAATAGTGATACAGAAATAATCATCTATCGCAAAATTGCAGCAAACAAGAAGAGGGCGCGCC
>JBGAWK010000080.1:0-7426 GCA_044227665.1 Chitinophagales bacterium
TTCTACTTTATTTGCGAGCATAGCAAATGCACGCATCAATTTTATGCGCGTATCTTCGGGGAAGATGACTTCATCTATATACCCATATTTTGCCGCCTCATAAGGATGTAAAAACTGTTGTTTGAAAGCCTCCTTTTGTGCTGCGAGATAGATTTGTGGATTGGGGTGCTGCTGTGCTTCCTTGGCGAATATAATATCTAGAGATGCATCGGAGCCTACTACGGCAATTTCGGCGGTATGCCAAGCCAAGTTCATATCTGCGCCCATACCTTTGGGATTCATCACGCCAAAAGCGCCGCCAATGGCTCTGCGCATGATAAGAGATATGCGAGGAATGGTGAGCGATGATAACACATGAAACAACTTAGCACCATTGGTAATCAAACCATTGCGCTCCTGCTCTTTGCCTGGCAATATTCCAGGAGAGTCCACGAGAAAGAGTAATGGTATATTGTAGGCATCGCATATTTGCTGAAACCGAGAAGACTTTTTGAGGGCATCATTATCTATACTGCCCCCCAAGTATATGGGCTGGTTGGCAATTATACCGATATTTCTGTCTCCCAATCTGGCAAAGCCTACTACGATATTTGGTGCAAAAAGTGCATTCACCTCATAAAAGCTATCTTCATCTACCACCTGATTGATAACCTCAGAAACATCATAGATTTGATTGGTATTTTCGGGTATAATATCATTGAGGACTAATCTTTTGTCGAGAACTGTAGCAGAATACGTATTGGCAATATTTCTTTGCTTAAAGTAGTCTGGCAAGTAAGACAGCAGAGTTCTAATACCTACAAATACATGACCCTCCGACTCCACCACAAAGCTCGCATTCCCTGTAATCGTACCATGCACATAGGTTCCTCCTAGCTCTTCTTTAGTACATTTTTCCAAGAGCACCTTTTCTATTACTTTGGGCCCAGTGAGCAACATGACGGAGTCGTTTTCTATCATATAGGTAAAATCTGATGCCGCAGCGAGGTAAGCTGCACCTCCCGCACACACACCACACACTACGGTAATGGTAGGTATATACCCCGACAGTAATACAAACTCTCTAAGTGCCTTACTGGTTACTTCCATAGCCAAAATTCCTTCCTGTATTCTGCCACCTCCAGAGGAAAGAAAGCCTATGAGTGGCACTTTGGCATTACGTGCCATTAGAATAATTTTGGATAGTTTCTTGGAGTGGTCTTCACCCGAAGTACCTCCCATGTAAGTGGCATCTTCAGCAAATACACATACTTTGCGCCCATTAATTGTACCTATTCCTATATGTATGCCATCCCCATACTGTATTTGTTTGCGAGATTTAGTATTTCTACTTACTACTAATGAATCTATTTCCTGAAAGGAATTCTTATCCAGTAATAAATCAATTCTGTGTCTTGCGCTCAGCTTATCCATAGTTTTTTGGCGTATGCCTTCAAAGAAAGTATTTTGTTCGATATTTTTAGAGCATTTTTAAAGGTATTTTTCCAAATGATATATAAACCAGTCCTTGTCGGGCTCATTGTTCTTTTGCAGTTGTTCAATTTTATTTCTGATTTGTGCATTGGATTTGGCATAAATTTTCAATAAAAATTGAAAGGATTTTACTATTTTCTTAAAATAGTCTGCGTGATAGCCTAAGTTTTTCTTGCGTTTTATATATGCCGCATAATTAGTAATATATATATCTGTCAAATCTTCGTTTTGGGTTTCAAACAATATCTTTATCTGTAAGACCTTAGCATTTAAGTCCCAAAATATATCTTCTGGTGCAATGCTAAGCAATATTTGCCAAGCTTTATCATAATCTTTTTGTGCAAAAAGTATTCTAGCCAAATTGTATTGGTAGGTAACATTAGCATATTCAGGACTTATGATGGATTTATGCTGACTCAAAAATCTATTTGCCACTGCTATTTTTTGTAGCTTCAAAGCTATTGTGATGTAATTCGTATAGGTAAAGCGACTCAGAAAATTATTTTGTAATAAAATTCCATTCTCTATGCCATGATCATATATTTCTAGTGCATACTTACCAAAGTCAACGTTTACTGTGTTGTACTGCCTAATTGCATAATTAATCAAAACTATAAACATATCATGCAATTCACTGATTTCCAATAAGTCTTTATATTGGAAAATCAATTCTTTTAAGGAGAAAAAATCATTTTCCTCCTGTTGGATTAGAAATTTGTAAAGCTTTACATAGATGTGCAATACTGTATTATGCGCATAAATAGGATTATCTATATCAGAAATAGTAAGTTCAACATATTTTGTCACATAGTCGGGAACTGAACTTTGATTTTGTACTATATATTTACAAATATTTTTGATGTGGTGTATTGCGCTCAGATTGATGGTACATTGCAATACATCTTCATAAGAATTGCTATTTTTTCTATTATCGAAATCCCTCACCTCATAATCAGATAACATGAGATGAAGCCTATCATCATAGTATTTCTCGTTTCGGTAGGGTGAAGTTTCAAGTACGGACTGTGTTCTTTTTAATATTTTCCTATAGGAGTGCTGATCCAAAGGTTTTATTGCCTCCAAAAGTCCTTTTAGGTAATACGCCTTGTGATGCAGGGCATAGTGATAAACCAAAAAGTCTTCTAACACTTCCTTACTTTCCGAGAATAATCTCCGCATTTTGAGATCATCATAATTGGTATCATTATATATAATAGCATACAAATTTTCTCTATCTAAAACAATAGCATTGCGGTTTTTAATAGAAAAAAGGTATTGGAATAAATCCTTAGTATATTTGTTTTTATGGTTAAAATCCGACAAAACGTATTTTTTAAGAAAATAAATTTTTTCATTATCTATTGATTTATATACTTTTATAAATTCATTTTCCATAAAATATATACATTTTACTTTACGACAAATTTATAAAAATTAATTTTTATAAAAAATATTATCCTTATAATCTTGTACTGTCAATAATCTAAATAATTAAATTTAATACCATGAAAAAACTAGTAAAAACCTTTTACATGCTTGCAATAGCAGCAATTTTCACTTCTTGTGTACCTAACAATCCTCAAAGTCCCTCTACTACGAATCGTCTTATAAAACGTTCCTTCAACTATATAGTACAGGATAATGCCAATGGGCGGATAAAAAACGTCAATATTGTCAGTTTAGACCCTATTCAATACAAAGTTGTTTACAATTATAATACCTCTGGAAAAATCACCAAACAGACTCTTTTTGCAAAAAATGCTTTAAATGAATTCGTTACCAATGAAGTACAAAGCTTCAGCTATTTCAGCAATTACATACAGGTTCAAACAGATTTTTATGACTATGCCACAGGCACTCCTACGGGAACATCTACCGTCATGAAGCTACATTTCAATACAGATAAAAATATTACACTGATAGAAAATTTGGACCCCTATAATTTGTATAGCATTGCTTTCAGCTATGATAACGGAGGAAGATTGACTTCTGCTAATGCTCCTTTTGGCAATTTCGACCATTTTACTTATATAGGCAACAATCTAACTGGCTATCAAAAACATGAATTTGACCCTATGGACTCTATACTGCTTTACACCTATCAGCATCAGTATTTATATGGCAATGACACCACCGATAGAAAAGAAATTATCAACGAAATTGAAGCCTATTTTATACCTGTAGTTTCTTACAATGGCATTAGCACTTTCAAGATGACAGGACTTTCCTTTGGTCTTCACAGTAATCAATTAATTTCTAAATTTATTTCTACAAAAACCATTCACTATCAAAACGATGCCATCGTCCCTAATGATTATGCATTTGATATCAGCTATGATAAAGACAGTCTAAATAGGATAGTCAACAAACACTATTTCAATATCATACATCAGAACGAACCATCTTCTATAGATTTTAATTCCGACTTTACTTATCAATATTAATGGTATAATTAGTTGTTTAATTATCTCTATTCATAAGAATTTTTCTATAAACAAAGTTCGTCATCATGAAAAACAGTTATTCTGTGGAGTTGCTACTAGAGTCAAGGATAAACACTGCACACTTATCGTTTTGCAAGACATAAACAACATTCCATTATTTATATCAAATTTGCGCTAACGTAATCAAACAATGATTATCTTCAATGTCAATGCATAAAAACAAAAACATTGTTTGTGGTATATTTTAACCGTACTTGCATAGAAATAAGTTATTAATAATATATTTGCTGTATCAATGGGGAGGTAGCTAAATAGTTACTTTATTGGACACCAATCCAATACCTATATATACCAAAAAATATATTTGCCTGCTGATAAAAAGATTTTTCACATACATATTTACGATTTGTATGTGTTGTGAATCGGTCTATAAAGGTGGGATGGAGTCAAATTCATCCCACTCATTTTATCTTTGCAAGGTATGTAGTATGAGGTTAGTATTTACCGCCCTTTTAATGATAAAAAATACATAATTTTACGCATATAAAAATAGAGGTATAAAGTGTTTTGTTTTTAAAACATTATTTATACCTTTGTATTACACAAATTAGACCGATTCACAATAAGGATTATTCCGTTGTGAAAACATTCAAGGCGGGGCAACTCGCCTTTTTTATTTAAGCATACTATATAAAGTTAATTATTTCTATGCCGCTATTTGTACTTTAGAATCTATATTGGCAATCAATCACTTATCCTTCCTCCAGCATTTACCCATTGGAGGATGGCATTTTTGTCAGAGGTGGTAAGGTTAAAGCCTCCTTCGGAAGGTGGTGGTGGCATCGTATTGAACTGTAGGGAGAAAGCTATCTTGGAAGCATTGCTGGTGATAGCCTTGTCTGTGCCAAAATCTAGTATAGTAGTAGTGCCGAGATGGCAAAGCCCGCATTTAGCAGGATGTGTGAGTACGGCTTTTGCCGTTTTGAACTTGGCACCTTCTGTAATACTGTTGTCATCGCTACCGTCTTTAGAGCAGGATATGCCCATCAAGAGGCAGACTAGGGATATAGCTGTTATTCTGAACATGGCATAAATATAAGAATTTAGTTTTTACAACATTTCTAAAACTATTTTACCGCTACCTTTGCTATGTGTTGTCTCGCAATAAATATGGACTTGTGCTGCTACTATTGGCACTAATCATAGCGATGTTGCTAAACTTTATCTTCCTCAAGCCCCTGTGGTGGAAAGCAGATGTGTTAAGCCTCCGCAATATCAAACAGAAAGGATACCTCACCCTCATCACCCAGACCAGTTCTACGGGCTACTTTATTTACAAAGACGATACACTAGGTTTTGAATATGAATTAGTAAAAGCTTTTGCCGATGACTTGGGCGTACAATTGCGGGTAAATAATGCAATACAGCACAAGAGTATCTTGTCAGGTCTCCTCGCCAAGAAGGGCGACATAGCGGCAGGGGGCTTCATAGTAAGCAACAGCCCTGATGTCCAAGTAGCATTTTCTATGCCCTATACCACTACAGAACAGGTGTTGGTAAGAAGAAATACAGCGCAACATATAAGTCCTATGACTTCTCGTGGAGATAGCAGTAACTATATTGTAGTTCCGGAGAACTACCCTGCCCTAAATACATTGCAGAATATGGCTATGGAATCGGGTAGTACCTTGCAGATACGTACCGTTGGTAAGGGTACATGTACAGAAGACCTTATTCGTGAAGTCTCGGAAGGCAAGGTCGCCTATACCATAGCTCCTAAAGAATTAGCATTAGTAAACAAAGCATATTACGAAAATATCAATACAGAGGTATCGGTGACGGCACCACAGGAGGTTGCCTTTTGCTTGCGTAGTAAAGATAAAGTATTTCGCGCCCACTTCGATGAGTGGCTGAGCAAGTATGTGCAGTCCAAGGCATACTATGATTTGTACAAAAAATATTTTCAGGTGGTAAGAAGTGATATGCCCTTCATTGCTGATAGTAGTGATAATAGCATGATATATATATCAAAATATGATTTACTCTTGCAAAAATACGCTTCTAACATAGCGTGGGATTGGCGGCTGCTGGCGGCACTGGTATGGCAGGAATCTAAGTTTAAGCCTACGGCACAGTCGTGGTGTGGTGCCACAGGACTTATGCAGCTGATGCCCAAGACGGCGCGACGCTTCGGGGTGATGACCACACAAGCGATGTACCATCCAGAATCTAATATACAAGGTGGAACAAGCTATATAAGCTATCTCCAAAAGTATTGGAAGAATGTCTCTGACCCTGTGCAGCGCACAAAATTCATACTTGCATCATACAATGCAGGTGAGGGACACGTGAGTGATGCAGTACGCCTCGCCAAAAAATATGGGTATAAGACTGATGTATGGGATGGTAATGTAGAATATTTTTTGCTTAACAAAGCAAAACCTCAATTTTACAAAGACCCTGTATGTAAAAACGGTTACTGTAGAGGTTCTGAGCCCTTCAATTATGTGCGCAATATCATAAAAAAATATATCGCTTATACAAGAAATAGTCAACTTCCTTCTCAAGGTATAGAGCAAAATTATTTGATATATGTTCAACCAGAAACAAATTTTGATTTTAATTTTTCGGCAATGACAAACGATAGCGATTACGAGGCATATACTTCTACAACCGTTGTGCCTTCATTTCGGAAGGAGTTATTTTCAGGGACTAAGAAGTTGTTTCAAGATCGTGAACTCTCCACAGGCAATACCGATACCTCCCGCTATCATAATACCTTGGATTTCAAGCGGAGCTATCAGGGTAAGGAGGAACTTACACCCAAAGTTCCGGGACAAGGCAAAAAGCAACTCTTTAAAGAAAAGCAACTCTTTGATGAAAAACATCAGGATGAAGATACTCGCTACTATGATAATCTCAAAACACGTCCTAGACCCTGATACAAATGATAATCATTCCGTCAAAACATTTTTTAGCTTATAATTACTGCTAAAGACCTACAGCTTGGCATTTGTGCTTCGCAAAAACTATTTGAATAATTACATATATCTACTGTTGTATTTTTCAGTATATTTCATGTTATATAATAACAAAAAGACTTAGCTTTGTAAAAAGTATTATGGCCTTACCTAGTGTATTTGATGCAAAAGTAGCGGAAGGATTAATAGCAAGAATTAATACCCTCACACCAACGTCTCAACCAAAATGGGGCAAAATGGATGTTGCTAGAATGTTGGCGCACAGCAACGTAACCTATGAATATGCTTTTGATGAGCGTACAGATAGACCTAATTTTATAGTAAAGACCATGCTGAAAACTTTTGTAAAACCAAAAGTCATAGGTGATGCCCCTTATGAACAGAATAGCCCTACAGGCCCTGCTTTTATCATAAAAAGCGACAAGGATTTTGAAGAAGAAAAACAAAGACTTATTAACTATATCAACAGGATTGTTCAGACTGGCAAGTCAGCTTATGAAGGCAAAGAGTCTGCCTCATTTGGCGTCT
>JBGAWK010000081.1:0-7115 GCA_044227665.1 Chitinophagales bacterium
GCTTTAGCATTCAACCCTGAATTAAATGAAGTAGTAATATTATCGTTTAGGGTGATGACATCAGCAGTAAAGGACTGCAACACCGGTGCATAGATATCTTTCTTTAGTGGAATAGTCACTGTTTGGCTTACCGGCACTTCTAGGCTGCCAGAGATTCTTACTTTTTGCTTTATGGGTACAGAAACCTTTACAGGCACTACCGTGGTAAGCGGCACATTGTAACCGCTGGCATCCAGCACTAAGGTATCCTTGACATGTAATTCTTGGTTGATAGGAATCATGGTCTTAACGGGTACATCTGCATGGACAGGAATTTTAAGCCCCATAATAGATTTTACTTTTTGGTGCATAGGCAAAATAAAGTCTATAAGCATAGAGTCGTCAATGCGAAGTTTTTTGTCGAAGGGTACAACGAGGTTGCGCAAGGGCATTTCTTTCTCTGTAAGTCTAAGGTCTAGCGGAAGTTCAAATTCTAGATCTAAGGTGTCATTCATCATAATTTCTGTCTCCAAAGGAACAACAAGATTCATGACTAGGGGTATGTCAAAGCTTTCATCCAGTCTTATATTGAGCGGTTTGTCCACAATAATTTTTGTTCTTAGTTTATCTAATAGCTTTATGCCTATAGTAGAGTCTAACTGTGCTTTCAGGGGTACTTCTTCCGTAATATCAATGGTAATAGGTCTATTAATATCCATGCCTACAAGTATGGACTTATAAATTGTATAACCTACATAGACTCCTATTCCTAAAATGGCGGCAAGTATGCCTCCAGCGATAATATATTTTTTCACGTATTAAAAATAACTTAAAAATATAAAATAAAATAATATATAGCTTTGTAGTCTAACAAAATATTTATTTAGTGGTCAAATATTGGACATATCATCATGAGGATGTAGAATATTATAGATTTACGGTGTATAGAATGAATAAGAATGTACAGACAGTATATGCTTATTATTTTGACGGATTACTGATAGATACAGCCATGAGCCATGCTAGAAGTGCGGTATGCGAAATTTTTGAACATCATAAAGTAGATAGAATTGTTCTTACCCATCATCACGAAGATCATTCAGGGAATGTTGCCCATCTGATGAAGCATTTTAATATCCATGCTTATGCCCATCCTTTGGCAGTAGCTATAATAAAAAAAGGATACAAAGTATCCCCATTGGCAACGCTGGTAAATGGGGAAGTAGAAAGAGCCTATATGCACAACTTAGAAGAAAAATCTTTTCACACTCCAAGATATACAATAAATCCCATCTACTCTCCTGGTCACTGTAATGATCATTATTGTTTTCATGTTCCGGAAAGAGGGTGGTTGTTTTCTGGAGATATCTATGTGGCAGATAAAATAAAATATTTTGTGTACTATGAAGATTTTGGGGAGCAGATTGCCTCACTGAAAAAATTGATAGCACTAGATTTTGACACATTATTCTGCTCACATAATCCCAAGACAAAAAATGGGAAGCAACACTTGAAGAATAAGCTTCAATTTTTTGAAGATTTTTATGGCAATACAATAGAATTGTATAAAAAAGGACTGAGACCTGGGGAAATTCTCAAAACCTTAGGCATGAAAGAAAATAATTTTTATGCAATTATTACCTTAGGAAATTTTACCGCTATAAATATGGTTCACTCCGCCTTGAAGACTTATGAGAAAGAGTCTAAAATGTAATCTCTCCCCTACCTATTTCTTTTTGCTTCTTAATAGTACTTTTATATAATTTTTCTATATATGGCTGCTTTTATATATGTTAAATTCTATAATATTATTTTTTTTAATTACTTTTATAACAGCAGAAAGATTTTAATTCATATATGATAATTCGTCAAAAAATTTGTATTGCCATACAGATAGTGTGGTTTTTATATACCTATAGTATATATGGGCAAAATTTTTCTATGAGTGCGAATAACGGGCAAACAATTACCACCTGCAAGGCTACGATAAGTTCAAATCTAAGCTGTGATGATGGAAGTGGGATTCCCTCCTATTGTAATAATGAAAATCAGACAGTTACTTTCTATAGCGGTAGTAATACACGCCAATTAAGAATCAGTTTTCCTAGCAATTCATTTTTTACAGAAAATGATTTTGACGTATTGAAAATATATAATGCGTCTAATAATTCAGGCGTACCTATTGCAACACTTTCAGGCTATCTCACCACTCCTTTTTCTTATACTAGTACAAATGGCTATCTCACATTACAATTTACTTCTGACGATTTTTTTAATGACTGGGGATTCAAAGCACTAATAGGGTGTGCTGTACAAAATTGTAATGGAAATATTCCAGCAGGAGATGATTGCAGTACGGCACCACAGATTTGTGATTTGAATGAATATTGTGGAACAACTACCGGATGGTTTACCCCTGATAAATATAATACATTAGGGGCTGATTACGGAGGCGTATTTTGTGGAAGTATAGAAAATAATTCTTGGCTAAAATTTGTGGCGAATTCTACACAAGCAAATTTAGTCATTACGTCCAGTAATTGTCTTGATGCTACTTCTGGCATAGAAGCACAGGTATTCAAATCCAATAATTGCAATAGCTTCACTTCCGTTTCAAATTGTGCAAGTCAAAATACGGGAAATGGTCAGTTTCTATTGACTACAAATAATAATTTAGTGCCGGGGCAGGTATATTACATTATGATTGATGGCTACAATGGAAATCAATGTGACTATACGATAAAGGCGCAATCAGGCATAAATACGCTTATCTTAACTTCGCCGAAAGATACGATATGTCCTCCTCAATCTACAAAGATAAATGTATTGGGTGCCGTAGCCGGCTCTACATTTTCTTGGACACCTACAGGCAGCATCGTAGGCAGTGCAACTAGTGATACAGTGAGAGTAAAACCTGCAATAACTACTACATATACGTGTACTATTACTATGCCAAATGGCTGTAATGTACAAACAGAAACTTTTACAATTTTTGTTAACCCACCTCCATCTGCAAATGCTGGTGAAGATAAAATTTTGACATGCTTATCGCCACAAGTCACACTCAAAGGAAGTTCCAATTCTACCGCTATTAAATATATGTGGACAAGTAGCACTAATGGTATTATTAGTGATACGAATCTTGCATTCATAGATGTTGACAAAACAGGAAATTATACCTTGACAGTAGTAGATACTATTTTGGGATGCAGTAGTAGTGATGTGGCAAGAGTAACGTCTCAAATATTTAAGCCTAATGTAAATGCCGGAAATAATGTCCAATTGACATGCGCTGTTCCAGAAGCCACGCTTATGGGTAGTTCCACATCCCCTAATATAGGTTTCTTTTGGTCCGGACCAGGACTCATTACAAGAGCAGATACGGCTACGCCAAAAGCAAACATTTCCGGGAAATATATTTTGGAAGTTACTGACCCTATTTCAGGTTGTAAAAATGAAGACTCTGTATTTGTCACACTATCAAATACGCTTCCAAATGTAGATGCAGGAATAGATACCTCCATCACCTGTAAATATAGCCAAATTCGACTAAAAGGAACGACTACCGCCACCGGAGTAACGACCACATGGACAGGTCCCGGTATTGTAAGTGGTAATAATACTTTGACACCTATTATAAATGTTGCAGGCATATATACTCTAGCGATAACCTTTATTGCTAATGGATGTACATCATACGACAACGTTGTAGTTGCTGATAATACAATTCCTCCTATAGCTGATGCTGGTAGTGACAAAGTCCTAAATTGCAGCAATCAATCTGGCGTAAGGATAGGGCCTCCGTCTCCATTATTGTCCCATACTTATACTTGGGCTATTTTAGGCAATGGTAATCTCTCATCTACCAGCATCTTTAATCCCATCGCAAGAGATTCTGGAACCTATGTGCTGACTTTGACTAATATTATTACGGGATGTAAAAGTTACGACACCACAAAAGTGAGTAAAGACATATCTCTTCCCGATGTTGATGCCGGTAATGATATTACCATACCGTGTACAAATACTTCTATAAAATTGGATGCAAATTCCACGGTTTTGAATGCAAAGTATGCTTGGATTGGTCCTGGCATAATATATTATACTACTACAGACACCCCTACAATAAATAAAGCAGGATTATTCAAGGTTACAGTTACCAACCCACTGAATAATTGTAAAAATACCGATAGTGTACTCGTCAGCCAAAGTACAAATCTTCCAGATGTAAATGCAGGTATTTCAATTCAGCTTAACTGTAAAAATCCTACGGATACTCTTTATGGATTTAGTGCTACACCAAAATCCATATATACTTGGACTGGCCCCGTAAATGGTATAGTCTCCGGTAGTAATACGCTTACTCCAATAGTAAAAATAGGTGGCATATATAACCTAACGGTAACAGATTCATTAGGATGTAAAAATTCAGATACCGTATTGGTAACAAGTGATTTTGTATCCCCTAACGTAGATGCCGGTCTTGATGTCATATTGACATGTATTAAATCTTCCGATACATTAAAAGGCAGCTCTGCAACAGCTGGCGTTGCCTTTCAATGGTTAGGCCCCGGGAATATTATTAATCCCACCTCTGCTTATGCTATCATAGATACCGTAGGTAAATTCAAATTAACGGTTACAAAAGTCAGCTCCGGATGTTCCAAGACAGATTCGGTATTCGTCACAGAGAACAAAATTTTTCCTAATGTAAATGCAGGCATAGACAAACACCTGAATTGCTATAAAAGGAATGACACCTTGAAAGGAAGTAGCGCTACGCCTAATGTTTCATATTCTTGGGTGGGGCCTTCGATTACATCAGGACAAAATCTTGCAAATGCGACCATAAATGACCAAGGCATTTATATCCTCACCGTTACCAACAATATAAGTAAGTGTGCCAACACAGATACCGCTAAAGTCACTTTAGACACATTAGCACCATCTGTAGATGCTGGAAATACGGGGTTGATTGACTGTAATTCACCTACTACAATATTAAGAGGAAATAGTACTAACCCCTATGCAAAATTCTTGTGGTCAGGAAATTTTATACTTTCTCCTCCTGATAGAGATACTATATCCGTATCCAATTCAGGGCTATATTATCTTACAGTACAAGATACTGTAAATGGATGTATTAATATGGATTCTATTACTGTAACAAAATCTGTTAATATACCCAATGTATCCGCTGGCATAGATACTTTGCTCTCTTGCTATCATCCTACACCGAGTTTGACAGGATTATCCTTGAATAGCAATATAAAATATCAATGGTCTGGTATCGGAATTATTACAAATCCTTACGCCCCTACGATACAAGTAAGTACTGCCGGGACATACTCATTAGTTGTTACAGATTCTATTAATGGATGTAGTGCTATAGACCAAGCCATAGTATTACTTGACAATGCAATACCTGATGCAAATGCGGGAGCAGATAGAATTATCACATGTACTGCCAATATTATACAACTCAATGGGAGTTCTATTTCCCCAAATGTAGCAATTCAATGGACTGGAGGCACAATTTTATCCGGTATCAATTCTGAAACCCCTACAATATCTTCCGCAGGAAGCTATATATTGATAGTACAAGATACCCTGAATGGTTGTGAGGCGAAAGATACTGCCATAGTAACGCTGTCGGATATCTTGCCAAATAACTTTGCTGGAAATGATACTACCCTTAATTGTAGAGATACCTCTCTAATATTGAATGGAATTTCCACATCTCCAGGGGCAAAATATGCATGGACAGGTCCAGGTATTGTCAAAGGAGCTACATCATCCAAACCTGAAATAAACAAACCCGGCATATATATATTGAAAGTTACCACACTTTCCAATGGGTGTTCCTCTTTCGATACGCTAGAAGTATATATTGATACTACACCTCCAGCTATTTATGCAGGTGAGGATACAGTGATTAATTGTTTTTTCCCTACTATAAATCTTGCAGCTCAGAGTTCTATATCCAATAGCTTATACGTATGGAGTGGTCTCGGCATAATCTCTAATGGTCAAACAGCCACTCCCTCTATAAATAAAAATGGTGCTTATATTGTTACGATTACTAACACTACAAATCACTGCTCTGCCAAAGACTCTGTATTTGTAGCTATAGATACCCTAAAACCTATGATCTCTGCCGGTATCAATAAAATCCTAAACTGCAGAGATACTCTCATCACCTTAGAGGGAGTTTCTTCTACCGACAATACGCAATATATATGGACAGGTAGCGGCATCGTTGGAGACAATACCACCCTTACGCCTTCGGCAAATATGCCCGATAGCTATATCCTTTCTTCTACGAGTATGGATAATGGATGTATAGCCTTCGATACGGTTATCGTTTCCATAGATACTATTCATCCCCATATAGCTGTAAGTAATTCCGATACACTTACTTGTAGAGATACCCTACTCACGTTGGGCGGTAATTCTTCTACTCCCAATGTCAGCTATGCTTGGACGGGTGCAGGAATTGTGTCCGGACAGTTTACACGCAATCCTACCATTAATATCCCTGACAACTATATTTTGGCAGTTACCAACACCTTAAACTATTGTATTTCTACAGATACCGTATTGATAGCACAAAATACTGTCCCTCCGTCTATAAGCATAGCCTCTCCCCCTATACTTACGTGTGCTTATCCTACCATACAATTATCAGCAAGCAGCACTACGCCAAAAGTTGCTTATGCTTGGGCGGGTGTCAGCATCGTTTCTGGAGCAGCTACGGCTACACCACAAATTAACAGACCCGGATGGTATTACCTCGCCCTTACAGACTCCCTAAATGGATGCACTAGCATAGACTCCGTATTAGTGGCAGAGGAAGTTGGCATCCCCGATGCTTATGCAGGCATGAGTGATACTCTTACCTGCACAAAGATTGCAGTAATATTAGTAGGGTCATCAGTAACGCCAAATGTAAACTATGCGTGGACAGGCGGTTCGGTACTTTCGGGAGAAAATACAACGTCGCCTACAGTTGCCACTTCTGCCTATTATGTCCTTACAGTGACAGATACTACCAATGGATGCTCTGCCAAAGACTCTGTATTTGTAGCTATAGATACCCTAAAACCTATGATCTCTGCCGGTATCAATAAAATCCT
>JBGAWK010000082.1:0-7068 GCA_044227665.1 Chitinophagales bacterium
CTTTGTGATCCTGCTTCAAATCGATTTCAATCATACCAGCATTCTCATGTTCAGTGAAAACCCCCACATTCCCCTCAATCTTAACTTCCTGCTCCGACAGTAAAACCTACACCTTTATATTCAAATCCTTCTAAATAGGGATTTCCTGTCTGCTGAAACGGTGCATCGGTACCTCTGCCTACACTTATTACTGTCCCTTCAAACAGACAAAGCGTGGGATAAAGATATATAGCACGTAGATTGGGGAGGTTTGGGGAGGGCTTTACTGGAGGAGCATATACGGAAGTATGTGTATATCCTTTGCAGGGAATTACAATAAGGTTGCATTTTACGCCTCTAGCCAGCCAGCCTTCACCATTGAGCATTTGAGCATATTCCCCTACCGTCATGCCATGCACTACTGGTACGGGATGCATACCCACAAATGACTTGATGGCAGCAGTATCCAACACCGGCCCTGCTACATAGTGACCATTGGGATTTGGGCGGTCGAGGATGAGAACCTTTATCCCATTTTCAGCAGCCGCCTCCATCACATAGTGCATGGTAGAGATATATGTATAGAATCTTGCACCCACATCCTGAATATCAAAAATAATAATGTCTATATTTTTCAATTGTGCGGGCGTAGGTTTCTTGTTACTGCCATACAAAGAGACCAATGGAATACCCGTTTTTACATCTATCTCATTTTTCACATGTTCTCCTGCATCTGCCGTACCTCTGAATCCATGTTCTGGCGCAAATATCGTCTTAATATGTACTTTCAAATTCTTCAGGGTATCTACCAAATGCGTATTCCTGACCATAGAAGTCTGGTTGACTACCATAGCCACTTTTTTGTCTTTGAGCAGAGGCAAGTATTCATCTATCTGCTCAGCACCTACACTTATCGGTTGTGTGTAAGCATTATGTACAGACGCTATAATCATAAAGATAAAAGCAAATGTTATAGCGGACAAAATTTTTCTCATAATCATCATTACCTTTGTGTTTGTAAAAATACTATCTTTTTTTGGGTACCGCTCTACATATTGCTAAAAGGCTGACGATAAGAAGCAAAAGAAGATTTTCTCGCTTTATTACCCGTCTTACTATAATAGCTGTCACATTGAGTACTGCTGCCATGATTGTAGCGATATGTATGGTACAGGGATTTACGCTACAAATTAAAGACCGAATTTTTGGTTTTTGGGGTCATGCCGAAATAGTAAGCAATGAAAATAATGATAACTATGAACCCACGGCTATATCGAAAGATATGATATTGGTAAACACATTAAAAAAACATCCTAACATTGAACACATATCTGAATTTGTCATAAAAAGTGGTATCATAAAAACTAAGAAGGACATAGAGGGTGTTGTCTTGAAAGGCGTAAATGACACCTATGACTGGACCTTTTTGCGTAAATATCTGAAAGAGGGCAGCCTTCCCCGTATCAATAGAGATAGTACCATACAATATAGAGATATCCTTATCTCTACTAGTACTGCCAACAGACTTCAACTAAAAGTAAAGGACAAACTCCTCATCTACTTTATACAAAAAGGGCAGACTCAGCCTATAGGAAGAAAATTTGAAGTGTGTGGATTATTTCACACGGGACTGGAAGAGTACGATATCAAATATGCTCTTACAGACATGACTATTATAAGTCAACTCAACAGATGGCCTCCTTCCACTATTCACGGTTATGAACTAAAAGCCAAAGATTGGCAGCATTTTGAGCCTACCGTAGATTACATATATCGCAACCTTCTGCCTAATTCATTGGATATTTATACAATTAAAGAGAAGTACCCTAATATTTTTGATTGGTTAACACTCCAAAACAGAACATCTGGATTTGCACTTTTATTATTGGTAGTGATAGCAATATTCAATATTATAACCGCATTTTTACTTATAGTTATAGACAATATAAAATTTATAGGAATACTTAAATCTTTGGGTTCTAATACAAAGTATATCAAAAGAATATTTATTTATCAAATGCTGATAATAATTTTTTTAGGCATGGCATTTGGCAATATTCTAGGTATAGGACTATGCCTGATTCAAGAACACTATGGCATCATACACTTGAATGAAGAAAACTATTACTTCAGCATTGCACCTGTAGAAATACACTTTTTACCCCTATTAGTGGTCAACGTATTGATATTAACGTTCAGCGCAATTTCACTACTTATTCCTTCTAGTATAATTGCGAAGATTACTCCTGTAAAGATTCTTCGATTTGAGTAAAAAGTGGTCGTGTTTTTTATGGTATATATATGTTCTTGGTTAGCGATTATACTTACTTAATGGTTCTAGGACTGTAGTGTATGGTATGGAAGCATTATGAACTTACCAATTTTTGTGCCTTTTACTTCACAAGTTATACTGCTATATGCGTGCTTGTGGCGGCGTAGCCACCACAAGGACAACCATTCCCTTTTTGCCAATTGCTTTTATTTAACTATCTGAACGCTTTTGTACCGTACTTTTTAGTGGGTACAAATAGGCACGACTAGGAGCTATAGAATTGGGCGTAAGCACAACAACCCATTAACACAATTGGAAATCCAAGTACAGTGGCTTGGAAGTATCTGATTTAAAGGCATTACAAAAATTAAGTGCAGAGCAGCGTACAGCATTACAAAAAAATGTATGCAGAGATATGTATGGCTCACCTTAGGATATGATATAAAAACTTCCTAAAATGTATCTTTTTCTATTTTTATCTTCATATTTACAAAATAGATTCTATGCGCATCACCGTAAAAATATTATACATCATAGGCATCTATCTTTTTATTACTTCGTGTAAAGAGGATGTAGATGCAGAAAATTGCTCTAATTCTTTCTTCGGGAGTCCTAATGCTCGCACAGGATTGTCTTCTGCCGTATGTAAGTCCACATGTGCATGTAAAAATTTTACTTCCAAAGTATTTTCAGGAGAGGAGATACAATCCCTAAAACAATGGGAAATTGACACTCCTTTTGCACTGCTCACTTCCAATCCCTACAGCAATCCAGTCCCTGAAAGCAAACCATGTGTATGTGCTGTAGTAGTAGATAATTTGGAAACTAAAAGATACCATCTAGAAAATTTTGCAACTGCGGGAGATGCCATAGCTGCCGGAGCTTATGTTACCCACTATGATTCTTGTGGTCTTTGCTCCACCTTGCAGGATTTAGCAGTATATGCTTCTAATCTCGATATAGGCAAAGATGTGAAAGCCTGTGGCATCAAAAACCTCACTGCGCCTTTTAATGAATTAGTAGATTGTATAGAGGCACTAGGCTTTACCCGTCAATGTGCTCAAATATGGGCGTATAATACTAGGAATACACAAAAAAAATGCTTGGATGTTTGCAGCAAGAATGAACCTTATAATTACAAAAATGGCGAATTAAGTGATTGTCTTGCTTGTGATGAAAAATATAGTGGCCCAGTATTCAAGGCTGTAGCAGGGCGAACACGAAGAAATACCGGCATTGCAAGTTCTATATGTCGCAAATGCGAAGAGGTACAGCCTGTATATCACAACTACCCTAGATAGATTCCCATTGTATATTTTGTATAAGATCTATATAAGTATGCAGGGCTTCTTGAATTTCCGCTATATATATGAATTCATCTGCAGTATGAGATCTTTCTGACAATCCCGGACCCAATTTTATAGAAGGTATGGCTAGTAATGCCTGATCAGAAAGTGTAGAAGAACCAAAAGACTTTAACCCTATTTCATGACCTGCTACGACTAAGGGGTGATGTATGGATATCGCTGAAGGTTTCAATCGCATAGAGCGGGGCATTAAGGTAGCATGTGTATGATTGTCTATAATTTCGAGAATCTCTTCAAAACTATATTCCGGTATAGTGCGAAGGTCAATAGTATAATTGCAACTTTCGGGAATGACATTATGCTGCTTACCTGCACTGATGATAGTGACAGTCGCCTTTGCCTTCCCCAATAATGGTGATAGTTGTTCAAAATCATAATTTTTCAACCATAATATATCTTCCATGGCTTTGTATAAGGCATTTATTCCTTCATCTCTTGCTGCATGTCCCGGAACACCTTGTATGTAGGCATCCACCACCAGAAGTCCTTTTTCGGCTATGGCCATTTGCATACCTGTAGGCTCCCCCACTATGGCGAAGGCACATTGAGAACATATATCTGCAATACTCTCTATGCCTTTATTTCCGGAAATTTCCTCTTCAGCGGTAGCAGCAAAACACACATTGAAAGGCAGATTTTCTTTGTCGTAATAAAATAAAAAAGTCCCTAGCAACGTGACCAAAGCTCCTCCTGCATCATTACTACCCAATCCATACAACTTACCCTCTTCAATATCTGGAGCATAAGGATTTCTCGTATAGGAATTATTAGGCTTTACGGTATCTATGTGTGAATTTAGTAAAATAGTAGGTTTATTTATATCATAGTAAAAATTATATGTCCACGTATTATTGTGATGCGTGTGAAAGACAATATTTTTTTTTGCCAAAAATTCTCTCAGAATAGTAGCGACTTCTTCTTCTTCTCTACTCAATGAAGGCACGGCTATCATGGACTGTAGCAACTCTATAATGTCGTTCTTAATATTAGGAATCATAATGTAAATGTGGTGCCAATTTTTGAATTTTCACTATTAATATTAAGAATATCTGAGGCATGGCATAATATTACCTTTTTAACGCCATTCTCTATGGTGCTCTTTATATTATCTGCCTTGGGTATCATACCTTCAGTAATGATACCATCATCTTTGAGTTTCTGAATCTCATGTATTCTTACCGTAGAAATGTATGAGTTATCATCCTCTATATCTAAGAGTAGCCCTTTTTTTTCAAAGCAATAGATAAATGTAATGTCTTGTTCTTTGCTTAGTTCAATTGCAATATTAGAAGCTATATCATCTGCATTGGTGTTCAGTAATCCCCCCTTTCCATCATACGTTATCGGAACAATAATTGGAGTATAATTATTATTCAACAATATATTTAATAAATAAGTATTAATATTCTGAATATGACCAATATATCCAAAATCAATAGAGGGATGTTCTCTTTTTTTAGCGAGCATAATACCTCCATCAGCACCACATAGACCTACAGCATTACAGCCATTATTTTGTAGTTGTGCTACAATATTCTTATTTATAAGTCCCGCATATACCATAGTTACGACCTTTAATGTTTCGGCATCAGTGATACGTCTTCCTTCTACCATCTGAGGCGTAAGACCCATATCCTTGCTAATCTGAGTTGCAATTTTTCCGCCACCGTGAATCAATATTTTAGGTGCTTTTATAGATGCGAAATCTTTCAAAAACAGAGCTAATGCTTGCTGATTGTCAATAATATTTCCACCAATTTTTACAATAATCATATCAGCAAATATAATTTTAATCCCCAATTCTTTCTAGCTATAATTACCTACAAATTTGTTCTCTATCCTTTACTACAGTTGTAGCTCAATAATATGTCAAAATGATGTATTTTTGTAAATAAAATCTGCGGAATACATGAATCAGGAATGGATGGATTATAATAAAAACGAGGACTTTTTAAAACTTGCAGTAGCAGAGCTAAATAATAAACTAGATAAAGTTTATTTGGGCGGCGGAGAAGCAAAGATTAATAGTGAACATGGCAAGGGCAAAATGACTGCCCGTGAACGCATTCATTTTCTCTTGGATGAGGAGAAACCCACAATAGAAATTGGGGCATTAGCAGGCGATGACATGTACAATGAATATGGAGGATGTCCGTCTGCTGGCGTTATCACGGTAATAGGCTACATCAAAGGGCGATTGTGTATGGTGGTAGCTAATGACGCTACTGTAAAAGCAGGAGCTTGGTTTCCTATTACTGGCAAGAAAAACCTAAGGGCACAAGAGATTGCTATTGAAAATAGATTGCCCGTAGTATATCTTGTAGATAGTGCAGGGGTTTTTCTGCCATTACAAGACGAAATATTTGCCGACAAAGAACATTTTGGACGAATATTTCGCAACAATGCCAAGATGTCTTCTATGGGTATCCCTCAGATTGCAGCTATCATGGGTAGCTGTGTGGCAGGAGGTGCCTACCTTCCTATCATGTCTGATGAAGCCCTTATCGTAGATGGTCAAGGCTCTATATTTTTGGCAGGCCCTTATTTGGTTAAAGCTGCCATAGGTGAAAATGTAGATAAAGAAACCCTAGGCGGCGCAACTACACAATGTGAGATATCGGGAGTCACTGATTATAAAATGCCTGATGAAAAAACTTGCTTAAAAACTGTTAGAGAGCTCATAGATAAATATGGCAGCAAAGAAAGTGCAGGTTTCAACAGAGAAAAACCACTCCTACCCTCTTTGCCCGAAAAAGATATGTATGGCATTTACACCTCTGCCACGCAAAAACCTTATGATGTAAGAGAACTTATAAAAAGACTTGTAGATGATTCTACATTTACAGAATATAAAGAAGGCTATGGGCAAACCATAATTTGTGCCTATGCCCGAATTGATGGGTGGTCTGTAGGTATTGTTGCCAATCAACGTATCGTAGTAAAATCCAAGAAAGGAGAAATGCAATTTGGCGGTGTCATCTATTCCGACTCTGCCGATAAAGCAGCTAGATTTATCATGTTATGCAATCAGAAACGCATACCGTTGGTGTTCTTGCAAGATGTCACAGGCTTTATGGTAGGTTCTCGCAGCGAACATGGCGGAATTATCAAAGATGGGGCAAAGATGGTAAATGCTGTCTCCAATAGTACAGTACCAAAATTTACCGTTGTAACGGGCAACTCCTACGGTGCCGGCAATTATGCCATGTGCGGCAAGGCTTATGACCCACGATTGATGATAGCATGGCCTACGGCAAAAATAGCGGTAATGGGTGGAGAACAGGCTGCAAATACCCTTTTACAAATCCAAGTATCCGCAATGGAATCCAAAGGTCAAAGCCTAAGCGACGAAGACAAAAACAGCCTATTGCAGCAGATAAAAGATAGATATAATCGTACCACTACGCCCTATTATGCCGCCGCCAGACTGTGGGTAGATGCAGTTATAGA
>JBGAWK010000083.1:0-6880 GCA_044227665.1 Chitinophagales bacterium
ATTAGACTGCAATTTTAGGATGCCTTCACTGGCAAAATAGTTTTGAATATTGGTAAGTCCCGTAGCTATATCTTTTTTCTTCTTAGGATTCACTTCCAAATCATTAGCCTTCATGTAAGCGTCCTTAGCGATATAGAGGGCACTGGGGTACTTGGCAGCCAGCAATTTTGTTTCATAAATATTTCTATAAATATCCCCTTTTGTCAACCAAGCATAGGACATAGCCTTAGTTTCTTCACTTTGCATAGCAGATTCTATATAGTCTATGGCTCCTTGTAGGTCACCATTTTGTAGGGCTATAGAGGCACTAGTTACTTTCATTTTTTGTGCAAAGGAGATATGCATAACCATTGCAGATAGGATGATAAATATTTTTTTCATAATAATTATTCTTCTGTTTTTAGATTTTCAGTATCTGTAGTTTCAATTTCCGTGCCATTTTCTACTTCTTGTTCCTCATGTGGGACTATGGTAATATTGGCAATACTATCATCATCTCTGAGATTAATAAGTCTTACCCCTTGGGTGGCACGCCCCATAGTACGCAACTGTGCTGCATCTATACGTATAGCCAAGCCTTCTTTTGTGATAATCATCACATCGTTGTCATCGGCTACAGATTGAAGGGCTACGAGGTTGCCAGTTTTATCGGTTACATTGATCGTTTTCACGCCTTTTCCGCCACGAGAAGTAAGCCTATAGTCCTCTAGTGCAGAACGCTTGCCATACCCTTTCTCAGATAACACCAAGATATCTTGTTTATCCATATTTCCAACCTCCACGCATACCATGCTTATTATTTCATCCTCTTCGCCACGCAATGTAGCACCTCTCACACCGGAGCCTGTGCGACCTATAGAGCGGACATCCTCTTCATGGAAGCGCACGGCATATCCTGCTTTAGTACCTAATACGACCTCACAATTGCCGTTGGTCATGGCCGCCATGATAAGCTCATCACCTTCTCTTACGGTGATAGCATTTACACCATTAATACGTGGTCTTGAATATTCGCGAATAGAGGTCTTCTTCACCACACCTTTGCGCGTAGCCATGATGATGTGGAAGGTATCCAAGAATTCTTCATCTTTGAGATTCTCTACATTGATGAAAGCCTTGATTTTATCCTCTTGCGGTATCGTGATAAGGTTTTGTAGTGGACGACCTTTGGAATTTTTAGAGCCTTCGGGTATCTGATACACTTTGAGCCAAAAGCAACGCCCCAACTCCGTAAACAGCAGCAAATAATTGTGCGTATTAGCTATAAAAATATATTCTATGAAGTCTTCGTCGCGGGTGCGACCACCATACTGCCCTCTACCCCCTCTATGTTGTGTTTTGTATTCATCTAGGCTGGTACGTTTGATATAGCCCAATTTGGATATCGTTACTACTACCTTTTCGTTAGGAATAAGATCTTCTATAGCTATATCATCTTCTGTAGGGACTATCTCTGTACGTCGAACATCTCCGTATTTGTTTTTGATTTCGTTCAATTCATCTTTGATGATTTGCATACGCAATTCCACCTTAGCGAGTATCTCTTTTAATTTTTCTATAGTACGCATTATCTCTTCATACTCAGAGCGTATTTTATCTATTTCCAGACCTGTAAGCGTACGCAGTCTCAGCTCCAATATTGCCTTAGCCTGAATTTCGCTGAGGTCAAAGGCAGCCATCAAGCCTTCGCGAGCATCATCTGGAGTTTTGCTCTCTCTGATGATTCTTATAGCTCTGTCCAAATCATCTTGAGTGCCTATGACCTTCATGTATCCCTCCAAGATATGGGCACGCTTTTCTGCTTGCTCCAGTTCATACTGTGTACGTCGTGTAACTACCTCGTGGCGGAATTCTACGAAATATTTGATAAGTTCTTTGAGGTTTAATATTTGGGGACGACCATTGACGAGTGCGATATTGTTTACCCCAAATGATGTTTGTAAAGGTGTAAGTATGTATAAGTTGTTCAATACCACATTAGCGATAGCATCTCTCTTCAAATCTACTACTATACGCATACCATCCCTGTCGGATTCATCATTTACATCGCTGATGCCTTCAATTTTTTTCTCGTTTACGAGATCTGCAATTTTTTGGATTAATAGTGCTTTATTTACCTGATAGGGAATTTCGGTAATGATAATCTGGGTCTTTCCGGACTTATTTTCTTCTATTGTTGCTTTGCCACGTACTCTTATCTTACCCCTGCCTCTGAGGAAGGCTTCTTTTACCCCATTGATACCAAATATGATGCCGCCTGTGGGTAAGTCGGGGCCTTTTACATATTGCATAAGATCTTCTATGGCAATATCCGCATTATCTATGTATGCAATAGTACCATCAATAACTTCCGTAAGATTGTGTGGTAAGATATTGGTGGCCATACCTACCGCAATACCTGAAGCTCCATTGATAAGCAATTGAGGTATCTTTGTGGGCATTACCGTAGGCTCTTGTAGCGAATCATCGAAATTGAGCTGGAAGTCCACGGTATTTTTATCCAAGTCTTCCAACATCTCTTCAGCAATCTTTCTGAGACGTGCCTCTGTGTAACGCATAGCTGCTGGAGGGTCGTCATCTATAGAACCGAAGTTACCCTGACCATCCACCAGTGGATACCTCAGCGACCAGTCCTGTGCCATACGTACCATAGTATCATACACAGATTTGTCTCCATGAGGGTGATATTTACCGAGCACCTCCCCTACTATCCTAGCAGATTTTTTATAGGGTCTGTTGCTAAATACCCCCAAATCCTGCATCCCGTACAGCACTCTGCGATGTACAGGCTTGAGTCCGTCACGTACATCAGGCAGTGCACGCGATACTATCACAGACATAGAATAATCTATGTATGCTGTCTTCATCTCATCTTCTATGCTGATAGGGATAACCCGAGATTCTTTACTTTCTAATTCTTCCATATAATATTAAACGGACAAAAATACGAAAATCCATCGTTAATAAATCCAATGCTAAAGACGAGATTATCCACATCTGATTTTTTTATAACTATATGTTATTCAAATATTTAAAACCAACAACCAATATATGATGTACTTTGTAAAAATATAATTTTCAACACAGAGGACTATTATGCAACTCTTATCTCCTAACTATTGTTTAAATTTCTATAAATACATAATATATGGATATAAACAATTTATTACAAGGTGCACTCAATGAAGAGACGCTTGGCGCTGTAGCGCAGCAAACAGGAATTTCCCAAGGTCAAATTCAAGGCGCTGTACAGACTGCGCTACCCCTATTGCTGGGTTCCTTAGCCAAAAATAGTACTTCACAAGATGGTGCTACAGCTTTGTGGAATGCATTATCTAGAGACCATGATGGTTCCGCATTAACTAACGTAAATAATATAGACATGGGCGTAGGCGCAAAGATATTGGGACACATATTTGGCAATCAGCAACAAAATGCTAATGAAGCAGTAAGCCAACATGCAGGGATAGATGCGGGTCAATCTCAAATGTTGCTACAAGTACTTGCTCCTATCGTATTGGGCTATCTAGGCAAGCAACAAAGACAGCAGGGACTGGATGCTTCGGGACTTGCAGGTATGTTGGGCGGGCTTATGCAGCAATCATCAGCATCTGGGTCTCCAGCGATGAATATATTATCGCAATTTTTAGATAAAAACAGAGATGGCAATATGGTGGACGATGTAGCTAAAATGGGTATGAACATTTTAGGGAAAATGTTCAACAAATAATATTTTACTTCAATCTAAGCATCTCAGGATAGCTGAGATTATGATGCATGGCATGTATAATTTTAGCTATCCTTTTGGCTTGGGTGTCGGTCGTCTTAGCAGCATCTACCCACTTGCTGTAATATTTTCTTTCCGAGAGTTTTATCGCCAAAAATTTATCTTTGGCATAGGTGTCGTCCTCCAAACACAACATGAGACTTTCATTGAATTCATACTCCTTGGTATCTATGGTGATATCGAGGCTTACCTTATGTCCTTCTTTCTTTTTTAACTGTTGTAGTAGTGCTTTTTTTATAGGTATTATAAATTCTCCGTTGCCGACAGGGAACACAGCCTGATAGTTAATAGCTACAATATCTATCCTGCCTTTTATGTAAAAAGATTTATTATTGGAAAGTTTCAAATCCTCCAAAATATGCTGAGGTATAGGCACATGATGCCATCCTGATTTCTCCCCCATTTTTTCAAATCTTACTATTTCAGCTTCAAAATATGCCATATTAAAGGGTGTAAAATACGATAAAGCAAAGATTTTATTACATTTTTATTATTCATAAAACCATGAAACCGTATTACATATACTAATGCCTATCTTTGAAAAAAAATAATCGCATGAGATTTTCCGGCTTACAAAGAGATGCATATAAGGCTGAAATACAACAGTCAGAGTATGATATTTTGGTCATCGGCGGAGGCATCACAGGAGCAGGCATAGCCCTGGATGCTATTTCTAGAGGGCTAAAGGTAGCTTTAGTAGAAAAAAATGACTTTGGGGCGGGCACCAGTAGTCGTTCTACCAAATTGATACATGGAGGATTGCGCTACCTCAAACAACTGGAATTTGGCATTGTAAGGGAAGTAGGCAAAGAAAGGGCTATCTTGTATAAAAATGCACCACATATCGTATTACCTGAGAAGATGATGCTTCCCATTATCAAAGGTGGCTCTTTGGGAAAAAAATCTACTTCCTTGGGATTGTATGTATATGACAGACTTGCCGGTGTAGTGAAATCCGAACGAAGATATATGCAAGACAAGAAAACTACAGAACGCACAGAACCGCAACTACGCAAAGATGGATTATTGGGTAGTGGCATGTACATAGAATATCGCAGCGACGACGCTAGATTAGTCATAGAAGTTCTGAAAACTGCTATTGAAAGAGGAGCTCTTGCAATAAATTATGCTGAAATTCAGCAATTTAGCTACAACAACAATATTGTAGATGGCGTCAAAGTAAAAGATGTCATTCATGGAGACCTATTTGATATTAAAGCTAAAAAAATTATAAATGCTGCTGGTCCTTGGGTAGATACATTAAGGGATTTTGATGGCTCTCTCAAAGGAAAAAAACTCCATCTTACCAAGGGAATTCATATTGTAGTCCCTAAAAAGAGTCTTCCCCTAAAGCAATCTGTATATTTTGATATTCCTACAGATGGACGCATGGCATTCGCCATACCTCGTGGCAACATCGTATACATAGGTACTACCGACACCAACTACAAAGAAGATAAAGATGCCTGCTATGCCTCTCTTGACGATGTAGATTATGTACTAGCTGCGGCAAATTATATGTTTCCAGCAGCGAAGCTAAATAGAGATAGTGTACTTTCCACGTGGTGCGGACTACGACCGCTAATACACGAAGAAGGTAAGTCTCCCTCTGATTTATCGAGAAAAGACGAAATATTTATATCTCATTCTGGTTTAATGTCTATAGCAGGAGGGAAACTTACTGGATTTCGTAAAATGGCAGAACGCATAGTAAATCTCGCACTCAAACAACTAAAAAAAGAGCAAGGCTATAAGTATGTAAAATGCACTACAGAAAAGATACCACTCTCTGGTGGTGACGAAAAAAAAATAAAAGAAATAAGCACTCAATATCCATCTATTGACCAAGCTATCATCCAAGACTTGACTGGAAAATATGGCAACAACAGCGACGAGATACTCATGCGAACGAGGTCGGCATACAGTAATAATGTACATGGAATCCTGCTTGCGGAAGCAGACTATGCCATAGAATATGAATGTTGTACATGTCCTGCTGATTTTCTCATTCGTCGCAGTGGCAGGCTATATTTTGAAAGACAATATCTATCTGAACAATACCCTGTAGTAAAAGAACATTTTAAAAAAATATTTAACTATAGTGATGCACTAGATAATTATTTTGACTCCCAATATCAAAAAGAATATCAAGGTGTTATGCAATGGAAGCAACAAATTGCTTGATTCGGCTTTATGGCTAAATTATCACTTTCCAAATCTTCCCTTGTTAGAGGTATCCAATGTCAAAAGTCATTGTATTTTTATAAAAACAACTATAATGAACGAGATCCTATCTCGGCAGAACAAAAAGAGCGTTTTGACAGAGGACATCACATAGGCAAATTAGCTCAAAATCTATTTCCTAATGGCATAGACCTTACACCACCTAATGTTTTTTCCTATAACCAATCCATAAAGGCAACTCAAGTACATATTCTGAGGAAAACCCCAGTATTATATGAAGCTGCCTTCAAGTCCTTATATACAACTATAGCCTTAGATATATTGGTGTGTGTGCAAGATATTTTTTTTGGATACGAAGTAAAAAGCAACAAAATCATCAAAGATGTATTTATTCAGGATGCAGCCATACAATATGCTGTCATCACTGCATCAGGCCTTCGCTTACAGGATATGTCATTGATTACGCTTCATCCCGATTACAATGCACAAGAAGAGCAGACCTTGGAAGATACTTTTGTAATTACCTCTATATTGGATGAGGTAAAAAATCTACAACCCAAAATCTTACAAGATATAGAGAAATCTATACATACCCTTTCGCAATCTACAGCTCCCAAAATAAATATGGGTGCTCATTGCGAACACCCATATACTTGTGATTTTATAGGTAAATGTAGTAGTACTACTCTTTGATTATTTCGTCAAATCCACCCTTGAAAGCAACAACCTCTCTCCTTTTTCTGTCTCTGATAGCACTATCAAATATTTGCCTAATTCTGCAACATAACTAGAAGAGAAGAGATAGTAATTTTTCTTCTCAGCTTCTCCCAACACTTTGAACTCTCCTGCCGTACCTTTCTCTAAGTCTATAACGCCATATTGGTAAGAATATAGCGGAGACCAAGAGCC
>JBGAWK010000084.1:0-6708 GCA_044227665.1 Chitinophagales bacterium
CAATGTAAATATGTATATTTGTAGCGTGATAAAAAGAGCCATAGAAAAACAAATATTGCAATCCTTAAAGGAATTTCCAGCAGTGGCGATCTTAGGTCCTAGGCAGGTGGGGAAAACCACATTGGCAAAGTCTCTTTCCAAAAAAATAAAAAAAGAGATTGTATATATTGACTTAGAAAGAAAAAGTCAATATGATAATTTAGTTTTAAATGCAGAAAACTATTTAGAAACTTATATTGACGATTGCGTAGTGCTAGATGAGATACAGCGCATCCCTGAACTATTTCCACTTTTAAGATCTTTAATAGATGAAAAAAGGGTACCTGCTCGATTTATCATTACAGGTTCGGCATCACCGGATTTATTACGTGGTGCTTCAGAAAGTTTAGCCGGTAGAATATATTATTCTTATTTGCAGCCTATCGGACTGCATGAATTATCTACAAATATATCCATGAATCAACATTGGATACGTGGTGGATTTCCTCAACACTTGACATTAAAGAGTAATGCCATTAGAAATCATTGGATGGATTCTTTCATAACTACTTATATAGAAAGAGACTTACCTTTTTTATTTGATGTGAAATTTTCAAGCATCACCATGCGTAAGTTATGGACAATGCTCGCACATTTGCAAGGCAAATTACTAAATGCCGAAGATTTGGGCAGATCTTTGGATGTTACAGGCACTACGCTGAAGCGATACTTAGATTATTTAGAAGGGGCCTTTATTATTACGCGATTACAGCCCTATTATATTAATATTGGTAAACGATTAGTAAAATCACCTAAGTTGTATATTAACGATACTGGTATTTTACATTTCCTACTTAATATATCAGATCAAAAACAATTGATGAATCATCCATCGTTAGGCGCATCATGGGAAAGTTATGTCATTAGTCAAATAAACTATGCCAAAAACAATCGTATTGATTCTTATTTTTATAGAACACAAGTAGGTGCAGAATGTGATTTGGTATTAAGTAGAGGTCATATTATACATGCATGTATAGAAATAAAATATGGTTCATCTCCAGTATTGTCTAAAGGATTTTATCATAGTATAGAAGATCTGAAAAGTACCCATAATTTTATTATCGTACCAGATGATGTAGATTATCTGTTCAAGAAAAATATTAGAATTGTTGGCTTGAAAATATTTATAATTAAATATCTTCCTAAAATAAAATAACCTTGAAAAATTCAAATAGTATTTGAATTTTTCAAGGTTATTAAGTAGGATAATTTTCTCCTATCTTTAAATGATTTGATGGATAATTTATTATAATTATCAAAGTAAAGAATATAAGGTCATTGAAGAATTGGTAAAGATTACCTTGCTCAAGTCTCTAATAAATTATCCAATTAAGCAATAACAAATCATACTACGCTATTCCTAGATAGTATCTAAATCGCATCTTTTTTTCATTTATACCTATTTGTATATTAATAATAAGGAGAAAACTGTATTTTTGAGAATAAGTAGATGAAAGGTATTTAAATATTAACGCTAAATTTACCAAACAAGCGTTTGGTATTCGACAATACTCACTAAATTAGCAGCAATTATCTCTAATATATGCCCAAACAAAAAGTAAGTGAAGAATTTATACTCAAGCAATCCTTACAATTGTTTAAGCAAAAAAGTTATTATAATACTTCTGTCGCAGATATTGCAGAAGCTTGTGGTCTGCTGAAAGGAAGCCTTTATCACTATTTTCCTAGCAAGGAAGCGCTTATGCAGGCAGTGATAAATTATGTTCATGAGTATTTTCGAAATAAAGTATTTTCTATAGCTTATGATGAAACTCTTTCACCGCAAGAGAAGATAGAGCTGATGTTCAGGAAATCAGAGAAGTCGGTTCTCTCTTTCCAAGGAGGTGATATTATGGGCAATGTAGGCGTGGAGACGGCTAGGGTGATTCCGGAATTTGCAGGGCAGATTCGAGATTTTTTTGAAGAGTTTATTACCGCCGTATCCCTTATTTTTGAAGATATTACTGACAAAGAACAGGCGCGGATATTGGCAGAGCAAACCGTAGCGGAATTTGAAGGTGCCGTCATGATGTCTAGAATATTTAGAGATACCCGTTTTGTAAAAAATGCTTTCGAAAGGCTTCAACGCCGATTTGCAGCCTTTTCTTTAGATACCAAAAACATAGAGAAATTAAAATCTAAAACTGATTAATATATTAATACAATTTCATGGAAACAAAAGCAAAGAACAAAAGAATCCGAAAGGTAGCCGTACTAGGTGCCGGGGTGATGGGTTCGGGGATTGCCTTGCATTTTGCCAATATAGGCTGTGAGGTTCTCCTGATGGATATTGTTCCCTTCAATCTCAGTGAGGAAGAGAAAAAGAATCCAAAAATGCGTAATAAGCAAGTGAATGACTTGTTTCAATTTGCGCTAAAATCCAAACCTAATCCTGCCTACAGTGCCGCTACTGTTGCCAAAGTATCTTTGGGCAACTTCGACGACGACATGCACAAGATTAAAGATGTGGACTGGATAGTAGAGGTAGTGGTAGAAAGATTGGATATCAAAAAATCGGTGTACGAGAAGGTAGAACAGCACCGTACTCCGGGGACGATAATCACCTCCAATACTTCAGGTATCCCTATATACATGCTTTCTGAAGGAAGAAGCGACGACTTCAAAAACAATTTTGCAGGCACGCACTTCTTCAATCCTCCTCGCTATCTGAGACTGTTGGAGATTATCCCTACGCCGGAGACAGACCCTGCTTTGATAGATTTTCTTATGGAATATGGCGACAAATATTTGGGGAAAGAAACCGTCCTCTGTAAGGATACTCCGGCATTTATCGCCAACAGGGTAGGGGTATATGCTATGGAAAAAATTATCCAACTTACCGTAGATTTGGGTCTTACCATTGAGGAGACAGACAAACTTACAGGGCCTGCTTTAGGGCGTCCCAAAACCGGAACTTTCAAACTGTCGGATCTTGTAGGCATAGATACGGGTACGAAGGTGGCACAAGGTATCAAGGATAATTGTCCTGATGATGAGCAAGCCAAAAACTTCAAATCTCATAAGTTTATAGAGTTTTTACACGAAAATAAGTGGTTTGGCAACAAGTCCAAAAAAGGATATTACTACAAAGACGAGAAAAGACAATCTTTCTCCCTGCGTTTAGATACTTTGCAATATGAACCTACAGGGAAAGTAAAATTTGCATCTTTGGACGCTGCAAATCAGACGGATTCCCTAGCCGGGAAAATCAAAGCATTCGTAAATGGTACAGACAAAGGTGCTGAGTTGGTAAAAAAATCTCTTGGAGGCTTATTTGCGTATGTTTCTAATAGAGTGCCAGAAATTTCTGATAATATCTATAGTGTGGACGATGCACTCCGTGCAGGATTTGCTTGGGAGATAGGTCCTTTTGAATACTGGGATATCGTAGGCATACAAAAAGGCATAGAGCTTGCAGAGGCAGATGGACTAACTGTTGCTCAGTGGGTAAAAGATTTTGCCGCAGCAGGCAATACTTCTTTTTACAAAGTAGATGGCGGTGTAAAAAAATATTACGACCAGCATACCCAATCTTTTATAGAGAAACCGGGTGCTTCTAAATTTATAGTCCTAGACAACCTTAGAGGTAATAAGCCTGTATGGAAAAATAGCGGTGGAACTTTGCATGATATAGGTGACGGCGTATTGAACTTGGAGTTCACTTCCAAGATGAACTCTTTGGGAGGGGACGTACTTCAGGCTATCAACAAATCTATAGAAATCGCTGAAAATGGCTATGCGGGACTAGTGATAGGCAACGATGCACCCAACTTTTCTGTAGGTGCCAACTTGATGATGATAGCCATGATGGCTATGGAACAAGAATATGACGAACTAGACATTGCCATACGTCAATTCCAAAATACGACTATGCGCTGCCGTTATTCTTCGGTGCCGGTGGTGTCAGCACCTCATGGTATGACGCTAGGTGGAGGCTGTGAGGTAGTCATGCACTCGGATGTAGCCGTGGCTTCTGCTGAAACATATATCGGTCTTGTAGAAGTAGGTGTAGGCTTACTACCTGCAGGTGGGGGAACAAAAGAGATGGCTCTGCGTACATCGGATTCTATCAAAAATGGCGACCCTATATTGCCGACATTGCAGGACAACTTCTTGGCAATAGCTATGGCTAAAGTCGCTACCTCTGCACGTGAAGCTTATGATCTTAATCTACTCCGTAAAAATAATGACAGAGTAGTGGTGAATGCCAAGCGCGTCATTGCGGAAGCAAAAGCTGAAGTGTTGAGATTGGCAGAAGAAGGTTATACCCAGCCAGCACGTCGCAATGACATACAGGTACTCGGTCGTACTGGATTGGGAACACTTACTGTAGGTGTAGAGTCCTTTGTTGCCGGAGGCTATATTTCTGCTCATGATGCCAAGATTGCCAAGAAAATAGCGTATGTACTTTGCGGTGGCGACTTATCTTCAACGGCAGTAGTAGATGAACAATATCTTTTGAACCTCGAAAGAGAAGCATTCCTCTCCTTGTGTGGTGAAAGAAAAACCTTGGAACGTATTCAGTCTATGTTACAAACGGGAAAACCTTTGCGTAACTAGAGATGAGAGACTTAGTGCGTCAAGATTCAAGACTACTAATATGCATAATTTCAAAAAAATAAATATAGGGTTTCAGCGTATAGACTTGGTGAGACAAATTTATTTATATACTGATTCATATCCTAAAAATGAAATTTATGGAATTACAGCTCAAATGTGTAGAAGTGCAGTCTTCGTTCCCTCTAACATTTCTTTTTGGTATTAAAATAAAAATTTATGGAAATCAGAAAGTTGAGAAAGAAAATATGTAATGTCTTGATTCTTGGCAATAGTATCCTAAGTCAAAAAATTAAATAATCTAAAAATCAAAATATATGCAAGAAGCTTATATCGTAGCAGGCTACCGCAGTGCGGTGGGAAAAGCAAAAAAAGGCGGATTCCGCTTTTTCCGTCCCGATGATTTGGCGGCGGAAGTAGTAAAACATTTGGTAAATTCAGTGCCGGGACTAGATACCTCTCGTATAGACGACCTCATCTGTGGCAATGCCATCCCTGAGGCAGAACAAGGTATGCAGATAGGTAGAATGATAGTGCTAAGAGCAGGGTTGCCGCTATCTATAGGCGGTGTTACTGTCAATAGGTATTGTGCATCAGGATTAGAGACCATAGCTATGGCTACAGCCAAAATTCGTTCTGGAATGGCGGAATGTATCATTGCCGGTGGCGTAGAGTCTATGTCTTTGTTGCCGATGACAGGATGGCGTACCGTGCTCAATTATGAGATAGCTCGCGAACATGCAGACTATTACTCATCTATGGGCCTTACTGCCGAAGCTGTAGCTAACCAGTATGGTATCACACGTCAGGCGCAAGACGAATTCTCTTACAATTCACACCAGAGAGCGATGGCAGCGATAGAGGCAGGAAAGTTCAAGGATGAAATCGTGCCGGTAACTGTGGAAGAAGTCTATTTGGAAAATAATAAGAGAAAAACCAGAAAATTTACGGTTGACACGGACGAAGGTCCTCGTAAAGATACAACTGTAGAAGGCTTAGGAGCGTTGAAGGCTGTATTTGCTATGGGCGGTAGTGTTACTGCCGGAAACTCGTCACAGACTTCTGATGGTGCTGCATTTGTATTGGTGATGAGTGAGCGCATGGTGAAAGAACTCAATATAGAGCCTATAGCGAGATTGGTGACATCCGCAGTGGTAGGATGTGAGCCTCGTATTATGGGTATTGGTCCTGTAGTAGCTATACCACAAGCACTGAAACAAGCAGGCATGAAACTAGAAGATATAGAGATGATAGAATTGAACGAAGCTTTTGCAGCACAATCTTTAGCGGTGATAAAAGAAGCAGGACTAAATCCTGATATCATAAACCCTAATGGTGGTGCCATAGCTTTGGGACATCCTCTAGGCTGTTCAGGAGCGAAGCTATCTGTGCAGCTCATCAATGAGATGCGCCGACAGAATAAGAAGTATGGCATGGTCTCCGCCTGTATTGGTGGTGGACAAGGCATAGCAGGTATTATCGAAAGACTGAAGTAATACTTCGCAAATAGTTTGTCATTGAGGGTCGCCGTAGGCGACCCTCAATATTTTTATGGCTTTTCGTAATCTAAGATTTGGTATATTAATCAGCAAGGTCTTTACATCTATTGTAAATATTTTTTCAGGGTTTTCCATAATAAGGATTTATGCCCAAGCGTAAAAAGACAGTGCAACCCTAAAGGTGACGACTGAAAAACGGAAACTTTGCAACCTGACAATTTAAGCGGACTGACTTAAAAGCGTTCTTTAACAAACTGACACGGTAAGACCAAGCCGACTCGCAAACCGACCCGAATGTTTTTAAAATTTTTCTAAACTCACATTTTAAAAAATCATTTTTTTCCACCGCACAAAAGAGCCGATTTCGCCCATCCTCCTAACAATGATAATCTGTTGAAAACTTTGGAGACTTTCTCAGATGCTTTTCCAAAAGAACTTTGTATTTTTGACAAAATCATTCAAAAAAGAATTGTTCAAAATTTGTATTGAGTAAAACCGAAATATGGATAGCTTAGGCGAAACGATAAGAAAACTACGAGAAGACAAGCAATTGCCACTGCGGACAGTTGCAGCATACCTTGATATAGACCAAGCAATTTTAAGCAAAATT
>JBGAWK010000085.1:0-6647 GCA_044227665.1 Chitinophagales bacterium
CAGTAATGAGGTGGTTTTCTTTTGGCAAATATCTAGTATGACAATAGAAAAAATAAGCAAAGCAATAGGTGGTAAGTAAGTACACGGTAGAAAGTATAATGCTAACATAATTATACCCAAAGCGGGAGAAGGAGTACAGCATGGCATAGCTTTCTACAGTAGTAAGCCAAAAAATCAGGCTAAATGTACTATAAACAGATGCAGAGAATGGGATAAAGGCATGAGTTAAGGCACAGATAACCCCTAGAAATAATACCGCAGCGAAAGCGAAATGGGAGTGCGCCTGTAAAATATGTACGTAATTAAAACGATTATCCCCCGAATGACCTATATGTCTGAGGAATACACCCACACATGACAATATAAAAAAATTGAATAAGACTGTCGCCCAAAATTTCCGTATGACAGCATTATTTATCATCATGTTCTACGATGAAATTGTAAGCCCCATACTAGCAAAAGCATATAAGGGAGTACCGCCTTGTGAAATATCTGTACTTTGAATAGCCATATCAATACTGCCGAGACTATAAGCAGCAAGGAGAAATTCAGATAGTATTGTACAAATTTTTTGTTTTTTGACTTTAGCAGTAAGAGTGATATAGGGAAGTGCAAGGGAAATGCCCAAAGTAGATTGAAGTTGTTTTTCACGTAGGGATGATCTGTAAATAGCCACATAAACACGAGCAGCCAACCTACAATACCTGTAAACACCAAGATACTGTTAGCTTTTATAGAGAGCAACTTATTGTATCTTCCGGTAATCTGCATGGCAATAAGGATTATCAGCCCTATCCATAACAAGGCAGAAGGCGAAAGCCTCCAATTATGCTGCACAGGCGTATCTTGGTATAGGGTAAATACTTCTTTATTGATTTGTTTGTCATTGACGGTAGCATATTTTATATTTTCATCCAGATAATCGGGAAGAAACATAAGTTCTCTATTTCCAATTTCTTTATCTACTTTACTACCCAATAAGAGGTCTATGCCTAAGTCCATCCATTCATTATGTACGTATTCATCTACCGCTTTTCTATAAGTATAACCACTCATCGTTTTTCGATTCCAGTTCACCCCAATCTTTTCCATTAAATCTCTAGGTTTGGTACAGCAGTTGTTACTCATAAAATCATAGAGATAGTATTTGTGTTCGTCCAGAGCATTCCATTCCAAAGCTTTTATCAAAGAGATAGACTGTATGCTGTCCAAAATAAGCGGACGTTCAGTAACCCAGCGATTTTCTTGTTGGTATGTAGCCATAAAATCTTGCATACTTTCTTCCGCCAAAAAGTAGTTTAGACGACCTCTTATAAATTTTTTCATAAAGCTCTCATCGAATAAAAAAGTACCATAATTATAGATAATTGTTCTGTCATTATCCAAGTGGCTTACTACCTTTATGGCAGTATGCCCGAATAACTGATAAGGCTCAGTGCCAGCACCACAGGTAAGGATACTGATAGCGTAAGGAGGATGTCCGGCATGTGCTTCCATATTCATGAATAACACAAATAGGGCTGAAATTATACGAATGAAATTCATAGAGTGCAAAGGTATATCTTTGCCATTATTTTTTCTCTCTCATGAACAAGAAAGGATATAGATGCGTTATGAAACTATGACGAGGGGGATAAGTATTTTTATTTTAGTATTAATGACAATATCTTGCAAATCTCCTATCAGCATAAAATCTAAAGAAATTATAAACCAGCCAACGATGACACAAAATAAATCGGAAGAGGAATGGAAGTCTATCTTGTCTCCTGAAGAGTTCAGGGTACTGCGACAGTCGGGGACAGAATACGCTTTTTCAGGAAAATATGATAAATTCTTTGAGCAGGGGAAATATTTCTGTAAGGCTTGTCATCAATACCTGTTTAGCTCGGCATATAAGTACAATTTAGGTTGTGGGTGGCCTGCATTTTATGATGTAAACAAGGAAGGAGTAACCTATATTAAAGATAACAGTCATGGTATGAAACGGGTAGAGGTAAGGTGTAAACAATGTGACTCTCATCTTGGACATGTATTTGATGATGGGCCTATAGACAAGACAGGGATACGCTTTTGTATCAACTCTATATGTCTGACTTTTGAGCCGGAAAAATAATTTTTTGGAAACAGCAAATACCCCTATCTTGCAAAAAAATCATACAATGGGAGAATTTTCCGGCAAGACTGTATTTATCACAGGTGCTACTAGAGGCATAGGACATGCAATTGGCATGCGTTTAGCACGTGAAGGTGCCAATATCGTTATTGCAGCAAAAACAGTAGAACCGCATCCCAAATTGGAAGGAACTATATATACCGCAGCAGCAGATATGAGCAATGCCGGAGGTGTAGGCTTTGCAGTAGTATGCGATATCCGTGATGAAGAACAGGTGGAAATGGCAGTGAAGGCTACCGTAGAACGCTTTGGGGGTATAGATATATTAGTAAATAATGCATCAGCCATTAATTTGTCTCCAACCTTGCAGTTGCCTATGAAACGCTATGACCTCATGCATCAGGTAAATGGCAGAGGCACTTTCATGACTTCACAGAAATGCTTGCCATATTTGCTGAAAGCAGAAAATCCGCATATACTTAATCTATCTCCACCGCTGAACTTTGACGCAAAGTGGTTTGCGCCACATGTGGGCTATACGATGGCAAAATACAATATGAGCCTGTGTGTACTGGGTATGGCGGAAGAGTTTAGAAGCAAGGGTGTCGCTGTCAATGCATTATGGCCTCGCACCACCATTGCCACTGCTGCCGTAAACAATTTATTAGGTGGCAGTTCCATTATGGATGCTTCCCGAAAACCTAGTATCATGGCGGATGCCGCTTATTATATTTTAAAAAGAAATAGTAGAAACTGTACAGGAAATTTCTTCCTCGATGACGAAGTGCTCACAGAAGAAGGTATTTCCGACTTGGATCAGTATGCCGTAAATCCCGACAAGCCTTTAATGCCGGATTTTTTTGTTTAATTAATTTATATATATATGTATAAAAAAATTCTATTGCTCTGTATGCCTTTATTCGTAGCCTGTCATCAGGATAGTAAACTCAAAGACATTACTACAAAATTGTACAAAAAAAATACAAAATACACCATAGATACGCTTACAGGAGATACCCTATATGTGGCAGATGCTGCCACCCAGAGGGGCATGAAAAAAACCCGTATTTCTTATGAAAGCACACATTACGACTTTGGCACCGTAACGGAAGGCAAAAAGGTAAAAAAAACCTTCGCCTTTAGAAATACCGGCACAGTACCTTTAAAAATATTTTCTGCCTACGGCTCTTGTGGATGTACGGTGCCTACCTATCCCAAGGAGATGATAGCTCCAGGTGAATCAGGAGACATTATGGTAGAATTCAATTCTAAAGGTAGAGTAGGCCCTAATACAAAATCTGTAATCGTAAGTGCCAATACATTGCCACAAGAAACCCAGATTACCTTCACGGTAAATGTCGTAGAAAAAAAATAACCTATTACAATTTACTGAAAGGGATAGAAACATTCCCTTTCGATGAACTGAGTAAGAGATAATAGGATTGTGAAGGTAAATTTGCAATACCTGCATCATTTATGGTTAGCGTAGTACTATGATTAGAAGTTATTCTTCCCAAATCCTTATGCCACAAGATGCTTCCCTGTATATCTGTGATGTAAAGCGATATATCGTCATCTTCACGCAAACTAAACTGCAAATTAAGATAATCGCTAACAGGATTTGGCAATAGCTGTAGATGCCCAAGGAAAGAAGTGCGTATAGGTGTAGAGGAATCTTTCAGTTTTTGTATGGCAAATTTATCCAACCAATTTCCATTTTTGTCCATATACTTTGCCGTAAGTGTATGCCCTTCTATTTCTAGTATCATGCAACCAGAATTTCCACTACCCTCATACTTATATACCATGGCAGGATGCATTTTACCATTGGCATCTTCGTGCTTCCCGCTATTGCCTACCACGGCATAGACAGTACCGGTATCTTTCATGACACCATAGGTATATTTTATATAAGTATTGCCATGATCGGGGTTGCCGTCCGTACTATCTTTAATCATATAGGGTTTCAGCTGTCCCGACTTGCCATAATGTCCTTTCAGAAGGTAAGATCGCTCATAGACATGGCTATGTCCGCATAGTACCAAGTCCACGCCGTAGCTTTCGAGTATAGGAACATAGTTTTCTCTCATACCTTGCATGATGAGTTCCCATGCTGCATCGGAATCATGAGAACCCTTGCTGTAAGGTGGCTGATGCCAATAGGCAATTTTCCAAGTTTTATTAGAATTTTCAAGATCTTTCTTTAGCCATTTAGCCATCACGGAGTTTTTGTCTCCTATGTACTGTATGAGTTCGGAATTAAGTGAAACAAAATGGGCATTACCCCAGTCGTAGCTGTAGTAAGCTTCAGCACCAGAGGGTTCTCCACCTCCTTCGCCATTTCTGAAGGTTTCTACTAGGTCATAATACGGACCTCTATGTATTGAAGGGTCTTTATCCCTATTGAATACTGAATTATAATCATGATTACCAGGACATGGATAGAAAGGAAGAAAACGGAATAGCGAATCATAGCCGTAATAGCTGTCAAATACTTTCTGTTGGTATTCGATATCTTTTCCATCGTCGTAAACATTATCTCCCAGCCATAACCAAAAATTTGAAGGATATTGGTCGTAATAATTCTGAAAAGTCTGTCTTACTTGCCGCTGTTCACTATTGCCAGCACCAAAATCTCCTGTCACCCATATTCTCATGAGTGAGGTATCACTGGCGGGAGGTGCTGTGGTAAATCTATGTCTGCCGTCATTACCTGCCAACAGTGTATTATTGGTATATACTGCATAATAATATGTAGTAGAAGGGATAAGATTACCTATAAATATGATGTGGTCATCTAAAGTATCATTAATAAAAACCTCCTCACTGAGGTCGTCAGGGGTAAGCCCATAGAATACTTTGCTATTGCCTTCGATATCTGTACGCCACATAATTTTTATACTTGTAGGCGTAAGGCTCTGTAAGTAAGGGCCGCGAAGTAAATTTTGAGCAGTAGCAATACTACAACAGAGAGATATAAATAGTAGTAAGTATTTTTTCATGAATTATTATTTTTATTATAAAATTAGCAAATAATTTTGAAAATTCATAAAATGATAGTCGAAATGTTTCTTTAAATTCATTACTATCTGAGAAATAGAATGATGGATGTACATGATGTGGATTGGATTCGTGCCGGGTAATGAAAATAATATTGATAGGGAATAATTCAATACCACCTATAATCCAACACACAAGGAACAGCCATGTTAAAAATAAAAAGATTATCTATATAATGTATAAAACGTTGAGGAGTTTTTTTACTTTTGAGAAGTTTAGTATAACTATGAGTTGTATGGGAATGAAGAGAAGAATTTTAAAAACTATTAAAACGATAAATTATAGGATATGAAAATACAGTTTATAAATGAATACATGTTCTGTTGATAATTTTAAAATATTACTGATATAATTCATACTTTAAAAAAAACTATGAAAAAAATAAAGGTAAGATTAGTTATCAATGATGGCGGAATTGTACGTATTGTTAGCGATGCAGAAAGTCTATTGCCAGAAACAACTGTAACGAAATAATTCAACATCAGCAGATTAGCACAAGGAGCTTGTCTGCTACAACTCAAAGTAAATAATCAATTGCATCAAATATTCAAAATTATTAAAGAATAAAAATTATTGTTATGAGAAAAGTTATAGTACTATTTTTTTTATTGTTAGGAATTGTAAAATCAATTCACGCCCAAAACATTGGTATCAATAGCACAGGTAATACGCCAGATGTATCTGCGGGTTTGGATATTGACTTCTCAAACAAAGGATTACTAGTCCCTAGAGTAGCTTTGTCTAGTACAAGTGATATTACTACAATTGCTTCACCTGCCTTGAGTTTGATAGTGTATAATAGTAATTCGGGACTTACAGGTACAGGTGCTGCTGGGCAAGGATTCTACTATTGGAATGGCTCGCTATGGATAAAATTTTCAGATGCCATTGACAACGACACCGACCCTAACAACGAGCTACAGGATTTGAGCGTAGCCAACGACAGCCTGTATATCAGCGGAGGCAATGTCATATCGCTTACGGAATTGACAAATATAGTGATGCTACCCGACACGAGTGGTTTTATCCTGAATGGCGACACCACCTATTATCCTAGTGGCGTCGTTGATACAGACAATCAGAACTTTACCATCAATGGCGACACCTTATTTATAGAAGGAGGCAACTATGTGTTGCTGGGCGATTTGGTGATTACATCACAGCTAGATGACAGCACCTTTGTGATAAATGGTGACACGATACGCCTACCGCAGGACAACGACACCGACCCTACCAACGAGTTACAGGATTTGAGCGTAGCCAACGACAGCCTGTATATCAGTGGAGGTAATGTGATATCCCTTACGGAATTGACAAATATAGTGATGCTACCCGACACGAGTGGTTTTATACTGAATGGCGACACCACCTATTTCCCTAGTGGCGTTACCGACACCGACAATCAGAACTTTACCATCAATGGCGACACCTTATTTATAGAAGGAGGCAACTATGTGTTGCTGGGCGATTTGGT
>JBGAWK010000086.1:0-6449 GCA_044227665.1 Chitinophagales bacterium
AGATGAACACCCTGAGAATAGTGATACAGAAATAATCATCTATCGCAAAATTGCAGCAAACAAGAAGAGGGCGCGCCGCAGGCGCGCCCTCTTCTTGTTTTATATATTACAGGGAAGGTATTTTTAATTTCGTTAATAAAATTCTTCCCAATCTTTCCATACAGGTTGCATACCTTCATGCTGAATTGCACTAGCTACATCCTTAGCGCCTCTATTGTCGTCTATAGAAAATTGTTCTAATGAGTCAATGCTAGCTTGATAGCCTCCTGGATTGGTTTTTGAACCAGCACTCATGGTGGTAATACCTAAATGTATTAGTTTATCTCTAAGGGTAGAAGGTTCACGGGTGGAAAGTACCAACTCTACATTAGGATCAAATATCCTGAGAGCGGCAATCATCTGTGCGAGTTCAATGTCAGAAACCGGATGTTTTACTTCAAAATCTCCTTCAAACGGTCTGAGTCGTGGAAATGATATACTAAAGCGTGTCTTCCAATATTTTTTCCTCAAATATTCAAGATGCATCATAATATATGCTGCCTCTACTCGCCAGTCTTCCAATCCTAGTAAAGCTCCTATGCCTATTTTGTGCATATTTGCTCTGCCAGCTCTATCTGGAGTATTTATTCTATATATAAAGTTAGACTTGCTTCCTTTGGGATGATAATTATTATAAGTAGATTGCCTATATGTCTCTTGATAGACGATTACGGCATAAGCCCCCATCTTTTTTAATTGCCGATAATTTTCGGTGTCTAGTGGCTGTACTTCTATAGATAAATTAACGAAATATGGCCTCAATGTTTGCAGAGCATTAGCAAGATAATCTACGCCCACCCATTGCTTGTGTTCTCCTGTTACGATGAGAATATGTTCAAATCCCATTTCTTTCAAGCATTCTGCTTCTTTTATCATATCAGAAGGAGATAGGGTTTTTCTAGGCAGCTTATTTGTAAAACTAAATCCGCAATAGGTACATATATTCTGACATTCGTTAGAAAGATATAGTGGTGTGAAAAGCTGTATGGTATTGCCAAAACGCTGCTTTGTCAATTCCTGAGCTGTTCGTGCCATTACATCTAAGTATTTCGAAGCATTCGGACTCAGCAGAGGCAGGGCTTGTTGCCAGGATAAACTTCTTTTATCGGAAATTATACGCGGAAGCTCAGATTCTGAAATAGTGTAAACAGCATCAGATACTTCCTCCCAGTCAAATTTTTTGTATATACTTTCGTAAAAGTCCGTCATCATTATATGCCTAAGAATTTTGTCATAGGACTAGAAGCATTAGCCAAGCCTGCTCCTTGAGGTTGTGCCTCAAACGACATTCTGCCTGCTTCCACAGCTAAACGGAATGCATGAGCTATTTTTTTTGGATTCTTGGCTGTGGCTATTGCCGTATTTACCAATACTGCATCTGCGCCTATTTCTAGGGCTTGGGCAGCATGAGAGGGCAATCCTATACCTGCATCTACGATAACAGGCACCTGACTTTGCTCTATTATTATTTTCAAAAAATCTAGTGAAGAAAGACCTATATTGCTGCCTATGGGTGCACCGGAAGTACAACAAAGCCCTTTTTAACTAATTCTTCAGTAGCATGTAGGGTCTCTATAGGGTCGGGCATGAGGTAGCGAGGGTCAGGATGTATTTCTAGCTTTATCCAATTTGTTTCCAGTGCCTCGCGTGCTAATTCTGCTGCAAAAATGGCTTCTTGTGCATTGCGAACACCACTGGTATTTGGGAGAAGATGTACTTGTGGCATGTCCACTAATACACTCAATATATCGTCGTCTTTCTCATGGCGATGCACGCGTTTCAATGCCATAGTAACCATCTCAGTCCTAGAAGAAAGAACAGCTTCACGTAAATGCCCACTACTGCCAAACTTTCCGGTACCGAGGAGCAATCTGGAGGAAAATGTTCTATCTGCAATAGTAAACGACATGGACGTAAAGATATATAGTTTTAAATTTAATTCCCTCTAATAAAAACTATAATGTGAAAGTGCAAGTTTATTCAGCGCTTATATTAGCCGTAAATTTACCCTAGTGTTTTTATGATGTCGAGTCTTAGATAAGGATAGTTCTCTTGGAATGAGTTGAGATGAATATTATATTGTGAAGGCAGGGTTACAAGAACGGATATATTATATCCATCAGTAGCTGTTTCTAAGATATTTCCTTCATATTGGCGAATTATTTTGTATATATCTTGTTGCCTATCATAATGCGTAGTCAACTTTAGGGTATCTAACAATATTTTCTCTATGATGGAGGCTTCTGCTAATGTATGCATGGCAGTACGTTTATAAGCATCAATTAGCCCTCCCACCCCTAATTTTGTACCTCCAAAGTAGCGAACTACTATCACTAGAATATTGGTAACACCTAGAGCATCTATTTGTCCTAAGATGGGTTTTCCGGCGGTATTCCCAGGCTCACCGTCGTCATTGGTACGGAAAATATTCCTATCCATACCTAACCTATATGCGTAGCAATGGTGTGTGGCTTTTGGATGCAGTTGCTTAATGTGTAACAAATTTTGGTCTATATCACTAATATCAGAACAAGGGAAGGCGTAGCCATAAAATTTGCTGGATTCCAATGGCCTTTTGTATAGAAAAATGTTCTTTAAAAAGTATTTTTCCTAAAACAGCTGACAAGACTACTATACCTAGATTGTTAATAGGAAACAATTTGCTGCTCTCTAATCCCGTGCGTTGCAGTGCCAATAAAAGAAAGTATAAGGATCCATAATTGGGAATGCCTAGTATTATTCCACCAATGATATTACGAGGTTTATAAAAATCTTTTTTATATATAGATATAAATAAGCCGAAGAAAAATGCACTAAAGAAAATAGAAATGGTAATGATATGTTGCCAACCTTCGGGGAGGAGTTTCTGCTGTATATAATTAAATAATGCATCATTAAGTCCACACCCTACGAAGATGATTAAGGGCATGAGATACAATGCTTTGGCAGAGTGTCTCGAAGTATTTCCGTTTTTATCAAAACTTATTGCAAATACAGATGCAAGGGCTAATAAAACACCTGTCCATTGTAAAATATTAAGTTGGTGGCTGTAAAGTACTACTGCTGCAAATGTAGGTATTGCAAAAGATAATTTAAAGGCTGTAGTGGTGGTAGCTACACCTAATATTTGGGTGGATTTACCTATTAATATAAAAAATGCGATAAAACTAAAGCCCAAAATTCCTGATAGCCACGCATGTTTCCAATGAATAAAATCGCTAATTATTTTATAATCTTCGATAAATAAAAAACCTATCAATGCACATACTAAATAATTCCATACAATGCCATATAATGTCTGAACATTGAATTTTCCATAATATTTTAAGATTACGACAAGGAAAGTATTGCAGATTATACTTAAAATCAGATATAGCATGGATTCAAAAATACTTCTATTTTATCTTTGTTTAGATAAAAAATGTCTGAAGGCACTACGGATGTAAATTGTGGCGACGGGATAGCTTCACCTGTAATGAGATTTATACCTGTATATCTGTAGGCCTTATCCCAAAGATTTTTTGTGATAAAAGAACGTATAATTTGTGCACCGCCCTCCACCATCAGACTGCATATTTTTTGTTTATATAAAATATGTAAAATATTTGTAAGCGAAAAATCTACCGTAATACAGTTATGGATATTGGAACGCAAAAATTCCTTTTTGGCGATGTAAATTACATCTCCTTTTTCAAAAATTGGGTGGGTGTGGGGAATCCTGCCGTTGGCATCTACTACAACTTTTGTGGGAGAATTTCCTGTAAAATATCTGTTGTCCAAAGAAGGGTAGTCATAGAGAAGGGTATGCGTGCCCACCCATATAGCTTGATGTTCACTCCTAAGTTTATGTGTAAATATTCTTGTTGTTTCTTGAGTAATCCAGTGTTGTCGCAAATCTTTTCTCCCAAAGTTGCCAAGGGTGTCTTGCGCCCACTTCAATGTAATATAAGGGCGCTTATAGGTATTGGCAACGAAAAATTGAACGTTTAATTTCCTACATTCTGCCTCCAATATTCCTACAGAACACTCGATTCCTGCATCTAGTAGCTTTTGTAACCCTCTTCCACTTACAAGACTATGATTGTCAAGACTTCCTATTACCACTCTCTGAACGCCTTCCAGTATGAGCCTGTCTGCACAAGGAGGTGTGTTGCCATAATGAGCGCAAGGTTCGAGATTTACATATACCGTGGCAGCTTTTAACTTGTATCTGTCAGTATCGCTAATGGATTGAAGTGCTTCCACCTCTGCATGGCTGCCTCCATATTTACGATGATAACCTTCTCCTATGATAGTATTATCGTGGACTAATACTGACCCTACCAAAGGATTGGGGGCAGTAAATCCTTTACCTAGTCTTGCTAAGGCAAGGCAACGCGACATATAATGCTCATCAGTAGTCAAACTGACTATAAAATTAAGTACATTATAGTTACAATACTCGAAATATGCATAAATAATGTGTAAATAATCTGACAAGAATCTAGTAGCCTATGCCCACAGAATGTTTAACAATGCTTAAAGTATAGTTTGAAGCATATACAAATATTATTCGTACCTTTGCGCACTATTTGATTTACAATACTATAATAAGATATGGATAAAAAGAGATTGTTACTTGTGGCGCAAGAGATGGATCCCTACCTAAATGAAACCACCATTGGCGAGGTGGTAAAAAGGATAGCTCCTTACGCATACGACAATGGCATGGATGTTCGTATCCTTATGCCTAGATTTGGGGTGATAAATGAAAGACGTAACCGCCTCCATGAAGTGGTAAGGCTGTCAGGAATGAATATAATCATAGATGATGATGACTATCCGCTAATCATTAAAGTAGCTTCATTGCCGAACTCACGTATTCAAGTATATTTTATGGATAATGACGACTTCTTTAAGAGAAAATATTTATTCCATAACGAAGAAGGCGATTTCTATGATGATAATCATGAGCGTATGGTCTTTTTTTGTAAAAGTATTTTTGAGACAGTACGGAAGTTTGGATGGGCACCAGATATTATCCATTGCAATGGATGGATGACTTCGCTGATACCACTTTATGCCAAAACTACGTATGCTAAAGATCCCGTATTTGCCAATTCCAAGGTAGTATATAGCCTCTATAAAGATGCTATAAAAGAAAATATGCCGGATAATTTTTCTAATAAGGCACAATTAAGTGCAGACATTTCAGAAGAACAACTTTCTCCGTATCAAACTCGTGATACCAAAGGGTTCAATTTAGGCGGGGCAATACATGCCGATGCATTAACAATAGGAGATAGTGATGTGGAAAATCTTGCGCAGATTTTATCATCCGCAGGAACTAAACCTTTGCTTGAACAGGTTCATATAGATGAAGTGAGTATAAAATATTTTGAATTTTATAAGTCCTTATTAGATTAATATATGTATCGTTCCAAACTATTCTTTTTGTTGGCATGTATGATTTTTGCAGGCTGTAAAAAAGTGTCTGATATCGGTGGCGATATTCTCCCTGCTAATGATGAACTAAAAGTAGCTTATAGCGATTCAATAGGTTTAGTATGTACTACGCTAAAGGAATCCCCACAGCGTACAGATAATATTATCTTCGGCTATTTTGGCAATATCACAGATCCTGTATTCGGCTATAGAAAAGCTATTTTTACTACCCAGATGATTAAGCCTACGCTTAATTCTTTACAAATTGACGGGCCTTTTACCCTAGAAGGTGTCTATCTCAATGTTTATTATGCTTCTATTATAGGGGATTCTACTTTGCCACAAGATTTCGTAGTAACGCAATCAAGTGGATTGATAGATCGTACTATTAATAGGTACTCCGATTATCTATTTCCTACTTCATCAGTAGAAATAGGAAAAATCACAAGCTATGTGGCAAGACCTACAGATTCCATATATGCAATTCCCGGATATTCTACTTCCAAGACTACAAAACTCATGCAGATACCATTGGAGTCTTTTTTTGGATATGGACTGATGAATAATTTTATAAAGACCACATCTATAAGTGATACAGTCTTTGCGAACTATCTTTCTTCGATAAGTATCGCCCCTAAAGGCATCTCTGGCAATAGTTGGTTTGAGCCTAATTATTCGGACTCTCGCAATGGAATATATTTAGTATATAAAGACAGATTAGGTGTAAAGCAATCTGCTTTCTTTCCTTTTGGTGCGTATGTTCATAATTATTTCAATCATGACTTCTCCTCAGGAGCTGTAAATCAGGCTATAAATAATACTGAATATAGCGATACAATAGGGTATGTCTCTGCTAATGCTTCCATAAAAACAAAAGTAGAAATACCGCAAGGCTTTCTTACACAATTCAATGGTAAGATAATAAATAAAGCTATTTTGGAGCTTACCCAAATCCCAAGTGCTACGCTCCTTCAAAAACCTGCAAC
>JBGAWK010000087.1:0-6393 GCA_044227665.1 Chitinophagales bacterium
ATGACCTAGATGAATTGATGCAAAATGCAGAATATTTTATTGATGCCGTCTCAGGCTATCGCTCTGACTTTGCACTGTTTCCAGAATTTTTCAATGCGCCCCTTATGGCTAAATTCAATCACATGAGTGAACCCGAAGCCATACGCCATCTAGCAGCATATACCGAAGACATAGTAGATAGATTCTCTGCACTATCAGTGAGCTATAATATTAATATTATCACAGGCAGCTTCCCAGAGATTCAGGACAATCTCTTATACAATGTAGGCTATCTCTGTCGTCGTGATGGCTCTGTAGAACGCTATGTCAAAATTCATGTCACGCCGGATGAGGCAAAAGTGTGGGGAATGCAAGGCGGCAATGAGCTCAAGACATTTCAGACTGACTGTGGTCGCATAGGCGTACTTATATGTTATGATTCTGAATTTCCAGAGCTTAGCCGGATTCTCGCCGACGAAGGCATGGATATTCTTTTCGTGCCCTTCCTCACCGACACCCAAAATGGGTATTCTCGTGTACGACACTGCGCTCATGCCCGTGCCATAGAGAATGAATGCTACGTAGTCATAGCAGGAAATGTAGGCAACCTCCCCAATGTACACAATATGGACATCCAATACGCCCAGTCTATGGTGTTTACACCCTGTGATTTTGCCTTCCCTACCAATGGCATAAAAGCAGAAGCTACGCCCAATACAGAAATGATACTTATTGCAGACCTTGAAATAGACTTATTGAGAGAGCTACACAAATTTGGCAGCGTTAGAAACCTAATAGACAGAAGAAAGGACTTATATTCACTAAAAAGGACTTCTGCTTTCCAAAACACATAAGTATATGGTATAAAAAATATTTATCTCCGTATCAGCTTCTTGATGCGACTAAGTGAGGTAGGCGTAACCCCAATAAACGAAGCTAAATATTTCTGGGGTATCGCCTGCAAATATTCGGGCTTATTGAGTAAATCCAAATAACGTTCTTCCGCTGTATCTCGCTGTAATGCAGTAAAGCGCTCCAGCAAATGCAAGATAACATCTTCCCAAAATTTGCGCATCATCTCTTGCATCTGAGGATAGTCTTTATAAAATTTATCCACCTCCTGCTTTGGTAAATATAGAATCTCACTGTCTTCTATTGCCTGAAGATAATTCTTTGTAGGAGTACCACTTATATAGCTATAAATCTCTATAGCCGATGAGTATTTCATGGCAAACCATACAGAAATTTCCACGTCATCATGTATATAATATAGTCTTAGACAGCCTTTTTGTACAAAAATAAGATCGTTGCACACCTCTCCTTCTCTGAGGATGAAATCATTTTTTTTGATATATCGTTTTCTAAATTTATTGCATATTTCCTCCAATGCCTCTGTATCAAATGAAGCATACGCTGACAAAAACTGTTTTAATTCTGCACTCAAGACATCCAAACTTATGCATTTTATTACTTTCTAAATAATTATATTTACAAACATGTGCGACACTTTGTGTAAACAAGTGAAAGGTCAGAATTTTTTTGCCAAAAATTCTGACCGTGATTACGGAGAACCTCAATATATACACTACGCAATACTGGGAAATGAACATTTTGATACTATACCAGAATATAAATACGAATACCAAGAAGTAGCTCTACCTCTACTAGAAAAGTTAAAGTCGGGATATCCCTGTAATATACCAGCATTACTCTCTCGTCCATCCTGGCTGTGGGGTGCGGAAATAGGTATAAACATTCATGGAGTAGCCATTGGCAACGAAGCTGTATTTACACTGCGAACTGCACACAGGAAAGGTATTCTCGGCATGGACTTACTAAGGCTCGCACTACACAATGCTACCTCCGCCTATGAAGCATTACAACTCTTATCTACTTGGATAGAAAATATACCACAAGGGGGCAATGGAAGCTACACCTCCTCATTATTTTACAACAACTCTTTTATCATCAAAGACCCTGATGATGCCTATATCTTAGAAACCGCAGGATATAAATATGTATGGAAAAAAATAAGAACAACAGAAGCCATTTCTAACAATTATTCGCTATACGATGGAGATGAAGCCAATAGACCTGAAAAATCGCTTATACCTAATGCATCTCCTTTTCATGCATTTTTTACAAAGGGGAAATACCGCAGAAACTCCAATCAAAATTTTTTATCCAAAGATATAGACTTACTAAAATTAATGCAACAAATGCGTTCACATGGTGAATCGGACATCATACATTCCTCGATGAAAGGCATTTGCCTGCATGCAAGGGCATAGCCTCTACCACCACCACCGCATCTTGGATTATTGATTACAATTTAAAAGTTCCTGTAATATGGTATATGCCTCATGCCCACCCTTGTGTAGGTAAGTATCTCCCCATACCATTGGAAGAAGCTACGCTTTTACAATATAATACTATTTCTACGCAGCTAGAGTCTTATCTCCGTGCAACAGAGCAAGCACAGTACCATATCCAGCATTACAACAATTTTAGAGAAAATATAAGGCCTAAAATAATTTCAGAACAAAATTTATTGGTACAAAGAATAACTCACACTTATAATATTTGAAATTCACAATACGCATTGTCTTGTCCTAAAATAATTTTTCATTTTTTAGACGCTTTTTTGAAAATGTGTAAACGTATTCTAGGATAATAACCTCGTATGTTTTACAAACTTTACATATCACTAGTACATAATCCTAAGAATATTCTATTGCTTGATAAGTTTAAAATTCTTGTCATTGATCATAAGAATATATTCTCCTTTGCTGAAGTTACTAAGATCTATAGTTAAATCTTCATCATTGACATAGTCAAAGAACTTATTATACATCAATTTACCACTTATGTCATAAATATTGATATTTGCAGTCCCTTGTGGAATTGAGGACACAAATACCCGTGCACTGGTAGGGTTAGGAAAAACTTTTAATTGATTATCTATATCAAAATTCAAGAACTCGATATTGCTATATTTATATTGCCCATCATAATCTACTTGTTTTAGCCTATAATAGTTTATTCCCGAAGGAGGGCTAGTGTGTAAAAATGAATAGTCATGTCGTGCATTGGTAGTACCATTACCTTCTACGCTGCCAATAGTAGTGAAGTTGACTGCATCAGTACTATGTTCTACCTCAAAATAGTTGTTGTTTAACTCACTCAATGTAATCCACTTCAAGGAAGCATTAGCACCATATTTGGTGGCTTTAAAATATACAAGCTCTACAGGAAGCGGCCCTGAAGCCGCACAAGCCAAACTTGAGAAAGTAGTAGTTCTGTTACAAGATATACCCCCTCCATAATCTACCGTTAATAATATTTGAGCGGAAGTAGTAGCAGAATCAAAGGTGAACAAACCTGTACTATTAGAAGAAGGAGATGGCATTGTACCGGCATCAATACTCTGTACGGTATAGGTGAATGTAGTGCCTACTGAATTTTCTGTAGCATAGAACTGGTAGCTAGGCTTCTCTGTAGCTACACAGCCAGTATATACTGCGTTTATTTCGGGGTTTCTACTTGTAATTTCTATAGCACCGGATACACTGCCCACACATCCCGACGATGGTACAGAAGACACAAATTCATAAGTGCCGGGAGTAGATACTGTAAAACTATATGGGCTTGCCGTAGAAGTTGTAAAACTAGTATTCACACCATTAACTTTCAGAACAAAAGTAGAACCATTGGGCAAGCCTGTAACGGTAAGCGTCGGATTAGTCCCGCCATTACATGTAAAACCTGATCCTGTCAACGTAGCATTAGCACAACTTACTGTATAGTTTAATGCTGATGTTGTGGCATTGGCTTTAGAGCATGAAGTAGGAATAGGCTTTACTATAGCTTTAAAAAAAGTAGCCCCTGCATTACATAGCGAAGATGGAATTGTATAAGTACAGCATGGCACTGTTACAGGTGGGGTAATACATGTTTGTTGGCTAGTATTAGGCTGATCTGGGGTAAGTGTTGTAGAGGCTACATAAGTACCAGCAGATGTTCTATAAATACCTCTATCTGTAGCAGAGTTGAATGTCACATTTGTAGCTGCATTGCCGGGGTTTGCGATGGTACTAGTAGATGAAACATCGCAACTTTTTATCCCTGCTGGATAGGTAGAAGCATTATTCCCATTATTATATGAAATAGAGTGTACCAAAGTGCCTGCTGCATCAAGTATAGATACTTGTCCCGCCGTATTATTTAGGTTGGTAGGTCTAAGGCTCGCACGTATCCATGTGCGCAAAGTCATAGTACTTATATCTACTTCGGCAGTACCGCCGCCGCTATAAGGCGTGGTAGCGCCCCCAGTAGGAAATCCCGTGCCACTTCCAAGACCAGAAGCACCGCCGACACCCCCTATAAGAAAATAACTGCAAGCCGGAATTGTAAGATTATTTGGCAGCCTTACCGTCCATCCAGAGGCAGCACCGCCACTAGTTGTAGCAGAATGTACTAAAATATAGCAGCTTATATCTTTATCGCATGGGCCCGGATTAAATAACTCTATAAACTCTCCGCCTCCGGCACCATCTCCTGATGTCGGGCGGATACCCAATTCGTTAATAAATAAGCCACTTCCATCAGCAGGGCAGTTGGGTGCCCCTACAGCTATAGTTTTAGAACAAATAAGATCCGAAGCAGGTGAGATATAAGGATCAAAAGATGCAGAGGTTCCTTTATACCACTCTACAGTACCCCCATTGGGCAAATTGGCATTTGTAGGCGTATTTACGCATAGCGTAACTATATCTCCAGGACATTTACTGCCACTAGCTGTAGATGCTCCAGTATTGAGTGTGAGTACAGGACATAGCGGCGGTGCTTTACATGGTGTAACTGTAGTTACAACTGTTGCAGGCGAACAACCTGAGGCATTAGTAACTGTTAATGTAAATGTACCTATATCGGAATCTAGCACTTGAAATATACCCGTAGTATTGGTCTGACTATATCCCCCTGAACTCGTCAAGGTATAGGATACCGGCGTAGCCGTAGGTGGTGTAAGCGTAACTTGGTTCATACCAGAGGATGCACTCGTGCAAGTAAGCGTTGCAGCAGTAGCAGGTATAGAATAGGTGATATTCAGCACTCTTCGCGAATAACATTCATACGTAGAAGTGGTAGCATCATTCACCAAGGTATAAGAGCCTGTTCCAGGACATATAATGCCACAGGTACGCGTTTCATCTGCCCAATAGAATTCATAGGTATGTGTGCCTAGTAAAGGAATTACGGAAGTGACTAGTTCGGTCATACCACTGCTATTCACATTTGTATGCGTCCATGCCGTAGGCGTTCCATTGTCAATTCTATAGAAAGACCCTACTTTGCCTTTGGGACTCAAGGTTAAAGGCTCTACATTTTGAAAATTATAGACTTCGTATTTAAGGTCTATAGGATTTTCATTACATACCGTAATATTTGAAGATACTGAAGTAATCTCTACCCCATCCTTGAAAAACTTATACCGTGGACTGGAAGATATGCTGTTCGTTCTTCCGGGTGTAGGATAGTCATCTGCTAAAGGTCCGTTAGAACCATTTCCATTTCCTGCCTGTATGATAGTTCCTGAAACCCCATCCACGGCTAATGCATAAGAGGAATTGCACCCTACAATATCTCTATTCTCTATGGTAGTATATGCCATATCCCCTACTGCGGGCACATTCAGCGTAGCCGAAGCACATGATAAACCGGCAGATGGAGCAGTAACGGTAAGTATCCCACTGCCATAATTATTCCCACCACCAACTTGCCATGCATCTACAATATTTAGTGAATTGTCATACAAAACTACCCTATCTCCTAAGTTTGCATTATTCCAAACTCCTGCAAGGCTAGATTGGCTACAATTACAGCTATCCAAATCCAAATAGATGGTTTTATCATAGGGCGATGACACACCTTGATATAAACCATTTACACCTGCCACTTTGGTAGCAAATTTATATTGAAACAAATTTTCAAAATCACATTCCGTGCAGCTCATTTTAGTAGTACGACCTACCAACAGAAATCCATTTGCCGGAAGAAGTGTTCCATAAGGGATAGTTATTCTAGTATTGCCCCCATTAGTAAGCCTATAACAACTCAAATCAACTATACTATTGGACGTATTATATAATTCTATCCATTCTCCTGACTTAGAATCATTACTACCAGCATCGTTTTGTAATTCATTTATCTTAATTTGGGATAAAATAATGTTATTTAGGGATATTAATAAAGTAATTAGTAAGATTTTTCTCATAACTATAATAATTATAATAATTTATGCAAAATTACCCCAAATAACAAACCGAAATCAAAAACAGTTCCATTTTAACAAATATTTTAATAATCACTCAAAAAAACAGATGGTAATTAATAATATTTCTTAATTACAAAAAA
>JBGAWK010000088.1:0-6357 GCA_044227665.1 Chitinophagales bacterium
CACTATCTCGCTCAAAGACTTGGACGGACCATCCACATCAGTATCATTGAGCAATACGGCTATACAAGTATCTGTATCTTCATTAATTATTGCATTATCATCTACTGCCACAGGTGCATCATTTACAGGAGATACTGTAAGTATCACTCGTCCTGTATCGCATAATGCCGGTACAGAATTATCGCATATCACATATTCTATGGTATCCTTTCCATTAAAATTTAAATTTGGCGTATAACATATTTGAGCGCCATTGATTTCGGCATTGCCTCTATCGGGAGCATTGCTGATATTAGAAATCACAATTACATCCCCATCTGTATTAATGTCATTACTCATTACATTAATACAAATAGGCACATCTTCAGGCGTGGTAACTGCATCATCTACTGCAATGGGCTTATCATTGACAGGAATCACCGTAATGATAACCCTAGCAGTATCACACAATACAGGTGTGCCATTATCACAAATAATATAATCTATAGTATCTTTTCCATTAAAATTAGGATTAGGGGTATAGCAAAGTTGAGTGCCATTAATGGTAGCAGAACCATTATTAGCTGTATTAGACTGTCCTGTTATAATAATATTTCCATCTACATCACTATCATTATTCATGACATTGATACACACAGGCGTATCCTCATTTGTGGTAACCACATCATCTAGGGCTATAGGTTTGTCATTAATAGAGATGATGGTTATTACCACCTTGGCTGTATCACATAGTTTTGGGCTCTCTCTGTCACAAACCACATATTCCAAAGTATCTTTGCCATTATAATTAGGGTTAGGCGTATAGCAAATTTGAGTAGTATTAATTACTGCATTTCCGTTATTCGCTTGGTTATTGATAGTAGTGATATCTAATATAGGATTATCAGCATCCGAATCATTATTCATGACATTTACGCACACAGACACATCTTCATTTGTCGTAACTATGTCATCACCTGCCAAAGGCTTATCGTTTACAGGTGTAACAGTAATAATTATACGCGCCGTATCACAAAGACTCGGAATAGCATTATCACATACTACATAGTCAATAGTGTCTTTGCCATTATAATTAGGTGAGGGTGTATAGCATACTTGATTCCCCACTATTGTACTTGTACCGTAATTAGCAGTATTAGACAGAGAAGCTAATGAAAGAACATCATTGTCCACGTTTATATCATTATTAAGTACTGATACACATACAGATACATCTTCGGGTGTAGTCACAATGTCATCTACGGCAACAGGCTTATCATTTACAGGATTGATAGCAATAATTACTCTGGCAGTGTCGCAGAGATTGGGAGTTCCGCCATCACATACTATATATTCTAGTGTATCGTTACCGAAATAATTAAGATTGGGCGTATAGCAAATTTGTCCTGAATTTATTACGGCATTACCATGATTTGCATTATCGTTTAAGCTAGACAATACTAAAAAAGCGTTGTCCACATCGCTATCATTTCCTAGCACATTAAAACACTTGGGCGTATCTTCATTAGTTGAAACATTATCATCTACTGCTACTGGCTTATCATTAACATTATTTACTTGTATTACAAATAATGCCGTATCACAAAGTGTAAGATTACAATTGGGACATAGATCTATAGCGCATCCATTACACTGGGAAGGAGAAGTAATAATATGTGAGTCACATATTATATACTTCAATGTATCTAACCCAAAAAAGTTCAGTGCCGGCGTATAACAAATTTTATTACTATTATTAATAGTGGCTACACCTCTCTTGGGCTGAGTTTGTATAGATTTCAGCTTAATGATGTCTAAAGGGTCATCTACATTGATATCATTTGCCATGACATCAAAACACACCTGTGTTTCCTCAGGTGTAGTAGTAAAGTCATTTACGCCTATAGGATAATCATTGACAGGAATCATAATAAGATATACAGGAACAGTATCACTATTAAGCGTACCTGTACCTCCATTGTCGTCTTGCACATAATAATATGCCGTATCGCTACCAAAATAGTTACTATCAGGCTTATAGTAGTACTGCGTAAAGAAATTTAATGCTGTACCATGACTCGGAGGGTCTCCTGCTTTAATGGTAATTAAGTTTCCATCAGGGTCATAGTCATTTGCCAATAAGTCCAATAAGGTGTCATTATCTTCATATATGTAATAGGTATCAGATCTTGCGACCGGAGGGTCGTTAACATCAATAACATTAATAAAAATATAGCCGTAGCCACAAACCGCAGGCACTCTATTATCACAAATAGAATAGCGTATAGTATCAGGTCCGTAATAGTCTTTAGCTGGTTTATATATTATACTCGTAAAAGGTCCGAAAGGTCCGCCACCCAATAATATATAGTCAGAATTAGAAGTATCAAAGTCTGCTACGACACCCAACGTAAAATTACCGGAACATGTAACTCCATTACATATATCATTGATTTGGGGGTAAAATGTATCAATTTGTTCCTCAAATATTGAATAAAAATCGTTGTTCGCAGCAGTCTGTGCATTTGTATCTAATATAAAAACACCTACGACTATCAATGTGACAACATATTTAAGAAAATAACATATTTTCATGTATATACATTTATTGTAATAAAAAGCCATCAAAAATAATTAATTATGTTGAAAAACATAGACGACATATAATGGATATATTTTCTATCAAATAATAAACTATTGTTTTTCATTGTTTTACATATTAAAGATATAATATTTACCAAGGAATGCGCATAATAATCACACTTTGTTAACAGAAAATGGCACTATTTGTGAATAAATAATCAAGGACTAAGTACTTTTCAAAATAAAGTTTTTTACAGTTTTAGCTATAAAAACACCTATTTTTGTAGAATTATTGTAATATATCATGAAAAAAATACTTGTTCTTTCAATTCTCTACTTACTTTATTGCAACATATCTCTTGCACAAGATGAATCAGGGCTAAAAAGCAGCATTTATGATGGGATACAGGCAGGAGCCTATAATCCCGCAGCATTAGTAGGGGCAATTCCGTCTTGGCAGGTAAACATCTTAAATGTACATACCAATATCGGTAATGACTATCTATACATTAAAAAATTAAAAGGTATAGCATCCAACTTTAGTGAGGAAGAATATGTAGGTGAGAATCTCAATGGCAAGGCTAAAACTATTAATGTAAATCTAAATATAGGGCTACCCTCCTTTTATTTTACTATAAAAGATAAAAATGCCATAGGTATCGCTACCAATGCTCATGTCGTAACTTCTATAAAGGATATAGAAGAGGATCTAGTAGTAAACTTATATAAAAATAGAGATACCCTTATCAACTTCCTAAGTAATATTAATGATGATAGAATTACCGGTGCTGCCAATGCATACGGGTCTATAGACCTCACATATTCGAGAGAGCTGTTTGGAAAATACAATCACAAATTGGCAGTAGGTGGTACTGTAAGTTTGCTTTCACCTATATTCTTTGCGGGGTTTGAAGGTAACAATATCAATTATAGCATCAGAGACAATGCAGGCACCTCTGAAGCAAGTCTTAATAATAGCAGCTTCAACCTCAATGTTAGTGACATGTTTATAGATGATAATGTAAATTACAAATTCAAAATATCTGGGGTTTCTTTCAATGCAGGAGTTGAGTATCTGAATAGAAAAAATTGTGATGCTCCTTACTACAAATTTAGAGCTGGGGTTGCGCTGCGTAATTGGGGTTTTCTGCGTTACAACCATAGCAAGCAAAGTCGCAGTTTTCAAGCAGATGGTTCTTATGTAAATGAAAGCGACTTATCTGATGATGATGGAACGTTCTCAAATTTCGATACATTCCTAGATTCTTTGGGTACTTATTCTACGCCACAGGGGAAGTTTACAGTTTCCACACCTGCATCCTTAAATTTCTATGGTGATTTTAGAATTATAAAAAACTTATACATCTTTGGTGCTGTTGACCTAAACCCTTATTCTTTCAAAAATGGTATAGCTAAAGCTACGATTTTTAATGAAGTACAAGCAGTACTCAGATATGAGAATAGGATATTTGGCGTTTATTTGCCGGTAGGCTACAACAAATACAATGGGATAACTAGTGGCGCAGCATTTAGGATAGGTTTCGTCTCTTTCGGTTCAAAGAACATGTTTTCACAATTTTTGCGCAAGCAATTTAATGGATTAGATCTCTCATTAAATTTTGGATTTGGCGACATGCGTAAGATAAGCTACGTAAAAGAAGCTACTGCGGAGGAAAAGTAATATTACTTTAATCCATTACTTTTTGAATAGACGTACCTTTGTAAGTCTATTAATAATTATACCTATGTATAGAACACATACTTGTGGCGAGTTGAATATTACTCATGTGAATAATAATGTTACCCTAAGCGGATGGGTACAAGTATCACGGAATTTTGGTGAACTCCTTTTTATAGACGTAAGGGACAGATATGGCATCACACAGCTGGTATTCAATAATGCTACAAACAGAGACCTCTTTGAAGCCGCTAAGTCGCTGGGTAGAGAATATGTGATTCAGGCTGTAGGCATAGTAAAGGAACGCAGCAACAAAAACCCTAAATTACCTACTGGAGATATAGAAATCATCGTCGAAGACCTTCTATTGCTCAATGCATCCAAGACACCTCCGTTCACAATAGAAAATAATACAGATGGCGGTGACGACTTGCGTATGCAGTTTAGGTATTTGGATTTAAGAAGAAATGAGGTACAAGAAAAGATAATTTTCAGGCATAGTGTAGGTCATGAAGTACGTACCTATCTGAATGTACAAGGATTTTTAGATATAGAAACGCCATTTTTGATAAAGTCCACACCAGAAGGTGCAAGGGACTTTGTGGTGCCCTCTCGCATGAATCCAGGACAATTCTATGCATTGCCACAGTCGCCACAAACTTTTAAGCAACTTTTGATGGTTTCTGGTTACGATAAATATTACCAAATTACGCGCTGCTTCCGAGACGAAGACCTAAGGGCAGACCGTCAGCCTGAATTCACGCAGATAGACTGTGAAATGTCTTTTGTAGAGCAGGAAGATATACTAAATATGTTTGAAGGCCTCATCAAATATGTATTCAAAAACGTAAAAGGCATAGAATTAGGAGATTTTCCCCGTATGCAGTATGATGACGCTATGCGTATGTATGGCAGCGATAAGCCGGACTTGAGATTTGACATGCAGTTCACCGAAATGAATGATTTTGCAAAAGGCAATGGATTTGGGATATTCGACAATGCCGAACTTATTTTAGGCATCAAAGCGGATGGATGTGCAGATTATACACGTAAGCAACTTGATGAACTTACCGAATGGGTAAAGCGACCACAGATAGGTGCTACTGGTCTTATCTACCTGAGATATAACGCTGACAATACTTTGAAATCATCCGTAGATAAATTTTTTGACGAAACTGCGCTGAAACAGTGGGCAGAAAATGCAAATATGAAACCTGGTGACTTGCTATTGGTATTATGTGGCAACAAGGAAAAAGTCCGTAAGCAGATGAATGAGCTTAGACTTGAGATGGGCAACAGGCTAGGACTACGTCCCAAGAATGTATTCAAACCTATATGGATTTTGGACTTCCCCCTATTGGAGTTTAATGAAGATGATAATCGTTGGTATGCTATGCATCACCCCTTCACATCACCAAAAAAACAGGATATGGAATATCTGTATTCCAATCCGGGAAGAGTTCGTGCTGATGCCTATGATTTAGCAATCAATGGCGTAGAAGTAGGTGGAGGATCCATTAGGATACACGACAAAGCACTTCAAGCCAAGATGTTTGAGCGACTTGGCTTTACAGATGAGGAAGCGCAGAAGCAGTTTGGATTCTTAATGAACGCATTTGAATATGGGGCTCCGCCTCACGGAGGGCTGGCATTTGGGCTCGACAGATTGTGCGCTGTAATGAATGGCGTGGATTCTATAAGAGACTATATTGCTTTCCCCAAAAATAATAGTGGTAGAGACATGATGCTAGATTCTCCCAGCACTATTGATGAAAAACAAATGAAAGAACTGGGTATTACCCTTGTATAGCATATTCTTTTCAAAATAGAATTAGGCAATAGAAGTTCCTCTATTACCTAATCATAGCTTACAGTCCTCTAAAATTCACAGTCTATGCACTTGTCTATTTTAATATTTTGATTTATTACAGATTCAATAACTTCTCCCGAATTCAACACCTTAAATTCTGTACGTCTATTCATTTGATGCTCTTCTTCGGCACACTTGACTCCATTAACACAGGTATTTACTGGCTTTGTTTCGCCATATCCTACTGCAATTATCCTTTCAGATTTTATCCCACGATTTACCAACCATTGCTTAGCGGCATCGGCAC
>JBGAWK010000089.1:0-6224 GCA_044227665.1 Chitinophagales bacterium
TATCAATACCTTTACCATAAACTGTCATTAGGAAACTAATTCGAGATTCCTCACTATGTTGGGAATGATTTCTATGAGGTGAAACAATCATACTATCATGTGCCTTCTGCGGACTGCTTACCGTGAATGAAAGGAGACATGTCTCTGCTGTCGAGGGGGTGGCGTATAATTGTGTAATTCCAATTTTTCGGCACATCTCCGATGCTAAATTTACTATCTAAGACTATTTGGGATACTTAATTTTATAAATATATAGGAATAGCCGTATTTTTACTACCATGAAAAGACAAGTTGCTATCCTCTTTGGCGGGAAATCTCCAGAACATGAAGTATCGGTAATATCTGCTAGAAACATATTCAATGCCATAGATAAAAACCATTTTGATACGCTACTTATCGGTATTTCTACTGAAGGTATATGGTATCTAGAGAACCCTGAAGACCATCAGCAAAAGGACTTCGTAATAGGGAAATCCGGAATAGCCTTGGCATTGATTCCTGGGGCAGAGTATCCTATTCTTCGCTTGGATAATCATGAGGCACTGCCACACTTGGATGCTGTGTTTCCTATCACCCACGGCCCCAATGGTGAAGACGGCAGCCTGCAAGGCATCCTAAAGCAACTCAACTTAGCTTACGTAGGTCCCGACGTACTAGGTTCTGCTGTGGCAATGGACAAGGATGTATGTAAGCGCCTATTTAAAGAAGCAGGCATAGGCTGTGCTGAGGGCATAGTGCTCTACCGCCATGAAATGTATGGTATTGATTATCAAAAAATAATGGAAGAATTACACAGCCCTCTATTTGTAAAGCCATGCAATATGGGCTCTTCTATAGGGGTGAGCAAAGCTGTGGATATGAATCAGTTGCGAGAAGCCATAGAGGAAGCCTTCAGATACGATACCAAAATTCTTGTAGAGAGAGCTGTAATAGGTAGAGAACTAGAATGTGCCGTATTGGGTAACGAACATCCTCAGGCCAGTGGTGTAGGGGAGGTGAGTGTAAGTAAAGGATTCTATGATTTTGAAACCAAGTATATAAATGATGATGCTCAGCTGGATATTCCTGCCCTCAATGTAAGTGATGAAGACTTACAGCGGATAAGGGCTACAGCGATACATGCGTATAAAGTGCTGGAGTTAGAAGGACTTACGCGTGTAGATGTATTTCTTACACCAGATCATCATGTTATTGTAAATGAGGTGAACACTCTTCCAGGATTTACCAATATAAGCATGTATCCAAAACTTTGGGAGAATTCTGGTATTGCCTATACCCAACTTATTACCAAGCTCTTTGACCTAGCCATAGCTCGCAGCCAGCGCACCCATTCCCTAAAGACCAACAGGCTATAGTTTTGCAGTAATAATGTACTAGGATAATCATATTTGGAAGTGGTGACGATAACATTATCTTGGCGGCGATTTCTTCCTGCTTTATATCCCTATTCTACTGAATAAATTTATTTAGGGGTAGATTGAAATTAATGATGTAATAGGAGGACTTTTAGAAATAATGCTTATTTTTAGCTTCATGCGAGTACTATACATCTTTATACTTTTGTGTTTTTTTGAGAATATTATGGGGCAAAATGTATTTAAAGAAGATTTTAATACTATTTCAAATTTTGAACATTGGCAAAAAAGTCCTGAAGTTGAATATGCATTTGTGACCGGGGTAGAGGGTAGCAACTTTGCAAGGTTTCATCCCACATATAACAATAGATATTTACAATCTCCATCTATAGCTGTGACTTCAGGAAAATATGCCTTGGTATTTGAATGGAGTAAAAATAGTGTTTCTGAGGAAGATTCAACTATTATCAGCTATTCTATAAATAACGGACAATCGTGGAGGAAAATCAAGACCCTAATAGGTGGTACTATGAGGGAGTGGACAAAAGACTCAACAATAATGGAATTGAGTGCTTCAGAAATTATCTTTAGATGGCAATATAGTACGAATAAAAAATACCCTTCTACGTATTTTAATATTGACAATATCAAGCTCGTAAAAAATCAGAACCCCTTGAATACGAAGATAATCATGGATATAGATATAGACTTATATCCCAATCCTACACAAGATTTTTTGAACCTTAAAATAAATTCTGATATTACGCATAATATCTCATTGGTAATTACTGATGAGAGTGGAAAATTAATGACTTTCATAGACCACCTCACACCTAAAGTTATAGTTCCTGTAAGCAGCTATCCTAGCGGTATATATGTATGTAACATTCAGAGTAAAGAAGCGATATTTTCTACTACTTTTATAAAAATGCCATGAGCAAATATTTTAGACTGATCATACTTGTCTTATCCCAAAACCTATGTGCTCAAATTGGTATATTTGATCATACCCCAAATGTAAGTAGTAGCTATACACTAGGCAACTTTGACTTGCAATGGCTAGATTCATCACGTGAGTTGGTAATAAAAGATAGAATTATCTCCGACAAGGTTGTTTGGAAGAGTATCCATAATGTACCTTTTCTATATATATCAAAAGGGACGGAGAAAATAGTAGAAGAGCGAGGCTCATTTGTAATCCATGAACATACTTCTGATACCTTATCTGTACAAGATATTTCTTCTTTTGAAAAGACAGATAGCACCTTATCTATATATGGAAATTTACGCAGTAGCAACTTTGAAGTTCCATATATAGTTGCTTTCAAAGTAGTAGATGACCAATTACAGTTTACTATTTCTATTGAAGATGAAGATTTTGATAGAATATATCTACAATACGCTAGTGAGGCAGACGAAGCTATTATGGGCTTCGGTGAGCAATATAGTCACTTTAATCACAAAAACAACCTTGTCCCTATCCTTGTCAATGAACAGGGCATTGGGAGAGGAGATATTGATGATCCTATAATCTTGGCAGTACTCAATAACTCTTCTGGTGATGACTATACTACCTATAAGCCTGTGCCACAATATATTACATCCTACAATAAAGGATTTTTCCTAGAGACTTATCGTCCTAGCGAATTTGATTTGCGTTCATCTACAAGTATTACCGTAAAAATTTATGACCATAAAGTTAGTGGCAGATTATTACGAGGGAATAGTCCCAAAGAACTTATACGTTCCTATACAAAATACTGTGGCAGAATGAAAGTACTCCCAGACTGGATACATGAAGGAGCTATAGTAGGCATACAGGGTGGTACCGAAAAATTGAAGGAAGAATGGCAGAGGCTCAAAGCATCGGAAACGCCTATAGCAGCATTTTGGATTCAGGATTGGGTGGGACAACGTACTACACTCCTTGGAAAACAACTATGGTGGAATTGGGAACTAGATATTACCCACTATGACGATTATGATAAATTGTTTTTAGAACTCAAGGCTCAGGATATAAAAATGATGGGCTACATCAATCCATTCTCTACAGAAGTATATAATAATAAGGATTATTACAGGAGGCGTCTATATAAAGAAGCCAAGGACAATGATTTTTTGGTGAAAGATACTTTGGACAAAATCTATGAAGTTCAGAACTCTTCATTTGCTTCTGGTGTATTAGATCTTACCAATCCTATAACTCAGCGATGGGTCAAAGATATTATTATTGACGAAATGATAGCCAAAGGCTTTAGTGGGTGGATGGCAGATTTTGGGGAAGCTATGCCTTATGATGTTCATATCTATGATGCAGACAAAAAAGATATTATTCATAATGAATATCCAGAGATATGGGCACGCCTCAATCAAGAAGCCATAGCGGAGTGTGGAAAGCAAGACGACTACGTTTACTTCATGCGAGCTGCTTATACGCAAAGCCCTAAATATTGCACCTTATTTTGGGAAGGTGACCAGCTATTGGATTGGGGCAAGAATGATGGTATCAAATCTGCCGTCGTAGGGCTTTTGAGTAGTGGAATCTCCGGATTTTCTATCAATCATTCCGACATTGGCGGCTATACTAATATTTCCTATCCTATAGTGAGAAATTATAATAGGAGTAATGAGTTACTGCGAAGGTGGACTGAAATGAATGCTTTTACTTCTGTATTCAGAACTCATGAAGGGCTGAATCCTCAGAAAAATGCACAAGTATATGATAATGATGATAATGCGAGACATTTTGCCTACTACGCAAAGATGTATAAATCTTTAGCATTTTATAGGAAACAGCTTATGGTAGAAGCTGCAGCAACAGGTATCCCTGTAAATAGAGCCATGTATCTGGAGTTCCCTTCTGATACCAGCACCTTGGATCTATCTTATGAGCAGTTTATGTTGGGTTCGGAATTTATTGTAGCACCTATTTTGGATAAAAATGTACAATCTAAAAATGTGTATCTCCCTGAGGGACGATGGCGTGAACTATGGTCTGGAATAGAATATATCAGCACAGGTCAATGGATTTCCTTTAGCGGCAGGATAGATAATCCCGTAGTATTATATCATCCGGAATCTGAGGTGGCACGTACTTTTAAGAACAACCTACTTCTACTAGGCATAGAATTACCCTGATAAATTGAAATCCATACATTTTTGGAGATTTATGTAAGGTGTTTGTCTGAATGTAAACTTGGAGAAGTATAAATAGATTACTCGAAGATGGGGATTGCTTTGCTATGCAAAATTTATACTTTTATAATAGCGAACTCTATTGGCATAGAATTCATAAAATAATAGCTACTCCTCAAAGCTCTTCCATATCATCATTTGGTTAGAATATATTTTAGAAAACCCTCTTACATCATCACCTGTCCAGGCTTTGTTCATCTCCCCATAGCTGCCAAATTTGCTGTGCATAAGGTCATAGGGTGATTCTATACCCTGAAATTCTACACGGTAGGGATGAAGCGTAGCAAAAACTTTGCCGCTAACACGCTGCTGTGAACTTTCTAGATAGGCTTCAATATCTCGCATAGCAGGCTCAAAATATAGCCCTTCATGAATATTATTGCCATAGGGTTGCGCTATTATCTCTTTCCAATTCAGCTGTTGCTTAGTAAGTGTATGTTTTTCGAGAAGGTGGTGTGCTTTGATAAGCAGGAGGGGTGCTGCCGCTTCGAATCCTACGCGACCCTTTATGCCTATAATCGTATCGCCTACATGTATCTCTCTGCCTATAGCGTAGTTGCGTGCTATATTGTTGAGATGTGCAATCAATGCAGTAGGGTGCGTATATTCTTGATTATTTAGGGCTGTAGGTATTCCCTTATTAAAGGTGATGCTAATATCCATAGGCGTAGATTGGGTAAGCGCAGAGGGATAAGCATGTTCTGGAAGTCCATGTCGAGACGATAGGGTTTCTTTCCCTCCTACAGATGTACCCCAAATGCCTTGATTTACAGAGTATTGGGCTTTATTGGCATCTATGTCAAAGCCCCTTTCATGCAGGTATTGTATTTCCTCTTCACGAGAAAGCTTATTGTCACGAATAGGTGTAATGATTTTTGCTTGTGGCATTATGATATGAAATATCATATCAAAGCGCACTTGGTCATTTCCGGCACCTGTAGAACCATGTGCTATATAGTCAGCATTGAGCTGCTTAGCATATTCTGCCACAGCCATTGCCTGAAATACACGCTCTGCACTTACGGATAGGGGATAGGTATTGTTTTTAAGGATATTGCCAAAAAGTAAATATTTGAGACATGTATCAAAATAGGGCTTTACGACATTCTGAACTTTATAGGATGCCACCCCTAATCTTCGGGCATTATGTTCAATTTTTTCTAACTCTTCATCGCTAAAGCCTCCGGTGTCCACAGTAATGGCATGTACTTCCAATCCTAAATCACTACTGAGATATTTAGCACAATAGGAGGTGTCTAAGCCTCCACTATAGGCCAGTACAACTTTTTTATCGTTCATGCTTATTTTTTATTGCGTTTTGCTTTAGGGGTTTTTAGTTTTAGAGGAACTTTCTTATTGCTGGACTTCACTGTGCTTATAAATTGTTTCCTTTTGTCTTCTTTAGGGTCGTAAAGCATACCTGTACATAGGCAAATTTTGCGTTGTGTGCGTGTGAGTACATCATAATTTACACAGCTCTTACAGCCATTCCAAAAGGCATTATCTTGAGTAAGCTCAGAGAATGTTACAGGCTTATATCCTAAATCTGTATTGATCTTCATCACAGCTAGGTTCGTAGTAATGCCAAATATTTTGGCATCGGGAAATTTCTGTCTTGTGTAATCAAAGGCTTTCTTTTTGATGGAAGTTGCCAGCCCTGCATGTCTGAATTTT
>JBGAWK010000008.1:0-72897 GCA_044227665.1 Chitinophagales bacterium
TATTTCCCATTTCAAATCTATAGTCAATATTTGCTGCACTCATAAAAATCAAATATAGTGCAATGTATAGTGGATATTTTGCTGTTATAATTAAGAAAATATAAATTTTACAGTCAATTTTTAGATTGTTGTAAAGCTAGTATGCGGTTTTATTTTAGAACCATCTTCACAGGTTTCTTTTTATCAGTACTAATGAATTTGTATAAGTTTAATACTATCTATAAGATTTTAGCATATTAATTTATGCCTTTTAGCTATAAAAAATAGAATTGCATCAAAACAAAGGAATCAAGAGGCTGTACATCTATGTTACATCAATTCAAATAAAAACAATCTTGACTTTAAAAGTCCCTAAAATACTCGGACGACAGTTGTCAATTTTCTTGCGATATAGCTTTTATGCCGCCATTACTTCTGCAATACCTTATATCTCTCGTTGTTTACTGGATCTAGTTTTGTGAGAAGGGTATAGGCTTTGGCTTTTTCTGCCATATCTGCTTTTGAGAACAGGTTAATCATCTCTTCAGATTTGGCGGTGAAGAAAAATCTGAATATGGCATTAAGGGGATTGTCTTCATTTACTTTTATTAGTAAGCCCATAGCTTTGAGTACATTATCTCTGCCTAGTGCAGCATCGCCATACATCTTGTCTATACCTTCATAGTGGTATTTGAACCAGGCATCTCTGTATAGCTTAAAGCGAGGATTGAGAAAATTATCTACCAACATAAACCTATTTATACTTCCTGAGAAAGTTCCGGAGGTAGTAAATGCATCCCAGCCATTATACTTGGATTTCTCTGATGCTGGAACAGCATTGATGACCTGTAGTGCTTTTTTGAAGTAGGTTTCTCCACCATTAGGCGCAAAACTTTCATACTCCAGACCTATAATCATATAAGCATAGAAAGACAACAAGGAAGAAAGATTATTGAAATATCCATTGTCAATAAATTCTAGGTTGGAGAGTTCGAGGTAGTCAAAATTACAGTTTTTGTCGGTGTAATTTATCATAGGCGATAGATAGCTGGCATTATATACAGGACGCTGTGCCTGTATCATAAAGTTAGCCTTATACTGCCCCTGAGTAGGGATTTCTGTAATCTGTATGATGAGGGCACAGGTGAAGCGCTCTTGCGGCAGGAAGTTGTCATTAGACCATTTTCTGCCATTCATAAAGTTTCTCACTACATTTTCAAGGTCTATAAATACCTTAGGATCTAGTACTTGATTCTTTGGGGCTTCTACCCTTACGGTACAGTTCAATTCCTGAGCACTAAGTATATGATGATGAAGTAGGATAATAGCTATTATGAAAAAAAACTTTTGCATGAACGTATAGTCAACGATTATATATAATGTAAAGAAATATTTTTTTCAAAATTAGATAAAATAATACACTAATGGCATAGTGATGTGAATTTTGTGTATAATTAACAGAATTGTAGGTCTAAGAGGACTTGTTTATAAAATTAATGCGTAATAAAAATCTGAAACGGTAGAAATACGCTTACTTTTGCGTGGTAATGCCAAATATTTCTTCTAAAGGAACCTTGATGCCGGCATCGCCAATACGTAAATTGGCACCTTATGCCGATGCTGCCAAAAAAAAGGGAGTAAAGATATATCACCTCAATATAGGACAACCAGATATAGAAACACCTATGCAATTTTGGGATGCCATGCGCAGCATAGATAGAAAAGTACTAGAATATAGTCCTTCCGATGGCTTTGAAACGCTCAGGGAAAAGACCGCTACATTTTACCAGAAAAAATACAACCTCGCCCATATTTACAAGGAAGATATACTGATATGTACGGGTGCTTCTGAGGCACTATTTTATACCTTCTTATCTATATTGGATGAAGGTGAAGAGATTATCATACCCGAGCCTTTATACGCTAATTATATAGGATTTTCCAGAGGAGGAAATATCGGACTAAAGCCTATAGTTACTAAGTTTGAGCAAAATTTTGCCTTGCCCTCGGTAGAGGAATTTGAGCGTACAATTACACCCAATACTAAAGCCATTCTGATATGCAATCCCAATAATCCTACAGGATATTGCTATACTAAAGCAGAGTTGGATAGGATTGCCGATATAGCCTTGCGTCACGACCTCTTTATTGTCAGCGATGAAGTATATAGAGATTTTGTATATTCTGAAACCCCATATACCAGTATGCTGAGCTATCCGGAATTACAGCAACATGTAGTGATGGTGGATTCTCTTTCCAAGCGTTTTAGTGCTTGTGGTGCTAGAATAGGTATGGTATTCTCCAAAAACAAAGAGGTATTGCAGACGGTACTCAAATTTGCCCAACAAAGGTTAAGCCCACCTACTATCGAACAATTGGGGGCAATAGGATTGTACGATGTAGAAGAGGATTATTTTTATAACACCAAAAAGGAGTACTTACTACGCAGAGATACCCTCGTAAATGCTTTGAATGCTATTCCCGGAGTGAAATGTAATGTCCCGGGTGGAGCATTTTATACTATGGTACAGTTGCCGGTAGCCGACGCAGAAGATTTTTGTATGTGGATGCTGCGGGACTTTAACCATGAAGGTGCTACTACGATGATGTCTCCCGGAAATGGGTTTTATGCCACTGCGGGTATGGGCAAAAATGAGGTGCGTATTGCATACGTACTGAAGTCGGAAGAAATAATAGAGGCAGTAGCCTGTATTGCCAAGGGTTTAGAAGTGTACAACGCTATTCTCTGTTCACATTAATTAAGGTGTTGGTCATCGTGGCTACCAGCTTTTCTTGGTCGTTATAGATATCACATCTTACGATACTCAGTTTTTTTCCACACTGTAATACTTCTGCTTTGGCAGAGAAAGCGGTGCCTACAGCTGGCTTCAGTAAATTTATCTTAAATTCTACTGCCAATATATCTGAGCATAAGGGTAGGAGTGTGAGGGCTGCCATTCCACATGCCGTATCTGCCACACTCGTCAATACACCAGCATGTAGATAGCCATTCTGCTGCGTGAGCTGATGTCTGTATTCAAATGCCAAGATAGATTTTCCTTCAGAGAGTCCTGTCAGTCGCACATCCAATAATTGCATGAAAGGCTGATTGCTAAATGAATTTTGTATCTTATTATATATTGCCTCATCTATCATTCTTGCATAATTTCATATATGATAACATATTCTTCCTCTATAATTCTTTGTATAATCCCTATGTTTATATTAATGCTATCTTCGGCGTTGTTTATCGTCTTGCCATTCCAAACCTGATAATCATATTCATCTTTTTGGGCTATACCAAAGTTATTATTCAAATATCTGCTAATATCCCTAAAGATGCTGTCGGAGAGCTGCTGCTGTGAGGTATATATCTTTCCAGTAATGATGTCTAGTTTGTCGCTGTCGCTAAAATTGTATTCTATGTCAGCATATTCTTCATACGTTGTACTGTCTTTGGGGAGGATGATTTCGTATTTTAATAAATTGGACTCTATGCCTATGGGCTTAATCTTTTCTGTTGATTTTACTTTTTCCAAAGACATGCCCAAGTGTGTATTTCTGAAGAAGTCCTCCTTAGGCATGAGTAATTTTTCTACATATAGCGAATAATGCACCTCTTTCTGCCTTTTCTTGAAAAGAGTGCAACTTACTCCTAATAGCAAGACAGACAATATGTAGCAGTAATACCTTTTCATGATTTTTGCCCAAAGATAAATATTTAGGGCAAAAGGGTTATAGCATAGCTTCAAGAGATTTCAAAAACGACTTAATTTTGGTTAAGGATGCTATTACTTTTTCTTTGGAATCTATTTCTTCGCCTATAGGTTCTTTCATTTTGGCTTTAGCGCCATCTAATGTGAATCCTTTTTCTTTCACTAGTGAATATATAATCTTCAAGTTTTCTATTTCCTTTTGCGTATATAATCTATTGCCGGTATTGCTCTTCTTGGGCTTTATTTCATCGAACTCTGTCTCCCAAAAACGCAATAACGACTTATTGACATTGAACATTTTGGCTACCTCGGCGATGCTATAATATCTTTTTTCAATGGTTTTCTCTTTGTAAGGCATAAGTCAAATATTTAGTCGAAAGATTGATTGTTTTGTTCTGATATTTTTAATACCATATCATATTCTTCATCGGAAAGGTCATTGAAGAAGAAATTTACCGGATTGATTTTTTCATTATTCTTTATCACCTCATAATGGCAATGCGGGCCGGTAGATTTGCCTGTGCTGCCTACTAGTGCTATAAGCTGCCCTCTACGTATTTGCTGTCCTATATGTACCAGTACTTTGCTGTTGTGGGCATATAGCGTTTGATATCCGTAGCCGTGGTCTATCACTACCTTATTGCCATAGCCATCGCCTTCACTGCCGGCTACTTTTATAATGCCATCACCTGTAGCATACACTTCGGTGCCTGTAGGCGCCGTAAAGTCTATGCCCGCATGCATTTTGGGCGTTTTATATACAGGATCTATCCTATAGCCAAATCCCGATGCAATACGCGTAAGTTTTTCATTAGTGATAGGCTGTATAGCCGGAAAATGTTTGAGCATATCTTCTTTCTTTTTTATGAGTTTTTCGAGTTCATCATAAGATTTTGACTGAATGTAGAGCTTCTTTTCAAGATTAGATATATTGTGTTCTGTGGATTTTAGAAGAGAATTAACGGAAGATGTGCTGAGTTTTTTCAAGCTTTTGTTATAATCTTCTTCTGTGGTGATAGGATCGGATTCAAATATCACCCTATATACATTAGCATCTCTTTCTCGAAGTGCATTCATGGTTCTATTGACTACTTCCATCCTCTTATTCAAGAGATTATATTTATCTTCTAAATTCGACAATGAATATTCAAAGCCTTTTTGGTCGGGAGGCGTAATATATTTGAATCCTAAAGAAAGTATTATAAATGCAAAAAGTGCGGTAGAAGCCATAAATCCTACAGCACGTAATGCAATCTGAGCAACGCTAGTTCCGACCTTCTCATACTTCAGCGTGTTAGCATTGTAATAATATCTTTCTTTTTTCATCTGAAAAAAAGCTATTTATTTACCTTTGTAGAAATTAATATCACAAATATATTAATCTTTAATTTATTATTTGAATTTATAATAATTATTTTCAATGAATTATAAAAGTGCTAACGAAATACGACAAATCTTTTTAGATTTTTTTAAATCCAAAAATCACACTATTGTACCTTCTGCACCACTTGTACTCAAGGATGACCCTACTTTGATGTTTACCAATGCTGGAATGAATCAATTTAAAGATTTATTTTTAGGCAATAAACCTATTGATAGTCATAGGATTGCAGATACACAGAAATGCCTTAGAGTTTCCGGGAAGCACAATGACCTCGAAGAGGTAGGGGTAGATACCTATCATCATACCATGTTTGAGATGTTGGGCAACTGGTCTTTCGGCTCTCCCACAAATCCTAGTGCTGGATATTTTAAAAAAGAAGCCATAGCTTGGAGTTGGGAACTATTGCATACAGTATATGGAATCCCCAAAGATAGACTGTATGTTACTGTATTTGAAGGCGATGAAAAGGAGAATATCCCCCAAGATATGGAAGCTTATAATTATTGGAAACAATGGACTGACGAGGATAGAATCCTTTTAGGTAATAAGAAAGATAACTTTTGGGAGATGGGTGATACTGGACCATGTGGGCCGTGTACAGAGATACACGTGGACTGCCGTCCCGAGGAAGAGAGAGTACTGATAGATGGCAAAACATTGGTAAACAATGACCATCCGCAGGTGATAGAGATTTGGAATAATGTATTTATACAGTTTAATAGAAAGAAAGAGGGAAGTCTGGAATTGTTACCCGCCAAGCATGTAGATACCGGAATGGGATTGGAAAGGCTGGTGCGTGTCTTACAAGGCAAATCTTCCAATTATGATACAGATCTTTTTACCACGTCTATTTCTAAGATTGAAGATATTACGGGTAAGTCATACACTTTTAGTGACGAAAAGAAAGATATAGCATTCAGGGTGCTTTCGGATCATATTCGTGCCGTAGCTTTTACTATAGCCGATGGCCAGATGCCCTCTAATACAAGCGCTGGATATGTGATTAGGCGAATATTGAGAAGAGCTGTAAGGTACTATTTTACGTATTTGGATTATAAAACTCCGTTGCTTACTCAGCTTATACCTGGACTAGCTGTACAATTTGAACATGTATTTCCTGAATTGAAGGCACAATCAGATTTTGTGGCTAAAGTTATTGCAGAGGAGGAAGCCTCTTTTTTGAATACTTTAGAGCATGGATTGAAAAGAATAAATTCAATTATATCTAAATCAATAAGTTATATAGATGGTAAATCGGCTTTTGACTTATATGACACCTATGGATTTCCTATAGACCTTACCCGTCTAATAGCTCAGGAAAATAATATGACAGTTGACGAAGCAGCCTTTGCTAGTGAACTGAAAGCACAGAAAGAACGGTCGCGTGCCGCTTCAGCTCAAGATATAAGCGACTGGATTATAGTAAGTGATACTAATATATCTGAATTTGTAGGCTATGACCATACTTCGGTACGTACAGAGGTGCTAAAATATAGAAAAGTTAAGGACAAGAATGGCTCTTTTATCCAAGTAGTACTTGCCACCACCCCTTTCTATCCCGAGGGTGGAGGACAGCAGGGCGACAAAGGGGTACTTAAGATAGGCACTGCTGAATACAAAGTGATAGATACTAAGAAAGAGAATGAACTTATTTTACACTATATCGTAGATAACGACGATTTTTTTCCTGCCGAAGCAGTAGCGGAAATTGATAGCGAAAATAGACTTTCCTCCATGAGGAATCATAGTGCCACGCACTTACTTCATGCAGCGTTAAAGCAGGTATTAGGGACACATGTACAGCAAAAGGGTTCTTATCTCAATGCAGCTACATTACGTTTTGACTTTAGTCACTTTGCAAAGTTGACGAATGAAGAGATGGCTCAGGTAGAACATATTGTCAATCAAAAGGTACTTGCGAACTTAGCTTTGGAAGAACATAGAAGTATAGCAAAAGATAAGGCTATGGAGGCAGGTGCTATGGCATTATTTGGCGAAAAATACGGCGACAAAGTTCGTATGATAGTATTTGATCCAAAATATAGTGTGGAGCTTTGCGGAGGAACACACGTCGCAGCTACTGGAGAGATAGGCTTGTTTAAGATATTATCGGAGACGGCTATAGCAGCAGGAGTGAGGCGTATAGAGGCCGTAACCGGAGAAGCTGCGCTTGCTTATGTAGAGCAGCAGCAAACGCTAATAAAGAGCCTGAAAGAGCTTTTGAAGCAGCCTAAGGATCTTCCAAAAGCCGTGCAGCAGCTTTTGGAAGATAATGCATCCCTTAAAAAGGAATTGGAAGCAGAACAAGCCAACAAAGTAAATCAGCTTAAAAATACACTTAAATCAAAAGTTGAAATATTTAAACATAATAGTCTGTTAATAAATATTTTAGATGAAGGTAATTCAGAAATAGCCAAAGATTTATGCTACATGCTGAAACAAGATTTTCCGAGTTTAATTGCAGTATTGGGATATGTAAAAGATGGCAAGCCAGGCATTACAGTAATGATAGCCGAGAATCTTATAAAAGAAAAGTCACTACATGCTGGAAATGTGGTCAAAGAATTGGCAAAACATATTCAGGGTGGCGGTGGCGGTCAGCCATTTTTTGCTACCGCAGGCGGCAATAATCCCGAGGGGCTTACGGCGGCTATGGTAGCCGCCAAAACTTGGGCAGCAGGTATCTTATAGTATTACCTGCTTTAGGCTTATATTTGACAATAAATTAGGGAATATGAAAATCTCAGAGCCTAAGGTTACTCGTCTCTTTGCATTATTAGCCATAGTATTTGTAGGTAATGCGCTCTTAGCAGAATTTATTGGCGTAAAGATATTTGCCTTAGAACCTACATTGGGGATAAAATCGCTAGAATGGTCACTCTTTGGGTTTAAGAGTACACTGAATTTTACTGCTGGTGTTATCATCTGGCCTATAGTATTTGTACTTACAGATATACTAAATGAGTACTATGGACATAAAGGAGTACGTTTTCTGTCCATACTTTCCGCCATATTTATTGCTTATGCATTTGGAGTCATGTATGCTGCGATAAAGGTAGTGCCGGCAGAATTTTGGGTAGGCAGCAACGTCGCCAATGGTGTTTCGGATATGCAGGCGGCATACAAGGCTATATTGGGGCAGGGACAGCGTATTATCATAGGCTCTCTTACCGCATTTCTTATAGGGCAGATGGTAGATGCCGTAGTATTCAGAAGAGTAAAAATGATTACAGGAGAGCAGCATCTATACCTGCGTGCCACAATTTCTACCTTATTTTCTCAGTGTATAGATAGCTATGTAGTATTGTATATCGCCTTCGTATATGGGCTTCCCGAAGGGCAGGCCTGGACGATGAATATGTTTTGGGCTATAGGTACAATAAATTTTGCCTACAAATTGGCGGCAGCAATAGTATTGATACCCGTCATCTATTTGGTACATATAGCCATCGAAAAATATTTGGGTGCGGACTTGGCTTCACGCCTGAAGCAAGAGGCAATGCATGAGTAGAATGTTTTTTTAATGCTTGTCGAAGTAGAGGGATTAGAAGCAGCAAAAGCTAATTCGAATAGCCGCACTTGAACCTACCACAAAACCATCATATACGACAAATCACTTATGCCCACTGCTTTTCTCAGTCTATGCAAACATTGCCATTTGTCCATTATGTACAGGTGTCATCTCGTTAATGAAGCTGTCCCACAAACTAAGTGTCAAGTTGAATTTATATTTTTCGTTAAGCGTATCAAGTTTTGTTTGCAAGACGGACTTGTCAGTTTGTTTTGCTAATTCTAAAAGATGTAATCTCTTTCAGATTTTCTTTTAAGAAATCTAAAACTTGATGCGTAATATTTGCATCAAATACTTTAATCACTTCTTGTTATATTTTCAATGGTGTTCATGATTCGCTTCGCTTAATTCATCATTGAGGTTTGTTATAGCTAATAATCTTGGTAATTCCTTTTACTTCAATTATGTTTAGTGCCTTTGAAAGCGCAAGATGATTACAGAAAATTTGGGCTTCTTTTAATAAGGTTTCTGTCGTTAATATTTTCTTCATTCTTGTCTTACAATAGATGTCGCTAAGTTACGGTTCTTAGAGGCTAAAATTGTCCTATTAAGGGGTCAAATTTTATTGTCCAGCTTTAATTTTCGTTTGTTGCACGGTTGTCATAGTATTGGACATGGCAAATATGTTAATAAATTTTTTACAGTAAAATATATAAAGATACTTTTGTCCTTTATTATATTTGCATTCGTAAAAATTAATATGTTTTCTAAGTCCTGTGAATATGCTCTTAAAGCCATGATTTATGTGGGCAAGAACACGAATGAGATAAGAAAGGCAGGCGTAAAAGAAATAGCTCACGCCATAGATTCACCGGAGTCCTTCGTAGCAAAAATCCTTCAGCAGCTTACAAGAAATAAATTTGTGCTATCTTCCAAAGGCCCTAATGGGGGCTTTTATATGACCGAAAGGGAATTGCGTACCAAGTTATTGGATATCATATATGTGGTAGATGGAGAAGGAATAAGCTTAGATTGTGTCTTAGGTTTAAAAAAATGTTCTGAAATGAATCCCTGTCCCGTACATCATGAATATAAGCAAATAAAAAAACAATTATTACAAATGCTCGAAATGAGCATCAAAGACTTTAATGACAGAATAGATACGGGTCATTATTTTCTAAAAAATATAAATCACAATAAAATTGCTATTGTATGATAAAATTCAGTAAAATCTTATGTCCTGTTGACTTCTCAGAAAGTGCAGACAATGCTATTGCTTATGCAGTAAAAATGGCGGATGAAGATACCGTGGTGGAATTACTTTCTATCATAGAAACACCATATACTACGGATCCTATGGGCTATGCTAATTACTATCTCAATGTGGATGAGATAAAAGCAGCTATGGACGTGAAAATGCAAGAAAAAATTGAAGCATTGCAAGAAAAATATCCTAAATATCATTTTAATGCAGCCATTGACATGGGTTTAGACCCTGCCAAGTCTATTTTGGATACTATCTCACAGCACAATTGTGACCTCGTCGTGATGGGTTCCCACGGACGTAAAGGACTCAGCAGAATACTTATGGGCAGCGTTGCAGAGTCCGTAATGCGCGAAGCACCATGTCCGGTATTAGTAATCAAAAAGTAAATGCTTAAAAGAGAAGTAAATATAAATGTGAATACCTTATGCTATCACTGTGGTGATAGCTGTGAGGGCAGTAAAGTAACTTATGAAGATAAGATGTTTTGCTGTTCTGGGTGTAAGACAGTATATGAACTTTTGAAAGACAATAATCTTTGTGACTATTATGCAATCACAAATAACCCCGGCATTTCACAGCGCGAGATTCTCGCTAAAGAGAAATTTTTGTTCTTAGATAATGAGGAGTTAGCGCAGCAAGTAATATGTTTTAGTCATGAAGATGAAACCCACGCTACCTTTTATCTTCCACAGGTGCATTGCAGTTCCTGCCTGTGGTTGCTAGAAAATCTGTATAAGCTCAATTCCTCTGTCCGTTTCAGCAGAGTGAACTTTACAGCTAAAGAGATATTGATAGCCTACGATAACAAAAAGATGAATGTTAGGAAAGCAGCAGAATTACTGACATCTATAGGTTATGAGCCATACTTTAATTTTAATGACGCAAATAAAAGTGTTAATCCTGCCAAGGATAATACGAAAATTCTTAAAATAGGCATTGCAGGATTCTGTTTTGCCAATATTATGATGATGAGCCTCCCAGAATATTTTTCCTTTGGAAGAAATTTGGAAGCCATAATAGCGAATACGCTGAAATATATTTCTTTAGGGCTATCTATTCCTGTATTGTTCTACTGCGCCACAGAATTTTTTGTGTCGGCATACTATGGGCTTAGAAATAAAATACTAAATATAGATTTGCCCGTTTCTCTGGCATTAGCGGTAACATTTGTTCGAAGTCTATATGATATTTTCGTACTGCAAGGTACTGGATACATGGATAGCATGTCAGGAATAGTATTCTTTATGCTCATAGGTAGGTGGATGCAAGAGAAAACCTATAAGACCATCTCTTTCGATAGAGATTATAAGTCTTTTTTTCCTATCGCCGTCAATGTGATAAAAAATGATCAAATCTGTAGTACGCCTATAGATAAGATTAAAAAGAATGACATCATACAGATACATCATAACGAGATAGTGCCCGTAGATAGTATCTTACTAAGAGGTAATGCCAATATAGACTATAGTTTTGTAAATGGCGAAAGCATACCTGTATATATAGAAAAAGGGCAAGTCGTATATGCTGGAGCAAAACAACTCAATGGTATCATAGAATTAGCCGTACTCAAAGAAGTATCACAAAGCTACCTTACTTCATTATGGAATCACGATGCTTTCAGAAAGGACGAGAAAAAGAAAGTAACAGAATTTGATATCATCGCTAAATATTTTACGTATGTAGTCCTTACTATTGCCGCTATAGCCTTAGGCTATTGGTATGATAAAGGACTTCCTACCTTGGGATGGAATGCCATGACTACGATACTCATAGTGGCATGTCCCTGTGCATTGCTACTTACTACAAATTTTACCAATGGCAATATTCTTAGAGTTTTGGGGCTGAATAAGTTTTATTTGAGAAATGCAGAAGTATTATCAGCATTACAAAAGATAGATCACATCGTCTTCGACAAAACAGGCACACTTACAGAGCATAGGAAGATGAATGTAAGCTATGAAGGTAAGACGATGACGGATGAAGATAAAAAAGTATTGGCTACAGTCCTAGCTCAATCTACACATCCTCTAAGTATTGCTATATGTGACTATCTAAATAGTAAAGAATTGTACGTATGTGAAAATTTCAAAGAGGTTTCCGGTAATGGTATAGAAGCATGGCTGCAGGATATGCATATCAAAATAGGGTCTGCAAAATATCTAGGGATAGAATCTTCAAATATAATGACACAAGTGTATATGTCTATAGATAATCAAATTATAGGAAAATTCAACTTCTCTAATGTATATAGACTCGGTATCTTTTCATTGGTAAAAACTTTGAAAAGGCATTTCGACATATCCGTAATTTCTGGGGATAATGATGGAGAGAAAGAGAATCTATCTAAGATTATTGACAATCCACAACAACTTATGTTTTATCAGTCTCCAGAAGATAAAATCAATTATATACATCATCTACAGCAAAAATACCATAAGGTAATGATGATAGGGGATGGGCTCAATGATGCAGGGGCACTCAAAGTGAGCGATGTGGGTATCTCTATATCTGATAATGTCAATAATTTTTCACCTTCGTGTGACGGTATTATTGATGCTTCTCAACTGAAAAAGATGGATATTTTTATGAAATATATTACGACAGGAAAATATATCATTTATACCACATTTATAGTTTCAATAATCTATAATTTGATAGGAATATACTATGCAGTACATGGGACACTGTCGCCAGTAATAGCTGCGATACTCATGCCCTCTAGTACTATTACTATATTAATGCTTACTTTTGGAATGACGCAGCTATTTGCCAAAAAATATAAATTATTAACAGCACTTAAAACTAATTAAAAATGAAAAAAAGAGAACCAGTGAGTCACATCATGACTAAGAATGTAAAGGCTTTGAACGTAACAGATTCATTACATGAAGTAATGAATTTAGTAAAATCTGAGCACGTAAGACACATCCCTATTGTAAGTGGTAAAAAAGTTGTAGGTATTGTTACCAGCAATGATCTGAACAGATTGACTGTCGGAGACTTATTTGACAACCAAGGTGGCAACGATGCATTCTTGGATATGCTGTCCATAGAGAGATTGATGCACGCCAATCCTGTGACAATCAGCGATGACACTACCATACGCGAAGTGGCAGAAGTATTTGCCAACTCCAACTTTCACGCATTACCAGTAGTAAATGCTGAAGATGAGTTAGTAGGCATTGTCTCTACGACAGATGTATTAAAATATATGTTGGAACAATATTAAATTTATTTATGTCTGTAATTATAATATTACTAATAGTCAGTTTATGCATATCTGGGGGCTTTTTGATTGCCTATATCTGGAGTGTAAAAGATGGACAATTTGATGATGATTACAGTCCTGCAAGAAGAATTTTATTCGATGATCATAAAAAAGAATAATTATGGAAAAATTTCAGTATGACAACCGCTTACCTAAGATGTTCGCTACCGCCACCATGCTGTGGGGGGTAGTAGGTATGCTAGTGGGGGTAATAATAGCTTTTCAGCTCGCTCTCCCTGGTCTCAACTTAACAGAACTATCCCCATTTACTACCTTTGGTAGATTACGCCCAGTACACACGAACGCCGTAATATTTGCATTCGTCGGCAATGGTATTTTTACAGCAGTGTATTATTCATTGCCTAGATTGCTCAAGACTTCTATGTGGAATAAGACCTTGGGCAACCTACATTTTTGGTTATGGCAAACCATCATTGTCCTTGCTGCGGTGACACTCATAGCGGGTATCACTACTTCCAAAGAGTATGCAGAGTTGGAGTGGCCTATAGATATTTTGATAACTATTACATGGGTAATCTTTGGTATAAATATGTTTGGCACTATCCTTACGCGTAGAGAAAGACACATGTATGTAGCTATTTGGTTCTTTATAGCTTCATGGGTAACTGTGGCTATGCTCCATATTGTGAACTCGCTAGCATTGCCAGTATCCTTATTCAAGAGTTACTCTCTATATGCAGGGGTGCAAGATGCCTTAGTACAATGGTGGTATGGTCATAATGCGGTAGCATTCTTCCTCACCACACCGTATTTGGGCTTGATGTATTATTTTATGCCCAAAGCAGCAGATCGCCCCGTATTCTCGTACAGATTGAGTATTGTACACTTTTGGAGTTTAATATTCTTATATATCTGGGCAGGCCCACACCATTTGCTATATACAGCATTACCAGATTGGGCACAGTCATTAGGAACAGTATTCTCTATTATGCTGATATTACCAAGTTGGGGCGGAATGCTCAATGGGTTATTTACACTCAGAGGTGCTTGGGATAAGGTACGCGAAGACCCTATCCTCAAATTCTTTGTAGTGGGGGTAACATGCTACGGTATGAGTACCTTTGAAGGTCCTATGTTGTCTCTAAAAAATGTGAACGCAATATCACATTATAGCGACTGGACAGTAGCTCACGTACATATTGGCGCACTGGGATGGAATGGTTTCTTGACGTTTGGGATGCTTTACTGGTTGTTCCCAAGGCTATACAAAACACAGATTTTTTCTAAAAAATTAGTGGCTGCTCACTTTTGGATAGGCACTTTAGGTATTATCCTCTATGCTATACCTATGTATTGGAGTGCCTTCAAAACATACTTTATGATGACAGCCTTCACTCCTGAAGGTCAGTTGCAATATCAATTTGTGGATGCGATGGTTACTGCTAAGCCATTCTATCTCCTAAGAGCTTTGGGTGGTACTATTTACTTAGGAGGTGTATTATTGATGGTTTATAATCTTATAAAAACTGTAAAGTCAGGAACTTTTGTAGAGACAGAATATAGTGAAGCTCCTGCTTTAACCAAAAATTACACGGCACCCCAAGGAACATTTTGGCATAGTATATTTGAAAGAAAGCCCATAATTATGTTAGTACTGAGTTTGATAGTTGTAGCAATGGGCGGCATATTTGAACTAATACCTACCTTCCTTATCAAAAAGAATGTTCCTACCATCGCTAGTGTAAAACCATATACGCCATTAGAGCTGCAAGGTAGGGACATATATATAAGAGAAGGATGTTACAATTGTCATTCACAGATGGTACGTCCTTTCCGCTACGAAGTGGAAAGATATGGCGGGGCTTCTAAGCAATATTCCAAAGCCGGAGAATTCGTTTACGACCATCCCTTCCAGTGGGGAAGCAAGCGTACAGGCCCGGATTTGGCTAGAGTGGGCGGCAAGTATGGCGACAGTTGGCATTTCAATCACATGATGGAACCTTCGGCTATAACGCCCGGATCTATTATGCCTGCATATCCATTCATGTTTGAAAAAGATATAGATAAGGCTTCTACCAATTCTAAGATTCATGTCATGAGAAAGCTAGGGGTGCCATATCCTGATAATTATGAATCTATAGCGGTACAAGATTTAGAAAAGCAAGCTAAGAAGATAGCAGACAATTTGGCATCACAAAGCAATATCAAAATTAGTAGTGACAAAGAAATTATTGCGCTTATTGCTTACTTACAGCGACTAGGTAAAGATATAGAATTAGAAAACAAACAACAATAACATGAAGTTCACAAATTATTTTAAGGATATAGCTGGAATAGAATTATTCCCTTGTATTTCATTGCTTTTGTTTGTCGTTTTTTTCTTATTGGTAACTTATAGAATCTTTAAGATTAATAAAAAGACATTGGAGCACGTAGAGAGGCTTCCTTTAGATGATAATTAATTCTTTCAAAACAAAAATTTTAATCATGAAGAATATAAAATATTTTAGAAGCATACTCACACTTGCTATGTTGTGTATGATTTCGATAGCTTTTGGTCAAGATGCAGCTCCTGGGGCAGCAGCTCCTGCCCCCAAGGTTAGCCTCCTTGCAGATGTAAATTTTATACTTACGGTAGTAGCTATTGTTCTTGTAGGGGTCATATACCTATTGGCACAAACCACTTTTTGGACTACTACAATACAGTTAGAAAAATTTAAAGATAAGTCCAAAGCTGCTTTGATATTGCTATTGGTAGGTGCTGGAATGTCACCACTTATGAGCATGGCTCAGGATGCCGCAGCCCCAATATCTACAGAGGTAGTGGCAAGTCCGGGTGTACTCACTTATGTGTTGTTGTCGGTAGTTGCTGTAGAGATAATGGTAATTATGTTTTTATCTAAGAATATAATAGGTATGTTAGCAAAGACAGTTGCAACTACAGGTGCTCCTGCTGCTGCCTCTACCTCTACTTCTGGATTAGCGGCACTATGGGAAAAATTGAATGACTTCAAGCCTATAGAGAGAGAAGCAGAATTAGAGACAGGACACGATTATGACGGTATCCGCGAATTGGACAATAATATACCATCATGGTTTACGGCAGCATTCATAGCCTCTATCATATTTGCCGTAATATATTTGTGGAGATATCACGTATCGCAATCTGCACCGTTACAAATTGAAGAATATACCATTGCAATGGAGAAAGCAGAAATAGAGAAAGAAGCATTCTTGAAAACTCAAGGAAGTTCTGTAGATGAAAATACTGTAACGCTGCTAGGAGATGCAGATATAGCTAAAGGTAAAGAAATATTTACTGCCAAGTGTACCTCTTGTCACGGTGTCGAAGGCAACAGTATGCCTAATGGTGTAGGCCCAAATCTTTCTGACGACTACTGGATACACGGTAATGATATAAAAGATATTTTCAAGACAGTAAAATATGGTTATGTAGAAAAAGGTATGCTTTCTTGGAAAGATAACTTATCAGCAACGCAAATAGCACAAGTTTCTAGTTTCGTAAAATCTATAGATGGCAAAAATTTACCGGGAGGTAAAGAACCTCAGGGTGAGAAAGTTGCTAAATAAATATTTATATGCTTCAAGACGATCTTCTTCAACCTTCTACATCTAGGGATAAGCTAAGCACTGTTGACGATACAGGTCAACGTAGGTGGTTGCTCGTAGCGAAGCCTAAAGGGTTTTTTTACAGAAGAAGAGAAATTCTTTCCTTAATATATTTGGCTGTATTTTTTGGGCTTCCCTTTATAAAAGTAGATGGAATGCCTCTGCTGCTGTTCAATGTAGTAGAAGGGAAATTTATCTTGTTTAGCAAAATATTTTGGCCTAACGATTTTTTCATTTTTGCTTTTGCAATGATTACTTTTATCATATTTATAGTATTATTTACTATAGCGTATGGTAGGCTTTTTTGTGGATGGGCGTGCCCTCAAACGATTTTCATGGAATTTGTTTTCCGTAAAATAGAGTGGTGGATAGAGGGCACGCCATCACAACAACAGAAACTCAATAACGGTCCCTGGACTACAGAGAAGTTTGTAAAAAAATCGTTGAAACACATCCTATTTTTTGCTATATCTTTTTTAATAGCTCACACATTTTTATCGTATATCATAGGCGTAGATAAAGTAGTCATGGATATGCGCGAGCCGTTTTCGGAGCATATAGGACTCTTCATGGGATTAGTGATATTTTCATTGTTATTCTACTTTGTATTTGCTTTTGTACGAGAAATAGTATGTACTACGATATGTCCTTACGGCAGATTACAGGGTGTAATGTTTGATAAAGATACTATGCAGGTATCTTATGATTATGTACGGGGAGAGCCACGAGGCAAAATGTCTAAAAATACTTCTACACAATTTGGAGACTGTATAGACTGTAAAAAGTGTGTGCATGTGTGTCCTACGGGCATAGATATTCGCAATGGTGTCCAATTGGATTGCATAGGCTGTACCGCATGTATAGATGCTTGCGATGAGGTAATGGAAAAAATACATCGCCCCAAAGGATTGATACGTTATGCGTCTGAAAATCAAATTTCCGAGTCCAAACATTGGGTGCTTACCCCTCGTATGAAAGCATATACTATCTTACTTTCACTATTGTTACTTATCATGGCTGCATTAGTATTTACCCGCAGGACAGTAGATACTTACATCTCTAGAGCCCGAGGGCCTATATATCAGGAATTAGGGGATACGGCTTACAGCAATCTCTACAACGCCAAAATAATCAATAAGTCCAATAAAAATTTACCTATTAAGTTAGTAGTAGAAAATATGCCGGGCAGGGTGAAGATATTGGATGATCATGCTATGGTGTTGAAGAATGAAGCTATCAATGAAATTACTTTTTTTGTAGAAGTGCCAAAAAACTCTATTAAAAAAAGAAGTAGTGTGGTGAAAATTGCAGTATATAGTGGGGATGAAAAAATTCAGAGTGTTAAAACAAAATTCTTAGGACCATTTATGTAATGACTATGCATTGGGGATACAAAATATTAGTAGTAATTATTCTATTCTTATTGGGAATGGGATATATGGTGTTTACAGCATTACAGCAAAAGAATGAGATGTATGATGAAGATTACTATGCCAAAGAATTAAAATATCAGTCCACAATAGACGCAGCGCAAAGCCTAAATACAATTTTTTCTGGAGACCTGCTGAAAGATAGTGCCAACACACTCCTATTACAACTTCCTGTGGGGACATACGAAAATTTCAAAGAAGGCAACATACAGATGCTGAGAGCTGATGATAAAAGTAAGGATATACAATTAAGCATAGAAGTAGATACTTTTGGCATACAGTCCTTTGGTAATAAAGAATTCTCTAAAGGATACTATAATGCCAGAATCTCTTGGGTAAACGATACCGCTACATTCTATAGAGAACAAAGTATAATTATAGAATAAATGCCTTTGCCATTAATAGCCATATTAGGAGGGCTAAGTGTAGGAATCTTAGGGTCTTTACACTGTGTAGGCATGTGCGGACCTATAGCCTTGGCGATACCCTTGCATGGATATGTCGGCATCCAAAGGTATATTACTATTTTTGCCTATAATATAGGGAGGGCAGTAACCTATGCCATTTTAGGTGCTATGATGGGTATGATAGGAGCGTCTATGAGCTTTTTTGGGTGGCAACAGAAAATATCTGTCATCAGCGGCATAATTATATTGTTATTACTGATAAAAAGTCAGTGGTCGAATTATTCTATCCCCATTTTAGATACTTTTTTTTCTAAGGTAAAACTGTATATGCAAAGATTTCTGAATCCCAATATGGGATGGGGTGGTCGCTTTGCATTAGGGATGCTCAATGGGTTGCTGCCATGTGGATTGGTATATATTGCCTTGGCATCTGCACTAGCAATGACATCTGTTCCTCAAAGTAGTATATATATGTTTTTTTTTGGAGTAGGTACTATCCCTGCCATGTTTAGTATTTCATTTTTTCAAAAACCAGTGTTGGCATTTTTAAGGGGCAATGGAAAATATATAGTTAATATATTTGTAATGGTTATGGCAGTAATGCTGATACTCCGAGGTCTGGGATTAGGTATTCCCTACCTTAGCCCCAAGCTGGATGTATCACAAGAGAATACCACAGTAGATTGCTGTCATAAGAAAAAATAGTGTTATAAGCAGCTATATACTGCATCTTTCAGGGCTTCATCTCTGGGGTCTCTAGCTACATACGCATTCATGCGATTCATTACATACGCTATGCCTAGCTTATGGTCAGGATCGGCATATACCGCCGAACCACCGGCACCGAAGCTGCATATACCTCTGTTGCTTTTTCCGAAATTTCTATAATCACAGGACTTTGCAAAGCCCAAATGGAAGGGTACATCTACATGTATCGCAATATCTTTGGTAGAAAGTCTTGGCAATTCCGCAGGTTCTTCCAATAAATCTATAGTTTTTTGCTGAAATGCTAGTTTTTGTCCGCCGCAGGCAATCTCACCGTATAACTTTGCCAAGCTTAATGCCGAACTATATCCGTTACCTGCTCCCAACGGTACTGTCCTAAACGAAGGCTCATTGAGAGAACGTATATTGGTAGCAAAGGGTAAGTTTATCAAAGACCTTCCAAACAAAAAACCATGTTTTAGCATATCTCGCATAGGCAATAATGGCAGAAAAGAAGCAGCACCCTCTACGAGTGAGCTGAAATCCAAGGGTATTAATTCCGCGACTTTTGCTGATGTATAATACCTAGGCAAGCCTATGTGGATGTCTAAATCCAGAGGGGCGGCAATTTCTTCTTCAAAAAACTGATGGATATGTCTCCCTTTGGGATCTACTCTATACAGAATTTCATTTTGGTACATGGCTATAGTCCAAGCATGATATCCCTGATAGTCTCCCGGGTTCCACAGGGGTTTCTGTCTCGCCAGTATTTCGGATAGCCGCTTTTCATCTTTGAGTAAGGTTTTAGTGATAAAAGTGTCTGTAGCACATAGTCCTGCTTGGTGAGAGAGCAGCTGGCGTACGGTTATTCTTTCTTTGCCATTCTGTGCAAATTCTTTCCAGTATTGTGCTACTGGCGCATCTACGTCTATCCATCCATAGTCTATAGCTTTTAGGAATGCCAAAGAAGAGAGCCCTTTGGTGGTAGAAAATAATATACATACGGTGTTTTCCTCCCACCTGGAAGAATGGGAGGAATCGCAGTAGCCGCCCCATAGGCTTACGACCGTCTTATTATCTCTTACGACGGCACAGGCAGCACCCACTTCTCTACGTTTACTGAAATTTTCTAGGAATACCTCCTTTACCTTCTCAAAACCCGGCTGCACATAGCCGTATATTTCAGGCTTCATTTATTTTATAGATTTGTAGTAGGTAAATATATCTTCTAGGGATTTCTGAGGGGTAAAATCAAAAGTTTTGGCAAATAAACTCCCGTCAATGATTACAGGAAATTTATAATAATTGAGAAGATATGGGGGGAAAATAGCCGATTTTACTAATCCTGCTATACGAAATGTAAGTGCTGGGGGGATAGATGGTACTGGAATTGGCGTACTTCCTGATTGCTTGATGGCATCCTGAAAAGATATATAGTCATCAGGAGCTACATTATATAATCCGGGTATATTTTTTTCAAAAGCATTACATATTGCATCACGCATATCATCTATATGTATGTATTGCATTAGTGGAGAAAAACCTAGTACTACAGGAGAAAACTTGGAAGCCAGCAGCTTACTAAAAGTATTGCGAACGCCAGGACCTGCAATATTGCAGGGTCTAAGGATGGTAATATTTAGCTCTGGATATTTGTACATATAGATATTTGCTAAGTTGTCCAACTCTACAGTATCTACTAAGTCCATGGTAAGCTCTGATGCTTTAATGGGTGTTTTCTCGTCCAATAGCGACGGATTGTAAGGGCTTGCACCATATACGAAATAGGTGGACAGTACCAATGTTTTGGGTACATTATATTTTTTACAAAGGTCAAAGAGTTTGCGTGTGCCTATGACATTAGCATTGAAGCGTGTAAAGCGATTCAGCTCACTGGCACCGATACGACCTAAGTGTATTAATCCTTCAAATTCATGCTCCCTGAAAATATCCTCAAAAATCCTTTTGTTAAAATCTACTTTATAACTCTCCACAGGGATACCTAGATCTACTTTATTTCGAAAATCTACAGCGATTATTTTATAATTTTTTTTGAGCTTTTCAATAACTTTTTTTGCAAGAGCGCCGCCGGCACCTGTTATTAATAATTTCTTTTGCGCAGTTCTAGCCATATCTTAAAAAATTGAAGTTCTTTTTGCCAGTCCCAAGTCTATAAGACTTCGGATTTCGGATTTTACGGTATTTACACGGTCGGTAACTTTATATTCCAGATGTGTGTCGTTTTCAAAGTATAGGGGTTTCCCAAAATGCAAGAATACTTTGGAAGGAAAGATAAAAGGGATGACTAGAGGAGCATAAGGAATACCCATCATTTTTGCCAGAGACTTCATGTCTGTGAGGGAGATGATAGTTTCTTCACATCCTACTACGCCTACAGGGATTATCGGCGCATTTTGTTTCATGGCTAGATGCATAAAGCCATTGCCAAATCGCTCTAGTTGGTATCTATTTTTGAAGACTTTGCCAGCACCTCTAGCACCTTCTGGGAATACGATTACCGCTTCCTCCATGTCTAGCATACGCTCGCAGTTGGTGGTGTCGCCGATTACAGCACCCATGCTGTTTAGCCAGTTGCCTACAAAGGGTACCGATGGCAAGAATTTTTCTATCATTGCTTTTGGGGCTCTGGGACCCAGCGTATTGGTAAGCATAGCATAAGCTACTAGCATACCGTCCAAGGGCAATTGACCACTATGGTTAGGGATTATTAAACACCGACCGTCTTTGGGAATATTTTCCAGTCCATACGCTTCTACCCTAAAGTATTGTTCATAAATCGTCTTCACGAAAGATAGGGTATTCTTCAGTTGGTTTTTATTAAAACCCCAAGGGTCATAGCCGAAGCTGCCTACCTTATTAGGGAAAAGCTCTATTAGTTCATCTACATTATTGCGTATATTATCACTCATATTTATTTATGGAAATAAAAATACTTAATTTTTAAAAAATAGGAGGTAATAAATATTTTAAGTCTTAGCCTGATAAATTTCAAGGATTTCATTGACGATATAGAAGCTGCCCGTAATTAGGATGATATCTTTGTCGGTAGCTGTGGATAATGCATATCGCAAGGCAGATGAAGGACATGGAAATGTCTTATAAGAATAGCAGGAAGGGCTGAAATACGATGACAGCGTATCTATATCCATCTTTCGTGGCGTATTGGGCTGGGTAAGTATATATTCAGCCTCTAATGGCAAAATTGGAAGTATTGCCTTAATATCTTTATCTCTAAGTGTGCCGTAAATTATCCATAGAGATTGATAAGTATAGTTCTTGATATTTTCAAAAACGCTTTTCAGTCCATCTTCATTATGCGCTACATCTACAATGAGCAAGGGTTTTTCTTGTAATATCTGCCATCGTCCCGATAATCCTGTGAGAGCATGGACTTCTTCAATACCCGTCTTTATGGCGTGAAAAGTAATGGGTAATATGTCCGATTTATTCCATATTTCTATGGTCGCTAATACCGTCTTTATATTTTCATATTGATAATCGGAATAAAAATTATTTTTTATATATATATTGTAATCAATTAAATATATTAAATATTTATACTTATTATTTAATATAAAATTATTATCATCATATACTTCCTGTGCAAAGTATAGCGGTGCATTTTTGAGGTTTGCCGTATCTATAAAAATTGCATCAGTTTCAGGTTCTTTTCTCCCTATCACCACAGGTGTATTTTCTTTAATTATTCCGGCTTTCTCCGTAGCAATAGTGGCAAGGGTATCTCCTAGCATATCCTTATGGTCAAAACTGATATTGGTAATCACACTCAACTGTGGTCTGATAATATTGGTAGAATCGAGTCTTCCTCCCAGTCCAGTTTCTATTATGGCTATATCTACATTTTTTTTTGCAAAATAATCGAATGCCATGGCTACTGTAATCTCGAAAAAAGAGGGTTGTATTTTTTCGATAATAGCTTTATGATTTCTTACGAAGGAGGTGACATAATTCTTTGATGCCATCTTGCCGTTGTGGCGAATCCTTTCCCTGAAATCTATAAGATGAGGTGATGTGTATAGTCCGGTATTATAGCCCTGCGCTTGAAATATAGCAGCAAGCATGTGAGAGGTAGAGCCTTTGCCATTAGTGCCGGCGATGTGAATACTTCTGAATTTTTGATGAGGGTTGCCTAGGTAGGCACATAGTAATTCTATATTATGCAAACCCTTTTTTATAGCATTTTTACCATGTTTTGAAAACATAGGCAATTGCTCATAGAGATATTCTATTGTTTTATTATAATTCATTGAATTATAAATTAGTATAAAATATTTTAAGCTATAAAGTTAAATCTTACTTAATATATTTTGTATCATTTTATCTACTGCGGCGAGTGGGTCTTTGCTGAAAGTGCCTCTACTTCTATTCGCAATTATGGCATTGATAGATAATGCTCTATGCCCTAGCATCTCTGACAGCCCATATATTGCAGAAGTTTCCATTTCCATGTTGGTAATTCTATGTTCTCCCATACGGATATTGCAGAGCATATCTATATAATTTTTATTTTTTACTGCGGCACGAACCATTCTACCTTGAGGTCCGTAAAATCCCGTATTAGTAATCGTCACACCTTTATCCAAATCATAAGCGTATTTGTTCAGCAAATCTTCATTGCAGGAAGTGATAAAGGGGGTAATGCCAAAATCTTTGATAGCTGGATATAGTAAGTCATTCCAGTCGGTAAACTTAGAATTATAATCATAATAACCCAAAAGCCCGTCAAGACCAATACCGTATGCTGATGCGATATATGTATCTACTTCCATATCAGCTTGTATGCCACCACTAGTACCCAAGCGTATGACATCTATAGAGCTAATAGTATCTTTTACAGTTCTAGTTTCAAAGTCTATGTTGACTAAGGCATCAAGCTCATTCAATACAATATCTATATTATCGGTACCTATGCCCGTAGATAAGCAAGTAATACGCTTGTTGCCAATATATCCTGTTTCGGAGAGAAACTCTCTATGTTGTTTTTTTACTTCTATACTATCAAAGTATTTTGAGACCTGCGATACCCTATCAGGATCTCCTACTACAAATACTAATGATGCCAACTCCTCCGGACGTAGGGCTAAGTGATATATACTGCCATCAGGGCTGATGATGAGTTCAGATTCGGGAATTCTATTTTTCATATCTATATAGACTATTATATTTCATGGCGAATATCCGAAATTTATATATGGTATTGATAATTAATTTGGGATATATACCATACAGCAGATAAAAGAAAGTTACTGAATTGTATAAATAGGCTCGGATCTTTTTAATTTGATTATGGAAAATCTTGAATATTTTTTTAGCAATGAACATTCTATTGTTACGCAAAACTAAAACAACCCCATCGTTTTTAGATGCCGAATACGCTAGGGACTATCTACCTAGCTTAGGAATAAAAAGTGTATAACTAGCTTTTCTTGAAGGATATAATTAGCCAAAAATAATAGTGGGTTAACTCATAGAATTAACCCACTAACTGACATTTCTATAGAACCGCTATAGTATCCCTACTATTTTCGTTGTATAGATAAAATCAAAGCCTAATAGACAAAATACGTAGCAGCATTTTGTCTATTAGGCTTCTTTGACGTTGAAAATATTATTTATTCTTGTGTTTCTGTAGCTTCGGATGTAATCTCACTTGCTTCCGCAGTGGACTCAGCATTTTCTGTGACGTCCTCTTGCTCTTCCGTCTCTTCCGTAACTATAGCTTTTTGCAACCTTGCTGCTGCTTTTGCTGCACCAGAGCCTATGATAGCTTTGTGTTTAGCCTCTTTTTCAGCTTTAGCTTTCTCTTGGTGATCCAATACTTTGCCTTGGTGAGACTGTACCCATTCAGCAAATTTTGCTTCTGCCGCTTCCAGGTCAAAAGAACCTTTGGCAACACCTCTTAGTAAATGTTTTTTGTACAACACCCCTTTGTAACGCAAGATTGCGTTAGCTGTATTGGTAGGTTCTGCTCCGTCCTGAAGCCACTTAACGGCTTTGTCCACATCCAAGGATATCTGTGCAGGCACAGTAGTAGGATTGTAGTTGCCAATGAGCTCGATAAATTTACCGTCTCTTCTCGCACGGCTGTCTGCCACTACGATTCGGTAGAAAGGCTTACCTTTCTTACCCATTCTTTGAAGTCTGATTCTTACTGCCATAATTAATATGTTTTTTAGTTTTAATGCCGTAGTGGCTATGAATAGCTATTACGGGTGTAAAACGAGGCGCAAAGATAGTAAGTTTTGCGAAAAATCACAATGTTTTTTTTGACATTACATAGTATAATCATGAATTATAGCTTGTGTTCTTACGATTAAATTAATATTTCTATGTATTAAATATAGTAAAACAGCCAATTCTCCCACTTAGCATAGGACGATAACGAGACTTTAAAACTTGATTTTAATAATATCATACGACTGAAAAATGTAACGAATTAGATAGCAGAAAAAGAAGCAAAAGCTCGAATTACAATCAATAAATTCCTTCAAGAGTAAGGGGAGGCTGCTTTGATACAGACAAAGGTATAGCAACCATATAAATTACAATCCTACACCAAAATGGACGATTTAGGTAAGGATTTTGAATATTCAATAAACCGTTTCATTGACTGTTATTGCGTAAGTTTAAGAAAAATGGTACTGAAACTATTCCGTGTGACTCTGGATAATTAAGGCTCAATTTCCACCATTCCATACAAAAAGATATTGACGCTCATAGCGCATCTCATCATAACCTATAAATAAGCGAAATCATTTTCTAAAATTTTTCATAATATTTGTAAGTATTTTTACTAAATGAAACTTGTGAATTTGAATAGTATAAACATAGCGGCTATGCGTGGGATGATTTTACTTTTAATTTCTGCTGCACTCTTGTCATGCAGTAAAGAAGATAAGGTAAGTACCGTATTACAACTTATGGTGACAGATACTTCAGGCAATGTAGTACCCAATGCAGAAGTATGGCTATATCGCTATCGCAACTATTGGTCTGAAAATACTAAGGCTATAAGCGGACCTATATATACAGATAATAATGGAGTAGTATCTATTCCTAACCTTGAAGATGTAATCTATTATTTTTGGGTACACAAGGGGGACGCCAATAATCACTTTACGGTTCATCATACCGAAAAAGCATTAAAGACTAATAATGTGAATACTTTTAATGTAAAAATAAGACCACTCACTACCTTGGAGCATAATATGACCGGAGATGGCAGCAAGGTGTGGAAGTTGCTAAAGCTAAAAACGCCTGACGGCACACCATTATTTGACTATCCTGTACTTACCGATATGCGTAGTAATGGAACATGGTACGATAGCAATGGACGCTTAGGATTGTGGTGGTTTAGTGATAATGAAAAAAAGATGTATTATGACTATGCCGCTACAGGTGCCATAGTAGAGAGTAAAATTCTTGAGCTTACTGAAGATTATTTTCAGGCAGAGATTGATTTCTTTGGTATTCGTATGCAGATAGAGATGGTGCCAGAATAATATATTTTGCTGTAAATTTTAGTACCTTTGCACAAGGCAGGTAGTGTTGTCGCTCTGTGAAAACAGGGAGGAAAGTCCGGGCAGCAACAAACATTCCGCCACCTAACAGGTGGTGATAGGAGATATCAGGAAAGTGCCACAGAAAATATACTCGCCTTGGCGAGTGTGAAAGTGCGATGGAGTAGCAATATTCCATCCGGGCAAACCCCGGAAGCTGAAAGCTCAAATATATCCTGACTGTGGAGTCGTTTGTCTCTCGTCTGCGGACATCAGGAAGGGTAGAGTGATAGAGGCTGTCGGCGACGACAGTCCCAGATAAATGACAATAATCTCTTAGGAGATACAGAATCCGGCTTATATACCTGCCTATTTTTTTTATAATTATGAATATGAGTTTTCGTTTTTATATAGTTATACTATTTTTAACGTCTATATAGTCATTGTATATTTAGATTGAAATATTTCCTCATATACTACCATAAGGTCATCTGTGCCTTAGTGCTTATTTGGGCATCTCACAATAGTGTATATAGTCAATTGCCTGATGTGAAGCATCTCGATAATAGGAGAGCGGTACATATTTATGCTCAATCTATGGCTATAAGATTGGACTCTTTACTCTGTATTCCTTCTTCATTAATAGTAAAAAACAGAGACGGTATTGTCGTAGAAGATTCCCTATACAGGTATGATACACTACGAAATACCATATATGTATCACCTGCGGTAAAAGATACCCTCATAGCCACCTTTCGAGTGTTCCCATTCTCCGAAAGCATAAGTTACCAACCCATAGCCACCCCTCCCGAAGAGCAGAAAAGTTATAACTATATACCTTCATATCTGCTTAGTGATGACCATGTGTCGAATCCCTTTGACTGGGGGGAAGGATTGCGCTATAACGGTAGTATTTCTAGAGGACTGAGCATAGGAAATACCCAAAGTCTGGGATTAAATTCCGCCCTTAATATGCAGATTTCAGGTAGAATCAATGGATTGGAAATATTGGCAGTATTGAATGATAACACGATACCATTGGAACCAGAAGGCACCACCCAGCAAATACAGGATTTTGATAGAATATATATACAAGTAAAAAAGGACTCTACGCAGCTTACCGCCGGAGATTTTGACATTCGTTCCTATAATCATCATTTTCTGAAATATAGCAAGCAACTGCAAGGACTAAGTTTTAATACACAGTATGATATTAAAGACAAAATTCATATACAGCAGCGACTGTCGGCAGCAGTATCCAAAGGAAAATTTGCTAGAAACACATTCATAGGCATAGAAGGAAATCAGGGGCCGTATAGACTTACAGGCAATAATAGGGAGACTTTTATCGTCATCATAGCAGGAAGCGAAAAGGTATATGTAGATGGACTTTTGCTCACGCGAGGGGAAGACAATGATTATACTATGGATTACAATTCCGGTGAGATTACATTTACACCTAGGTATTTGATTACCAAAGACAAAAGGATAACCATAGACTTTGAATATTCAGACCGATATTATCTACGTTCATTCGTGCAAACAAATAATACATTGACCTATAAAAAACTTCAGGCATCCGTAAATGTTTATTTGGAACAGGATGCTAAGAGTAAGACACTATTCTATGACTTGGATAGCAGCGCCATTACACGATTGGAATACATAGGAAACAACCTCAGCGAGGCCTATATTTCGGGAGTGAGGAGGACAGAATATACTACAGACAGAGCTATGTATGCCATGAAAGACACTATTGCAGGGGGAGTGGTATATGATAGTGTTTTTTATTTTTCTACCGATAGTAATGAAGCCTACTATCAATTGTCATTCTCGTATTTGGGATCTAATAGGGGAAACTATATGCCTGATAAATCTGCCTCAAATGAACGTGTGTATACCTGGGTAGCACCTATAAATGGTGTCCCTCAGGGTGCCTATCAGCCGATAATACTTTTGGTTACACCCAAGAAAGACCACTATGTTTCGCTACAGCTTTCTCAGCAAGTAGGAAAATACTTAACTGTATTTTCAGACTATACTTTTTCCAATAAAGATGTAAATACTTTTTCCGATAGGGATAATAAACAAAATATAGGTCATGCCGCTTGGGTAGGCAACCAATGGCAACGCCATCTACGTAGTGATTCTACCCTTACGATTACGGAGTTTACCCAATACGAGATGCGCACCTCCGCATTTCGCCCCATGGAGCAATATAGAGAGGTGGAATTTACGAGAGACTGGAATGCCGAACTCGACAATCGCCATACAGAACATTTTGTGAAGCAGAGCTTACATCTGGCAGACCGCAAAAAAGGACATATTGCCAATATCAAAACCGAATATCTGTACCGCAAAACCGATTATAATGGTATTAGGCAAACCGCAGATTATCAGTGGAATAAAAGATCTTGGAACATAAATTCTATCGTGTCATGGCTCAAAAGCAAAGATTCTATACAAAAAATAATCTTCGTGCGACCCACATTGAATATGAGTAAAACTATAGAAAAAGCCTATCAATTAAAAATCAATGCCTTATGCTTCGCAGAAGTAAAAAGCCTAAAAATTAGGGATAATTATCAGGTTGGGAGCTTTGCTTTCCAGCAGACAGAGTTATCTGCTGCCACATCTTCTACTGCACCTTGGTATCTAATGTTCAAATATACCTTGCGAGATGACTATCTATCTAAGGGGACAAGATTTAGCAAAGTGACTATTGGGCATACTTTGGAGACGAAAGGTAGTGCCAATAAACTGAAACAACAGACCTTGCAGTGGTCTTTTGCTTTGCGAAAACTACATATCAAAGACAAGTCACTTACACCCTTAGAGCATGACAACACATATCTAGGAAGGGTGGAATATGGTGTCCGCAACAAGAAAAATGTGGTGCGGTGGAATAGTATCTATGAACTTGGAAGTGGGCAAGAAAGGGCAAGGGAATTTATATTCTTAGAGGTTCCGCAGGGGCAAGGTATTTATAAGTGGATAGACCAAAATGGTGACAGAATACGCCAGCAAGATGAATTTATCATCGCTCAATTTTTGGATAGTGCCAATTATATCAAAGTACTTACCAATCTCAATACGTATGTACCTACAAGGCAAGTAGGTTTGTATCTGAATTTTTATTTGCAGCCACAAAAAAAATACCAAGGAGATACAAGTTTTATGGACTTCTTACGAAAATTTAGCATGAGCAGCCAGATAGATATGAAGCGCAAAAGTTTCAAAGGCAGCAGCGTATCACCTTTCAATCCTTTTGTTTTTGATGTAAATGACAGCAATCTCGTTTCATCAGGATTAGCCATCCGGAATGCTTTGCAATTCAATCAAGGGCATCCTATTTACAGTATCAATTATTTGTCTAATATTGTTCAGGATAAAATATTTTTGAGCAACGGCTTTGACGTGCGATATCGCAATGAGCATACTTTGCAGGGGTATTACAATCTGAAACGCAATTATACGTTTGCGATAAAAAGTGTTTTTGGAAAAAATGACTACACTTCCCAATTCTATGCACAAAACAGCTATGCTTTGAAGGTTAGAAATGTAGAACCTTCATTTAGTTATATATATAAAGTAAATCTTAAAGCTACCCTAGGATACTACTTTTCAAATAAAAGAAACAATGTAGAATATGGAGGAGAAAAGAGTGGGGTACACAAAGTTTTTGTAGAAGGAAGGTATGCTGTGTCGGGGAATTTTACGGCAGAAGTAAAATTTGCTTTTGCACAGGTCAACTACAATGGACTAAGTAATAGCACTAAATCTTACGTCTTATTAGAAGGGCTGCAACCCAACAAGAACATGGTATGGAATGTTCGCTTTGAAAAGTTTATAGGCAATAACCTACAACTGAGTTTAGAGTATGACGGCAGAAAGTCTATGACGGCAAAAGCTATACATACCGGACGCATGAGTATCAGAGCCTTATTCTAATATTATTCTATCTTCAATACCAAGCCTTTGAGGTATCTACCTTCGGGATGAAAAATATTTACCGGGTGGTCGGCAGGCTGCGAAAGTTGGTGTAGTATTCTGATATTCCTTCCACATTCTATGGCTGCAGCTGTAATGGTATGCGTAAAAAGTTCCAAGTCTATAACCTGGGAGCAGGAGAAAGTGAATAGCAGACCGCCTGGGGATACCGACTTTATACCTTGAATATTTAGGTTTTTATATCCGATTACAGCTTTATGTCTCTTCTGGATACTTTTAGCATAAGCGGGAGGGTCTAATATTACTATGTCATAAGGTGTAGTTACTTTCTTTAGATACTGTAGGGTATCTTCTGTAATGCTACAGTGGTCAGAAGTAAAGTTGTTGATATTGATATTGTACTCTAATGCCGACATAGCCTTTGCCGACACATCTACGGAATGTACCAAGGATGCACCTCCTGCCATAGCATATAAGGAAAATCCTCCTGTATAGCAGAACGTATTTAATACGCGTTTCCCCTTGCTATAATGCTGCAATAATTTTCTGTTCTCTCTTTGGTCTATAAAGAAGCCCGTCTTTTGACTTTCAGCTATAGAGATGGAAAAATTTATGTCATTTTCTTTGATTTGCACCTCTTGAATTCCGCCATACAGAAATTTATTTTCAACGGTGTGGGCAAATTGCTCGGGCAGGGTCTCCTTACTTTTGCTATACACATGGTGTATGCTGGGTATTGTATGCATTATGGCGGTAGAAATTTCGGGCAGAGCCTTATACATACCTATACTGTGCGCTTGAAGTACACATACATCACCATATATATCCGCAATAAGTCCAGGCATACCGTCTCCTTCGCCATGAATAAGTCTGTAACAATTGGTATGGGGTAAGTCTAAGATTTTGCGTAGCTCATAAGCGTTTTTTAGGGCACTATTCCAAAAATGGCTGTCTATGGCTAACTTCTCGAAAGCTAAAATTTTTACAGATATATTGCCATTAAAATAATGACCCGTGGCTATGATATTATTGCGATAGTCTGCAATATGTATTGTAGTACCATCTTCTATAGGCACCGTAGGAGGTATTAGTGCTCCGCTGAACACCCAAGGATGCCGCCGTAGCAGGCTTTTTTCTTTATCTTTTTTTAGCGTAATAATAGGATACATGATAGACTTACATTTCTAACTCATAATATGTGGAGTCATAATCATTGTCAGCATCTTTGGCAATAAATTCTTTATCGGAGATATCCCAATCTTCAATAGTATATTTAGGAAAAAAAGCGTCGCCTTTAGGACTGCAATGTACCTGTGTAATATACATCCGATCTGCCAAGTCCATTGCCTGCTCGTAGATGCTGCTACCTCCTATGATAAATACTTCGCTGAGATCTTTCTCTCCTGCAAAGCGCAAAGCTTCATTGAGGTCGTTGAATACCAAGCAGTTTTCTGCTTTATAATTTTTGTCGAAAGACAATACTACATTGATGCGATTTGGCAAGGCCTTACCTATGGACTCAAAAGTCTTTCTACCCATGATGACCATCTTTCCGGTAGTGAGGTGCTTGAACCTTTTCATGTCGGCTTTGAGATGCCAGAGTAATTTATTGTCTTTGCCTATAGCATTATTATCGGCTATGGCAGCTATTATGGATATAATCATACGGCTACTTCTCCTTTTATTGCTGGGTGGCAAAGATAATTTTTTAATGTAAAGTCTTCATAGCTAAAACCAAAAATATCTTTTATTTCAGGATTGATTTCCATAGTAGGAAGAGCATGAGTGCTACGGCTAAGTTGCAACTTTACCTGCTCTATATGATTGGTATATATATGTGCATCGCCAAATGTATGTACAAAATCGCCAGCTTCGAGGTTACATACCTGTGCTATCATAAGGGTAAGCAAGGCATACGATGCAATATTGAAAGGCACGCCCAAGAATGCATCGGCACTACGCTGGTATAGCTGGCATGATAGCTTGCCATTCAATACATAAAATTGGAAAATAGAATGACAGGGTGGCAATGTCATCCGGTCAATATCTGCTACATTCCATGCACTTACTATCAATCTTCGAGAATCGGGATTGGTTTTTATTTGCTGAATCAAGTTCTGTATCTGATCTACATAGCTGCCGTCGGGGCAATGCCATTGCCGCCATTGTGAGCCATATACAGGCCCTAAATTTCCCCATTTTTGCGCAAAAAGCTCATCCTCTGCTATACGTTCGGCAAAAGTTTTCATGTCTATGCCGTCATAGTCTGTACTTTTTTGATATTGTGCAAAAGGCCAGTCATCCCATATTCTTACGCCATTCCTACATAGGTAACGGATATTGGTGTCGCCACGCAGAAACCATAATAATTCTATAATTATGGATTTGAGATGCACCCGTTTTGTAGTAACTAAGGGAAATCCTTCAGCTAAATTGAAGCGCATCTGATAGCCAAATACACTTATAGTTCCTGTTCCTGTACGATCTTCTTTGTGTACGCCATGACTCAAAATATGAGATAAAAAATCTAAATACTGCTTCACAGTTGCAAATTACAACTTTTTTGTATCTAAAATTTCCTTTCTAATTGCTGTGGCCAATTCTTTTACTTCCTGTAGCCCTTTTCTTATGCGAATTCCAGCACTTTTATTCTTATTATGTGTAAATTTATCCATGTCTATAGAAATATTTTCTACTATGGATTTGATTTTTAGATATTTTTCTTTCATCGTAAATTTCAACACTAATATAATAAAATGTTGATATATATGCGAAATTTTTGAAATTTTTTAATAGCAATTGCAAGCATAGTCCGTTTCTAAATCTATAGCTGTAACTACTTTGGTTTCATGATTGCAGGCCGCAAATACGATTCTGATGAGTTGGCCATCTTCCGATCTGTCTTCTATAGCATAAGTAGGACAGGGCTTGTCGTGAGTATCACTTTTTTTATAATTTATTATTCCTTCGTCTAATACTTCTATGATTTCATCATTATTTATTTGTCGGCATGACATTCTGCACTTGGCATGTTTGGTCAAGGTAAGATGACGTGCTTTTAGCTGTGCTAAGATTTCTTTATCCTCGGATGTCTGTTTGGCTGTGCTGGTATGTTTACTGGTTTCAGCCTCATTTTGTTCATAGAGTATATGTGTAATATTCGATTCGCGTTGTTCCATTTGACTTTCGGAAATATAGCCTGTGTTATCATTTTCAGGTAAATGCTCATCAGGTGTATTACAACTGCTAAGGCAAGATAAAATGTTAAAATATGTGAATAAAAATAAAAAGGTGTGATATTTGTAGGCTTTTAAAAAGAATGATAAATACATTTTCACGAGTACTGTTTTTTATTTGTGTACTACAAATATACACGGCTTCCTATGCCGCAGACAAAAAATTTGATATTATCCAAAATGGCAAAAGTATAGGAACAGCCACATTAAGTGATATTAATGATAATAAATCACAAACTACAACATATACCTTCCAGTGTGATTATATAATGAACATAGGTATGGAAATTTCTATTTCCGACTTTCTGGCCTCTACTTTTTCAAAAGATACTTTACAAAGCTGCAAAGTGATAAGTAAATTGAATGGCAAAGATAGATTTACGGTTGAGCAGTCTATAAATGCAGATAAATCATACAAGCGTACCGTAAATAAAAAAGCTATCGAAATGACTATTACGCCCATTGTGTATAGCTACGTACTGATGTATGTCAAGATGCCTAATCCCTCTGTAAAATCAGTATATTCTGAATATTACGGCAAAAATATTGACATAAAAAAGACTGGTGAAAACACGTATTTCGTAGGAACGAGTACTGCTAATAAATCTACATTTTATTATGATGCCAAAGGTGAATTAAAGAAAGTAAGCGTAATTTCTTCTATAGGCTCATTTGATATAATTCCTGCTAAATAATTGCATCAAAGGATATTTACTTCCATCTCTAATTCGATACCAAAGGTATCTGCCACAGATTTTTGTACATCGTAAGCATGGTGTAAAATTTCTTTACCCGTTGCGCCACCATAGTTTACAATTACCAAGGGTTGACGTATATGATTACCCGTATTGCCCACTATTTTTCCTTTCCATCCACATTGCTCAATAAGCCACGCCGCAGGTATTTTTACTTTTTCATCGGAGGTAGGGTAGTGAGGCATATCGGGATATTTATCATTTAATTTTTTGAACCATAGAGAGGATATTACAGGATTTTTGAAAAAACTTCCTGCATTACCTAGCTCTTTGGGATTAGGCAGCTTGGAATTTCTGATATATATTACAGCCTCCGCTACATCTGCAATGCTAGGATTCTGAACTTTTCTTTCTGCTAAGACTTTCTGTATATCGCCGTACTTGCTATGAATTTTTGGATTTTTATCCAATTTTAGCACTATGGAAGTGATAAAATATTTGTTTTTGGCTTCTCTCTTAAAAATACTGTCTCTGTAACCAAACCGGCATTGATGGTTAGAGAAAGTGGTATCTTCAGCGGTATTCATGTCTATGGCATGTATAGCTGTGAGCACTTCCTTGATTTCGCATCCATAGGCGCCAATATTTTGTATAGGTGCGGCCCCCACAGTGCCGGGTATTAATGCTAAATTTTCTATCCCTCCATAATTATGGGCTACAGCATAACGCACTACCTCATGCCATATCGTTCCTGACATGATTTGTAGCCAAATATTATTTTCATCCTCATCTATTGTATGAATACCTTGCAAATCATTGTGGATTACTAACCCATCAATATTTCTTGTAAAAAGTATATTACTGCCACTACCGAGAATTAAGATACTATGAAAATTTGAAATATCATTTTGTATAAGTTCTTGTAAATCATTTATTTTATCAATATTTGTAAAATAATTACTTGAAATATCTAATCCAAAAGTATTGTACTGTAGTAGCGGCTTATTTGTAGTGATTGCATACATGGCGGTAAAAATAATCTGTAATTTCAGAATTACAAGGAACTAATTTTCACATCGGTTTATGCCGGCTTTGGCTTCTGCCGCTACAGAACTCAAATACTCATGATTTTTGAACGTAAGTGCCTTTTTATAATAGGATATAGACTGGGAACATTTATTTTGATGTTCATAGATGTTAGCAATCTTTATACAAGCATTTGCCGCAAAATAATAGGGGAGGAGACTACCCTTTTGTATAGCTAACTCATAGCTTTGTATCGCTTTCGTTGCGTTGTGTTGTAAGTCATATATTCTGCCCCAGCGATAGTAATATTCTACTTTATCTTTAGGGGATGTCAACTGTTTAATATGGATTGAAGACATAGTATTAAAAGCGCTTTGGGCATAGTTGCCATCACATAATAATCTGCATTGCAACAAAGTCTTATGTGGCAGTACGCCACTTTTGGCTTCCGCTTCCGCAGCCTTATCTTCATCTATGTTTTCTGAGCCTTTATTGAGAACCTCTTTTATATATTTTTGATATAATTCTGTATTGCCTTGAAGATAATAGTGCCACGCCAATTTGCGATTAGCTTCCTTAATGTAGTTTTTGCCTTTATAACCTGTGATAAACTTCTTTAGGGGTATATCGGCATCGTTGTCTAATCTGTTGAGTTTTGCAATGCCATACATATAATCGAGATAAGGAAACGGATAATAAGAGTTGCCGCTAGGTTTTTGTACTAAAGTATTTATAATTTTATCATTATTTCCTGAATATAAAGCTACACTTGATACTATGAAATGATTCAAAAGGTTATCACCTAAAGGGATTTTAGCGTCTTCTATGATTTGCCAAGCAGCATTCTTATCATTTTTGAGATGCAATAATAGCATGGTGTATAGAATCCAAGTTTCTTCTTTATATTCAAAAGCAGGGTCTTTGAGCAAGATGCCCAGTTCATTCATGCCTGCATCTATGTCGCCTTTCAGTCCTAGAAGTTTAGCTCCTGCACTATATTTATCGGGTATTGCACCAAATAAGGTTTTGAGGAAGGCCAAATCTTTATGATTTGGTTTGAAACCGGGAAATTTTTCTTGGTTTTCTTTCAAAAGGGAATACGCTTTCTTCACCTCAAAAACGGCAGTAAAGTATTCTCCGAATTTTATTCTCGTGAATGCCCATTGTAAATATAGACTTGCCTGGGTGTATAAGTAATAGGGTGATTGCTTGTTTCCCTCAGCCAATTTTTCCAATCTTATGTCTTTGTTTTTTCTATAGGAATTAAACAAAGATTCATTTTCACTAATATAAATGGTAAGGAAATCTGCGTAGTTGCCAATAAAATAGGGCATAAGGTTTTTAGGATTAGATAGTTTTTCTTGCTCTAACCATTTTCTTCCTTCCTGCACTTTGAGTTTAAAAATAGCTTGATATGCTTTCTTACAATTATCTGTATAAGAAAATTCCTGAGCTATTCCCAGCACCTGGCTAAAGAGGATAGTCATAAAGAGAAATTTCCTAAACATTGTACTTGCAAATATAAGTCTTCGCAAATGGATTCACTTAGAATGTATAATTTTAATGTCGGTATCTGCTACTTCTGTGTATCTTTGCCTTATGTACACAAAGGTTTTGGCATTAGCATTTTGCTGTATGTATTGGGTGTGTTACGGAATTCCACCTGAGCTGTTGGAGCAATATAGCAATTTGAACGTTTCAAATAGTTTTATCAAGTATGATACTGCTGCCAAATATCCCATACTCTTGCCTTATACGCAAATTAGAGCAATAATGCCGGCATCTTATTCTGAAAAGGCTTTTGATATATATTATCGTAATAATCAGAAAGTTTTACAACAAAATTATAGTTGTACTTTAGAGGATTTTGCACTTAATTTTTTATTATACTACCGCCCAGTACAAAATGTGGATTTGAAAAATAGCAAAGCATTTTTTACTGAAGAAAAAGATCGCATGATATTGCAATTTGGCAACTATCCTGTAATAGAAGAGGTAAGTTCTGAACAAGCCTATTATGAGTTTTATCTCCAAAATGGAAAAATTCATAGGGTAAAGCTTGTGGTGTATAAAGGTAATTTGGTAGGTATGATAGTTAGCGGGAATGCTCCTGCCGTCCATGCCGCTCCTGCCAATGATTTCTTATCTTCATTAGAAATTCCCCTCACCAATGAATCGAATACGGAGTCATTATTACAACCTAAACGAGATAATAGCAATGCATCTGCAAAATCGGAAGTAGTAAAAAGTCAGGAAGAGGTTTCTACCTTATTCATCCTAAGGGATTCACTCTTTGCGATAGCGTTCCCATCAAAGCCGATGAGGAATGATTTCTTAATCAAAAATGATATGGATTCATATCAGGTAGTCAATTTTTTTACCGAGAAAAAAAACAAGACAGAACAATACTTGGTATCTTACCGTATGTATTCGGGAGCTATTCTAAGCACAGAAGTATTTTTCAATAACGCAGCAAAAGTGTTTGCGCAGAGTTCTAAGACACAAGTTTCTGAAAGCAGAGATTTGGATTTTTATAAATTTCCTGCAAAAGAATTTATATTTAAAAGCAAAAAATCTAAATATGAAGTGCGTTATTTTGCAAAAGATAATACATTTATACAATTGGTGATAAAGGCGAAAATAAAAGGCGAAAATAAAGTGGCAGCGGTCAGATTCTTTGATAGTTTTACGCTTTAGATAAATACTTCTTCATGCAGCTTGACGCTTTTTTATCATTATATGCACATGACGAACGTATAGCAGCTATAATATCTTCTTTAGCTAGGGATAAGTCCCCTTTGGCTGTACGTAATATAAGAGGGTCAGCGCAGTCTGTAGCGGTAGTGGCGGTAGCCCTAAAGTGTACAAATTCACAGTTATTTATTGCCGATAGTAAGGAGGCAGCAGAATCGTTATTTGTGGATGTACAGGTATTATTGCCAGGCAAAGAGATACTGCTCTTCTTGAGTGGCTACAAAAAGCCTCATGCCTTTGATACCATAGTGAACCATAATGTACTGTCGAGAACACAAGTTATAGATGCCCTAAACCGCTATCCTAGACAGCAAATAATCGTTACCTACCCGGAAGCCATACTAGAAAATGTAGTTTCTGAAAAAATATTGAAAGACAATACTTTACATCTTAAAGTTGCAGCAAAAGTAGATATAGATTTCATGTTTGATATACTGTTGACGTATGGTTTTGAACGTGTAGATTTTGTCTATGAACCGGGGGAGTTTTCTATACGCGGAGGCATCATAGATATCTATTCTTTTGGTAATGAATATCCATATAGAGTTGAACTTTTCGGCGATGAAGTGGAGAGCATTAGAATTTTTGACCCACAGACACAATTATCGCAGAAGAAGGTCTCGGAGCTTACCATTATCCCCAATGTAGATAGACAGGAAAAGGAAGTACAGCATGTTTCTATCTTAGATTATCTACACGAAGAAGCACTGGTGTGGGTGCAAGATAAAGATGCCCTGTTAGATAGGCTACATACCCAATACGCTAAAGCTATACATGTAGCAAATATGCTGCATCCTAGTAAAGATGCTGCGCATCCCCTGCTTTCCAAGCCTTTGGAAGAACAATTTTCTCAACCCTCAGCGTTGCTACAACATCTTATAGACTATAAGATTTTAAGTTTGAATAGGCCACTAGAGGACGGTGAATACCTAGACTGGAATACAGAAGTGCAGCCAAGTTTTAATAAAAACTTTGACTTGCTTATCAAGTCTTTACAGCAGTATTGTGAGAAGGGATACCGCAATATGTTATGGTCGGATAATCCAAAACAGATAGATCGTTTTTACCATATTTTTGAAGACCTCAAAGCCGGAAAAATATTTGAGCCCATGCATTTTGCGTTAAGTGAAGGCTATATAGACACCTATGCAAGGGTACTATGCTTTACCGATCATCAAATATTTGAACGCTACCATAAATATGCTGCCAAAGATAAGTTCTCTCGTGATAAAATGCTTACCATAAAGGCATTACAGGACTTACAGCCTGGGGATTTTGTAACACATATTGACCATGGTGTAGGAAAATTTTCAGGACTACAAAAACTGGAAATAAACGGAAATACGCAAGAAGCTGTACGAATTATTTATCGAGATAATGATATTTTGTATGTAAATATTCAATCATTACATAAGATATCAAAATTTTCAGGCAAAGAAGGTACTGTGCCAAATCTCAATAAGCTGGGTAGTGATGCTTGGAATAACCTGAAAGAGAAAACTAAGAAGAAAGTCAAAGAACTGGCCTTTGACCTTATCTCACTATATGCCAAACGGAAGTCGCAACGCGGCTATGCATTTAGTAAAGACAATTATCTCCAAGATGAGTTGGAAGCCTCCTTCATGTATGAAGATACTCCTGATCAGTTTACGGCAACACTGGATGTAAAGAACGACATGCAGAAGCCCTATCCCATGGATAGGCTTATCTGTGGAGATGTAGGATTCGGGAAGACGGAGATAGCGATAAGAGCGGCATTCAAGGCAGTAGCAGACGGCAAGCAAGCAGCGGTATTGGTGCCCACTACGATCTTAGCTTGGCAACATTACAAGTCGTTTACAAGTCGTTTTAAGGATTTTCCGGTAAGTATTGACTATATAAGCCGATTCAAATCTCCCGCAGAGAAGAAGCTTACTTTGGCGAGGCTCAAAGAAGGGAAGTTGGATATAGTAATAGGCACCCATGCATTACTTTCCAAAAATATTGAGTTCAAAGATTTAGGATTATTGATTATTGACGAGGAACAGAAATTTGGCGTTGGTGCCAAGGAAAAATTACGCAGTATTTCTTCACAAGTAGATACGCTCACCCTTACAGCTACGCCTATACCGCGGACATTGAAATTTTCTATGATGGGCGCACGAGATATCTCTAATATCATGACACCGCCACCCAATAGGCAGCCGGTGACTACTGAGGTAGTAGTATTTTCTCCCGATAGTATAAAGGATGCTATCAATTTTGAGTTATACCGAAGTGGGCAGGTTTTTTTCGTACACAATAGGGTGAGCAACCTACATGAAGTAGAGAAAATGGTAAAGTCGCTAGTGCCTGAAGCTGATGTTCGCATAGCACATGGACAGATGGAAGGGGATGCCTTGGAAGCTGTTATGATGGATTTTATCAACGGAAAATTTGATGTGCTCGTTTCCACCAATATCATTGAAGCAGGATTGGATATTCCCAATGCCAATACTATCATTATACATAATGCTCAAAATTTTGGACTTAGTGACCTTCATCAGATGCGAGGAAGGGTAGGGCGTAGCAACCGCAAAGCCTACTGCTACCTTATTTGTCCACCCAAAAGCAGCCTCACCTACGAAGCACGCCGTAGATTACAGACTTTGGAGGAATTCTCAGACCTAGGCAGTGGCTTCCATATTGCGATGAGAGACCTAGATATTAGAGGGGCTGGAAACCTCTTGGGTGCAGAACAAAGTGGCTTTATCTCGGATATAGGCTTTGAAACCTACCAGAAGATACTGGATGAAGCGATTATGGAACTGAAATTTACCACATTCAGAGAGGTATTTGAGGAGCAATTACTCCAGCAACCCTTTGTACGTGATTGCAGCATAGAGACCGACTGTGAGATGCTCATACCTCAGGCGTATGTATCTAGTTCCGAGGAAAGGCTGAAGCTATATACTGATTTGGATAAGCTGAGTACAGAGGAAGAGATTGTACTATTTCGTCAGATGCTTACGGATCGTTTTGGGAAAATACCTTCACAAGTGGATGAGCTGCTAGATGGGATAAGGATAAGGTGGATAGCCAAAAAAGTGGGTTTTGAACGCATAATACTCAAAAGTAATAAGCTCCGCTGCTATTTTGTAGAAAATCAAAACTCTCCGTATTATGACTCTGAAGTATTCAAAAACGTAATGAACAAGATGCAAGAACAACGGCGAAAGCCTACGCTAAAGCAGTCGGGAACAAACTTCTTGCTCATATATGACCATATCCAAAATATTGGGCAAGCAGAGGAAATACTAAAGGAATTGGAAGTATAGATACTCGTATTTTAATTCTTTAAAAGAATTTATTTAGAGGGTGTAAGATGAAAATAAAATGGCTTATCAATCATTATTTTAACATGCTTTTTTTATCCTGATGTAAAAAAAAGTGAGGGTAATTTTTCTTTAATAACATCACAAACATATCGTGCGGTACATCATGGAAGACTCCATAATCTTGGAGATAGTCCATGAATTTTCCACCTTCTTTGTCATATTCCTGAAATATGGAGTCTTCTATTCCATCAAATTCTAAGGGTGCTACATCCAAATGCTCGCATAGGGCTTTATTAAATGCGGGTGTTGCTTTCACCCATCTATCATTGAGATATACTTCGCTACAGGCATGGAATACTAATACCTCCGTTTTTAGGATTTCTATCAGACGTTCTACTCCTATATGATTTTTTACATCAAAAAAATGAAATCTTGAGGGTATGCCCACAGCACGAAGACATGCATTGTAAACACAGGCTTTTTCTATACAATATCCCTGAGCCTTCTCTCTTTGTATGATGCTGCTGGCTTTCATATCCTTGTGTGCCAGCGAAATATTGTAGGGATTGTAGCGTATGTCATCCCTAACAGCGTAGTATAAGGCAACGGCTTTTGCTATATCATCTTTACAATCTAAGGTTTTTCTTTCAGCATATTCGACTATAGCAGGATGTTGTGCATCTACAAAGTAGGTAGGATGCAGGTACAGTTCGTTCATCAGTCAAAGGTAGCAGATATTATACTGAATTGTAATTTGCAGTAGCGAGAAAATAGAATTTTCTTATGTAACTTTGCTTCGGAATGAACAAAATATTGATTATCAACGGACCAAATCTAAATCTTCTGGGAAAGCGAGAACCTGATATTTATGGAAATGTAAGTTTTGACAATGCGCTAGTAGAATGGCAAAATGAGTACGAATCTATATCTATAGCTTATTTTCAAAGTAATATAGAAGGGGAGATTATTAACAAAATTCATGAAGTAGGCTTTGATTATGATGGTATTATCCTGAATGCCGGAGCTTATACCCATACATCTGTGGCTATAGCCGATGCCATAAAGTCTGTAACTACGCCGGTAGTAGAAGTGCATATCAGTAATACCTTTGCGCGAGAAGCTTTTCGGCATCATTCGTATTTGTCGCCTGTATGTAAAGGCGTGATTGTAGGCTTTGGTTTGGATTCTTATCGTCTGGCACTGACATTTTTTTCGCAAAAATCATAAATGATTTTTGCTGCATTTTCCATGGGTAGAGAATACATTTTTTCTAATATTAGTTTACGAAAGTCAGTATTCTGAGATTTTATAAATTCCAATTTCTCTATAATATTACCTGCGTTGCAGTCGTGCTGGATACACTCGGGAAATAGTGTTTGTTCTGTAAGGATATTTACTAATGAAATCCATTTAAGCTTAACAAAGTTTTTTGCTATCAAATAGTTGATTCTATTTGTTTTGTATATAACTACAGAAGGTATGTTTATTAGGCCTGCTTCTAGCGTAGCAGTTCCTGATGCTACTATTGCAGCTTCAGCGTTATGAAGTACATCATGAGGGTTGTCCATCATAGTAGTTATGTTTTTAGGGATTCCCTTATATTTTATGCTACCTATTCCTGCAAGAATAAATCGTTGATGTGACATGATTTTTGCAATATCACATAGAATGGGTAAGTGTTTGTCTATTTCTTGTTTTCTACTCCCTGGAAATAGGGCTATGTAGTCACTTTTTTTAGAAATTGTTTTATTGACAATATTTTGCAGTAGTGGATGTGTAACGTAATGTGCTTCAATATGCTCTTTTATATATATACTTTTTTCGAATGGTAATATGCACAGCATTTTGTCCACATATTTCTTAATTGTATAAATTCTATGGTACTTCCATGCCCAAATCTGTGGGGAAATATAATAGATAACGTTGTAGCCATTTTTTTTGCACCATTTAGCCATTCTGATATTGAATCCGGGATAGTCCACTAAGATTATTACATCAGGATGAAAACTTTTTATGCTATTTTGGGCTATAAAGAAATTTTTTAATATTGTAAAAAAATTCCAAATTACTTGCGTGAAGCCCATGAATGAAAGGTAGGATAACTCCCTATCTATCTTTGCGCCTACATTTCGCATTTTCACACCTCCAAATCCTCTGAAAGTAGCATGTGAATCATAGCTTTTAATATTTTGTATTACTGATGCGGCATGACTGTCACCTGAAGATTCGCCAGCTATTAAGTAATATTTCAAACTAAAAACATTAAATAAAACATAAGTAATAAGTAGATAAGTGTGGCATATATTACCCCTCTGCAAAACAATAGTATATGCATAAAGTTGCCTGCTAATATTAGAGGAAGGTTGAAGAAGATACAAATCTTTAATAGTCTGGCCGTATTGAACTTTTGTGCTGCAAATCTCAGATACCCTTCTAGGTCATACATATTATACTTTAGTATAAATAAAAGAAAAAATATAGCTATAGGTAAAATTATACCGACAATGAATCCAATATGACTTTTGTCTAACTTATTTTTTATAGATGCCATTTGCTATTTAAAAAAGATATACCATGATGTGCTGTGAAATCAAAGTGTACGGGTACTATTGACACATATCCATTGTCTAATGCCCATTCGTCTGTATCTACACCCTGATCCAAATTTTCAAAACGACCTGTAAGCCAATAATATTGTTTTCCTCTAGGGTCTGTTCTAGCTTCGTAATCTTCTACCCACCTGGCTATGGCTTGTCTGCAAATTTTTACGCCCTTTATATCGCTGATAGGTAGTTTGGGTATATTTACATTCAGTAAGGTGTCTGTGGGCAAACCGTGTACGAGTACTTGCTCTATAATATGTCCTGCATATACCTTGGAGGCTTCAAAATCTGCATCAAAATTATAGTCTAATAGTGAAAATCCTATTGAAGCTATGCCGTTGATACCACCTTCCATTGCAGCAGACATAGTACCAGAGTATATTACATTTATAGATGAATTTGATCCATGATTAATTCCTGACACACATAAATCAGGTTTTCTAGGCAATAATTTATCCATAGCTAATTTTACACAATCGGCAGGAGTACCACTACATTGATAACTTTTGATATCCTTAAATTGGTGCGTTTCTTCTACATATAATGGAATATCTAATGTGATGGCGTGTCCCTTGCCTGACTGTGGACTGTCGGGGGCGCATACTACTACGTCTCCAAAGGTTGAAGCCACATCTACCAAGGCTTTTATTCCGGGGGATATGATGCCATCATCATTTGTAACCAAAATTAAAGGCTTGTTCATGGCATAAAAGTACAAATAGAAATGTTAAAATCCAATAAAAACTTGCTATATATAGACAAATGACGTAAATTTGGAGACAAATGTTTTCGATATGAAAGAATATAAAAGAAATGAAGATAAAGGTGGGATGGAGGTACGGGAAGCATCACTAGGATTTCCTGCCTATGCCGCAATTACTTTATTGTCCGAAAGTCCATTGTATGCCCATGCCTCCATAATGAAAGGCATTACGTATGATGTATTTGACCAATTACAATCCAAGCTAGACATCTCAGAAGAGAAATGGGCAGAAATATTATGTCTTTCTGTAAAGTCATTACAGCGTTACAAAAAAGAAAAAGATTTTCGATTTAAGCCCATCCATACCGAGAAGATATTAGAGATATCAGAGGTGGTGGCTTTAGGTATGCGCGTATTTGAGGATAATATAAGCCATTTTAATACTTGGCTGGCTACAGAGTCATTTATATTGGGAAATCACAGTCCTATAGATTTAATTTCTGATTCGTATGGCAAGGAGATGGTCATGCAGGAGCTCACAAATATTGAACAAGGTATATTTATATAGTTTTGGAAGTTTTTAGGTTGTCAAAGCTTGCCTATTCCATAGAACTCTCGGGTAGGGGTGCAGCGAAATTCGGCAACAGATGGAATTCCAAAGGTGTAGAGATAATTTATACCGCAAGCAATAGGTCTTTGGCTATGGTAGAAGTTTTGGTACATCTACCCTTGAAACTGATACCTAAAGATTTTATTATGATGACTATTTTCATCCCGGATAATATTCCACAGAAGGTAGTAACCTTGGAGCAGTTGCCTGAAGGCTGGAACAAATACCCTGTGTCCACAGGTGTAAAAAGTTATGGCGACAATTTTATTTCTGAAAATAAATATGCAATTTTGAAAGTACCGTCAGCAGTTACACGCGGAGATTTTAATGTACTGATTAATCCCTATCATGTTGACTTTCAAAAGATAAAAATTATAGATAAAGAACCTTTTATGTTTGACAATAGATTCTTTGAAATCGAAAATAACTGAAATTTTGGAGTACAATCACATTGCCCTATCTATATCAAATGCTTCTAGATATTCTGCTACACGCTTTACAAACATGCCCCCTAGCGCACCATCTACTACTCTATGGTCATAGGTGTGTGAAAGATACATGCGATGTCGTATGCCTATCATATCACCCTGTGGAGTTTCTATTACTACGGGCTTTTTTACTATCGCTCCTACAGCCATGATTGCTACTTGAGGCTGTGGGATAATTGGTGTGCCTAATATGTTGCCAAAAGTGCCTATGTTGGAAATAGTGTATGTGCCACCATCAATATCTGCGGTACTTAGCTTATTTGTTCGTGCTCTTGCTGCTAAGTCATTGATGGCAGCCGCCAGACCAGTAAGCGAAAGTTTGTCGGCATTTTTTATTACGGGTACTATCAAATTGCCTGAGGGTAGAGCTGTCGCTATTCCTATGTTGATACTTTTCTTTTTTATTATATTTTCTCCATCTACCGAAACATTTATCATGGGGAAGTCTTTTATGGCTCTTGCGATAGCTTCTACAAATACAGGCATAAATGTGAGGTTGAATCCCTCCTGTTTTTTGAATCCCTCTTTATGTGTATTACGCCAAAGTACGATATTGGTAACGTCTGCCTCTACAAATGAAGATACGTGAGCAGAAATGCGCTTGGAGTCCACCATGTTTTTGGCAATTAATTTTCGCATTCTGTCCATGGCTATAATTTCGGTATCAGCTGGAATTATAGGTATTGATACAAGGGGCTCTTTTTGTTCGGGAAGTTTTTCTGTATTTTCTAGGGTGTTCTCGCTTCTATGTTGTAATGGAAGGGTAGAAATATTGCCGGATTTTTTGGAAGCCACATAAGATAGGATATCTTCTTTTGTAACTCTATTGTCCAAGCCTGAGCCTGCTATATTGTCCAATTCCTTCATGGTGACACCTTCGATGTGGGCTATATTGAGGACAAGCGGACTGAAATATTTGCCACCTTGTGCTATATTTGGGGTGGTGAGCGTAAGGGTAAGAGGCGGCACAGCTTGTTCTGTAAGGACTTTATTATGAGATGATGCTGATGGGTTTTCTTCCGCAGAGGATATTGTTTGTTGCTGGTGGGGTGCTTTATTGGCAGTGACTTGGGTTTGTTCAGGAAAGGAATCGGGAGAAGATTTTGGAATAGATTGTAGCGTTTCGGTTTCGGTATGAATGATAGCCAATGGGGTGCCTATAGCCACGACTTCGCCTTCATGGTGTAGGCGTTGCTGTATTATACCACTTACAGGTGATGGTACATCGGAATCTACTTTGTCGGTAGCTACTTCTAGTAATATTTCATTCTCGTAAATAGTGTCACCTTCTTTCTTGTGCCAGGTAAGAATGGTAGCCTCTATCACGCTTTCACCCATTTTGGGCAGTAAGAGCCGAAATTCTCCCATATATTATTTTTAAACAAATATAGAGGAATAGTAGAGGATATAGTCTGAAATATCAGAATATTTTATTGTTGCTCTAGTAAGTCTTGCTCCACCTCTACAGGGGTATAGCGCGCAGACTTATAGTAATAGCGACTCCAGTAATCTTCAGATAAATCACTTACTATTACACCCTTACTACATGTAGAATGAGTGAACTTGTTATTACCTAAATATAACCCTACGTGTGTTATATTACTGCTGTTAATTCTAAAAAATACTAAGTCGCCTTCTTGTAATTCATCTTTGCTTACTTGTGTACACTTGCTATATTGCTCTTTAGAATTTCCTGAAAGGTCACTGTTGAGTGCTTCAACATGTAACATTTGCGTATAATGGGAACAGTCTATGCCTTTTTTGGAATTGCCCCCAAATACATAACGAGTGTTTAGCCATTTGAATGTTACGAAGAATAAATCTACATTGTCAGTCTGCATGAGGTCTATACCTTTTTGACTGAAAAATGTACTTACCTTCTCTAAGTCCACTTCATATCTTTCGGCCACACTTGTAAGTGCATCCAAAGATTGTGTACCTGCCATCAAATTACTGGCTACTGTGAGGGATATTATCAGACTCAGTAGTTTCTTTACCATAGGTGCAAAAATAGCCTTACGTGACAAGCTATTCTAATATGTTAAAAATGAATTTCTTTTAATTTTTTGTTAATTTAACAAATAAATATATTGATAATCAATACTATATATTTTAAAAGTTAAAAAATAGTTTAACAACTTTTTAACTAATAAATGAGGATAGGCATGGCTTTATATAGATATGTTTCGGAATAGAGTCGTATCCAGTATGTACTCTTTGCCCAGTGATTACAGTTAATAATCTCTGTATTTCCTAAAAAGTTCCCTGTATAAATGACTTTTCCTGTAATATCTACTATTTCGTAATGGTATTTCTCAGAATTGTCTGTCGTAATGGTAAAAGTATGCTTTGCTGGATTAGGATATATATGAAACAAAGGATTAGTTTTGTCAAGATTCGCTGAAGGAGCTTCAAAGTCCAAAGTTAGTGTACCCAAACTATATCCCGGCAAAATATATGTTCCTCTAAGTAATGTATCGGAAGCATAAAAATACATAATACTGTCTTCTGTTTCGCAAAGAGAAGCATCGCAAAATGGTCTATTAGAAGAACACCAGTAATTGGCATGTAGGATTTCATGTCTAGTAATAGCAGGATGGGATGAAGACGTAGATTTTTGGATATTTCTAGTATCTAAAGATATTTCTGCTCCTGAATTATTCATGTATAGTAAATAATATTTCCCATTGTCAGAATTATGGAACATATCTATATAAACATCTTTTCCGAATGGATGCGAGATATTTACTTTTGGGAATTGATTATACAGACGATAGGATGACATATAACCATAATAGAGGTTGTTTTTTTCTAGTATATAATTATAGGTTAGAGAATTATTATATGCATTAAAAAGAGCGTATTGCTGATTCATGGTGGCTATCACATTATGGTAAGTGACATCTTTGACTCTTTGGTGCATTTTCTTATAATTATAGATGGCTTTCCAATATTTATGTATGAATGTGTTATGGGCAAATGAATTGGCGATAATGTTGGCTGCACCAATATTCCATTCGGTTATCCATATATCTTTATTAGGAACGATAGTGCCTGCATTGTCTAAGACATCATATAATAAAGTGTCGGTATAATAGTCTATAAATTTTTGTATAATAAATATGAGGGACTCAGGGTTGATGCCTTCTTGTTGTAAAACTTCGCAGATGGGCATTTGCTGTAAGTAAGTATGCAGGATTATAGCATTGCAATATGATGTATTTGCAATCATATTGTTCCATATTAGGTCTTGTTTCGCAGTAGTATTGAATATACTATTTACTGAAATAGATGAGTCTGCGTTAAGTAGCATAGATTTATTAGCCAAGATGCCACATATCCCTATCTCCATATTACCGTCTAAGGTATCTAAGAGGGAGGCATATAACTTGCAGAGTACAAAATATTTGAATAGCCCCTCGCAAAATGAATATATGGTAAGTTTTCCTCTATTATATATGAATGCAGATGTGTCATGCAAGGTGCAATCAAAGCCTATTTTGTCACAATCATCATCATATACTTCCAGTTGATTATACATTTCATTGCCTAGCTCTACTTTATTTATAACAATGCCATTATCCTTGAGAAACCTTATGCAGTTTAGATTTTCATTTATCTGTTTTACAAAATTACTGTCAGACTTCAGAAGGTCAATAAAATCATTTCCCGCAGGTAATTCTATTAGTTTATTTATTCTTCTTGCTAATTGATACGCCAGCAAGGTGTCCATGACATCGAAATTAATATCAGCAATGGGTACAAGGCTAAGTATGCCCGACCTTATATAAGCTTCAATACCTGCATTGTATTTATTGAAATGATTGAGATTAAAATGACTTAGGAGATTGGCAACATATACTATTTCCAAAGGTTGTCCTGTCCTAGCTTTCATTCCATTGTTTAACTCCACCATATAGTAAGCATGATTTTTACTATATACAGAATCCATTACCATCCTTGCCAGTATCATTGAATCATCCAGGGTGCCTGGGCGACATATCAGTTCTGTACTATCGTAGCCATATCCACTACGACCGTTGAAATGATAAAATTGGGAAAAAGTGCCGGCAGGAAATCGCAACTTCCTAATATTATTTTCTGTAATGGCATCTATAAAAGGAGCGGCGACACTATCTTTTATAACCATACCGGCTGTGTCTCTTTCTACGGCAATGATAGGATATAGTAATCCAAAATTGAGACCAGTAATAGAAGGCGAAAATTGTACTTCTTCCACCGCGGAAGAGTCAATGGTGATTTGTGCATGGTTATAGCACGGAAAGCAAGTGTGCAATAGCAGAATACAAAACCATTTCTTCATGCCCTAAAGATAAAATTGCCAAAACAATTAATTAATACTTATTTTCAATGCATGCATTGAAAAACATATATTTTTGAATACATAAAAAATATAGTATGACTACACAGCATTATAAGCTTACAGGAGGCAACTTCTTATTTTCAGAAACCGACCCTGCTCAGGTATTTATTCCTGAAGATTTTTCAGAAGAACAAAGGATGATTGGAGACATGGTGAAAGATTTTTGTGTAAAGGAAATTCACGGTATCGGTTTAGAAAAATTAGCCTTAATGGATGCTGCCAAAGATATGGATAAGGTAAAAGATTTATTCGACAAAGCTGCTGAACTTGGTCTTTGCGGCGTATCCATAGGGGAGGAGTATGGCGGCATGGGACTAGACTTTACTACTAGCTTAGTATTCGGAGAATCCATAGCCTTAGGACTTGCCTTTGCTACAACGATAGGAGCTCAGACCTCTATAGGATCTTTGCCTATAGTATGGTATGGCAATGAAGAACAAAAACAAAAATACCTGCCAAAGATAGCCTCTGGGGAATATGCATGTTCTTATGCACTTACAGAGCCCAGTGCAGGTTCGGATGCCAATAGCGGCAAGACCAAAGCAGTGATGAATGCAGAGGGCACACACTATATCCTCAATGGACAGAAAATGTGGATCACCAATGGTGGCTTTGCTGATGTGTTTATCGTTTTTGCCAAAATTGATGATGATGAGCGTCTATCAGCCTTCATTGTAGAGAAAGCATTTGGCGGTGTGGAGACAGGTAAGGAAGAGAAAAAAATGGGTATCAAGAGTTCCTCTACGGTACAGGTGTTTTTCAACAACTGTCCCATCCCTAAGGAAAATCTATTGGGAGAAAGAGGTAAAGGTTTCAATATGGCATTGAATATATTGAATAACGGTAGAATAAAGATTTGTGCCGGTGCAGTGGGAGGAATAAAATTTGGCGTTCAAAAATCTGTTCAGTATGCCAATCAGCGTATCCAATTTAATAAGCCTATATCGGAATTTGGTGCCATGAAACAGAAGATTGGGCAAATGATAATGAATAGTTTTGTATGTGAATCAGCATTGTACAGAGCTGGTGCTGATGTAGATAAGAAGTATAAAGAACTGAAAGCTGCCGGAGCTTCAGAAAATGATGCCAAAATCAATTCTATGCGTGAATATGCAATAGAATGTGCGATACTTAAAGTCCAAGGCTCTGAGGCGATGTGTAAGTCTGCGGATGAGACAATACAGATACATGGCGGCATGGGCTATTCTATGGAGACAGGCGTAGAAATGGCCTACCGTGATGCCCGAATTACGAAAATATATGAAGGCACCAATGAAATAAACAGAATGCTTGCGCTCGCAGAATTTTATAAGCGTGCCTTCCAAACCAAAGAATTGAAAATCAACGACGCTATGCGCTCTATACCTATGGGTATAGCCAAAAACTTTAATCCTTTTGATAATGGCTTTCTATCAAGAGAGACCGAGATAGTCGGTAATTTGAAGAGTATATTTATGATTATCACAGGTGCCGCCGGTAGAAAATTGAAAACCAAATTGGTAGATGAACAAGAGATAGTGATGAACTTGGCAGATATTATGGCTATGGCTTTCATGTGCGAGTCTGCACTCTTGAGAGTGAAAAAACTCAAAGCTGCCAGCAATGAAAAGGATTTGGATATTAAGATCAAAGCTACACAGCTATACATATACGAAGCTTTGGAAATAGCAAGACGCTCAGCTTATCAGGCTATAGACAGTTTCTCCTCGGGCGTAGAAAAATTCGCATTGCGTAGGATCATGGATGGACTATTGAGAAGTTATGATGTCAATCCAAAAGATCTTTGTCGTACATTGGCAGATGCAGCAATAGCTTCAAATGATTATCCAATATAATTATATACAATTATATAATTGGTTTTTTGCCCTGTAGTCATTCTACAGGGTTTTTTATTATATACGAATGAAAAATATAGAGTCTCCTCATGATAAAATATTTCTTACTATACCTTTTTTTATAATACTAGCAGCTTACTTGATGAATTTCCATATAAAAACATATATTTGATATATGAAAAATATGTTTTTGTCCCTCATAATCCTGCTAAATGCTTGCGGAAGTATCTCAAAAAAGAATGTAATTTCCAATTCTCGGGATGATAGTGCTAAAACTGAAAAAAGTTTTTATGATTTTACAGTAAAAAATATTGAAAGTCAAGATATTGCACTATCCACCTATAAAGGTAAAGTTCTTGTAATTGTAAATACTGCTAGTAAATGTGGGCACACCCCTCAATATGAAAGTATTGAAGCATTTTATAAAAAGTATAAAGACAAAGGTGTAGAGGTGCTAGGATTTCCTGCTAATAATTTTATGGGGCAAGAGCCAGGAAGTGATGAAGAAATTAAGAATTTTTGCACTTTAAATTATGGAGTAAGTTTTCCGATGTTTAGTAAGATTTCCGTGAAGGGTGATGACATCCATCCTCTATATAGTTTCCTTACTGAAAAAGCACAAAATGGAGCTATAGATGCAGAAGTGAAGTGGAATTTTCAGAAATTTGTAGTCAATAAGAAGGGTAGGGTAGTCGCTGCCTTTGCTCCAGCAACTACAGTAGATGACGATGAATTTCTGAATCTTATCAATAAATTGACGAAGGAATAATGAGTAAAAACCTAAGCAATTAATAGTGTCTTGACTTCCCAACGCATAGGAGATTTTGATTCAAAGTAAAGAAAGAGGCGATATAACTATTTTTTTATACCTAAAAATGATTTATGATGTAGTTATAAGTCATTACCCATTCTTTTCGGCACGAAAATAAAAGATTTATAAATTTTAAAATCGTAGATAAAATAATAAGATGTATCTCTCTAAAGTGATGTCCCCATTTTTTTCTAATACATTTACAATAATTATAAACCATCCTTTGCATAACTGTATTAAATTTTTCCTAAAAATCACTATTTTGGTGCAAATCTTGTAAATATTACGTTATATAGTTAATATTGAAATACATGAAAAAAATAATAGCCTTTATATGGGTGAGTATATTTTATAGTGAGCATAATATAGCACAGACTACGCCTCCTACGGAAAATATTGTTTTACCTGCCATCACTATTGACAAAGACACTATCGCCAGAGAATACGTACTAGAGCCTGTAAATATCTATGCCAGGCCCAAAGAGACAATAAATCTATCTTCCAGAGATCAGAATTACCTCAAAAAAATATATCCATACGCACTGCGGGTATCTCGAATAGTATATATAATAGAGCAGCATACCGAAGAACTAAAAAAAAATAAGCAGAAAAAAAATTATCTCAAAGACATGGAAAAAATGCTTAAGGATGAATTTACTGACGACCTCAAAAATCTTACACGTATACAAGGGCAGATGCTTACCAAGCTCATCTATAGAGAGACGGACAGGACGGTATATGATTTAGTAAAAAAATACAAAGGAGGCTTTAGCGCCGGATGGTGGAATCTTATGGGTAAATTCTACGACCAGGATTTGAAGATGGAATACGACCCCTTCGATGAAGATAAAGACATAGAAGTATATATCCAATACTTAGATGACCTATATTTGCATAACGGACTAAAAGAAGCTATAAATCATGAGCAATACAATCTATCCATACAAGATAAAAAACGCAAAGGGAAAAGAAATTAACTTTGAAGATTATAGAGGTAAGGTACTACTCTTAGTTAATACGGCATCAAAATGCGGGCTTACGCCTCAGTATGGTGAGTTAGAAGCATTATATGAAAAGTATAAGAATCAAGGATTTGAGATTATAGGATTTCCTTCCAATGATTTTGCAGGACAAGAACCCTTATCCTCTGACAAAGCGGAGGAGTTTTGCCAGATTAATTATGGAGTATCATTTACCATTACGGAAAAAATACAAGTGAAAGGAGAGCAACAACACGACATCTTCAAGTTTCTTTCCAATAAGTCATTAAATGGCAAAGTAAACATTGCACCAAAATGGAATTTCCAGAAATACCTTATAGATAAAGAAGGACATGTGGTAGATTATTTTTTGCCCATCACCACCCCATCTTCTGCCAAAATTCATAAAGCCATAGAAAAGCGCTTAAATTCCTGATTTTCACACAAAAAACATTATTATTATTTCAATTATTTCAATAATTTTATACTGAAATTATTTACATGAAAAAAATATTTACTTGTGTATCCATCTGTTGTCAGTTTATACTGATGGCACAGATACCTAATTCACAATTGCGCTCCTCACTTATTCCCGAGTTTGCACCTTTCTACCATGGGGTAGCATCAGGAGATCCTACGCCTTCCGGAGTAGTGCTATGGACTAGGGTGACACCACCGTCGGTAAACTTTGGCAGCATAGATGTGCGGTGGAAAATAGCTACAGACACAGCTTTTCTCAATACGGTAAATGGAGGCATTGTAAGCACAGATTCTTCTCGAGATTACACCGTAAAAGTAGATGCTACAGGGTTACAACCCAATACTTGGTATTATTATGAATTTACTGCATTGGACAAAAACTCTCTGACAGGTAGAACCAAGACCACTCCTGAAGGTGGGGTGGAGCAACTGCGCTTTGCTGTCATGTCATGTTCCAATTATCAGGCAGGACTCTTCAACGCCTATCAAGATGTGGCACTACGCAATGATGTAGATGCTGTACTACACCTCGGTGACTATATCTATGAATATGGCAATAGCATAGGTGGACGCCGTGATGCAGACCCTTCGACAGAGATATATTCATTGGCAGACTATAGGCTGCGACATTCCTGCCATAAGCTAGATTCTATGTCTATACGTATGCATCAGCAATACCCTATCATCGCTACTTGGGATGACCATGAGGTTGCCAATAATGCTTATGAAACTGGTGCCGACAATCATACTCCTGATGAAGGCAACTATATGGAGCGCAAGAGCTCATCGCAAGAAGCCTACTATGAGTGGATGCCCTTGCGATATCCTGAAGAAGGTAATCATGGCAAGATATATAGGAAAATAACCTATGGAAACCTAGCAGACATCTTCGTATTGGATACACGCCACTATAGGAGAGACAGTCAGAATGTAAATCTTCGCAATGACACTTCTCACCATTTATTGGGTGTGGAGCAGATGCAATGGCTTAAACAACAGCTTATAAGCTCCAATGCACAGTGGAAAGTCCTGGCGCAGCAGGTAATGATGGGACAGCTTACACCCTTTGGCTTAGTCCTAAATCCAGATCAGTGGGACGGTTACGCCGCGGAAAGAAAAGATTTATATAATTTTATAAGAGACAACAATATAGATAATGTTATCGTGCTTACCGGCGATATTCATACAGCATGGGCTATGGACTTACCTTACAACCTGAATAATTATACGCCCAGTACTGGAGAGGGTAGTGTGGCAGTAGAATTTGTAAGTACTAGCGTGACTTCAGGTTCATCGCCTATTCCTCTTCCTCCAGTATATAATCTTATAGAAAATCTGCTGTTGCCACATATCAAATACGTGGACTTGAACAAAAAAGGATATTCACTGCTTAATCTTCAAGCGGATAAAGCTACGGGGCATTTTTATACTGTAAAAAATATTGGATTTAATACTACAGAGCAAAATTTTGAGGAGGCATGGAGTACTAAAAATGATGCTAATCATTTGACGAAAGAGCGCAATGAAATCATAAGCAGATATGTTCCACAACTACAGCCTCCACTAGATCCGAGAGGAATAATTACTACCCCTATAAGGAATAATATCGTCAATAATATTATCTTGGGTGCCTATCCCAATCCTTTCGCTAATTACTTTGCTGTACAGTTCAATCTCTTTGAGACTGTGGAGTCATTGCAATATGAAATCATAGATATTCAGGGACGTGTGTTGCAGTCATCAATAATTGCAAATACCAATAAAGGCTTGCATTATGAAGAAATCAATGCTTCGGACTTACCTAAAGGAAATTATATTTTCAAAATTAAAAGTGATAAAGGTGATGCCACAGTACGTATCGTTAAGCAATAAACGTTGTCATCAAATTTAGTAAGCGAACCCGTTAATATATAATATAAAATATTGACCATCAATTGTTTGAGTAGATAATATTTCGTAAATTTATGAAAATAAAACGCATAAAGCAATATGAAATTTTATTCTAGCTACTTCTAAATTTCAATAGGTATATATTGAGATTGCCTGCCTTCTCGGCAGACAGGCTTTGCTTCGCTCGTCATGATTGTTTATTTTTTTACGATTTTAAACTCAATTGCGCTTACTTGTGCCTATTCCGGACTAGGGACTACTCCATATATTGATTTGATGTACTTCTTTTCGTGTTTGCTATTGATACCAATCCTATGGTCTCTTTGTAACGCGTTTTGTCACTTACAATTCTGCATTACTAATGCCTGTAAATGTAGTTGCAAAAGCTGTATTTTTTGCTGTCATATCTGCTTGCTTAGCAGGAAGTATTGCAATTTTAAAGTCAGTTTTCGGTAGGTAGATAACTTGGTTCTGAACACAGTTGCTCCTTTTATTTTGTCGTTTGAACAAATACGTTAAAAGTTACCAATACTAAAATAATAGTGAGAAGACGATGACTTAGGATAATAGAAATAGATAAATTTATACTATTATCTGGGTAATTAGTCCTTTGTTTTCTGTACTGATAAAAGTTATTTTACACTTAATAGCTCTAGCCAAATCTCCCACTATCTGCAATCCCAAGCCATGTTTGTCGCTACTGGTGGCGGTAGGGTGAAGGATAGTTTCTAAGTTTTCGGCAGCGATGCCTGGGCCATTATCTTGAATCTGAAGTATAATACTGTCGCCCTCTCGGTATGCTTCCCAGCTTAGAGTAGCATTGGTAGTGTGCCTCATGGCCTTGATAGCGTTGGCAGTAAGATTTTGCATAATGACTTGCATGAAATTTTCATCAGTAGTTAGATATTCTATGTCATTAGAAATAAATATCATTTCTACATTTTCTACATTGGAGAAGAACCTTTGGAGGTAGCCAAATAAATCATTTATAGCTATAGTCTTGAAGGAGGGTTTGAAGTTTTGCATCTGTCCTTTGCTCCACAAGAGCATGGTTTCCATGGACTCCAATAAGTTTTCGGCATCGTGGATGACCTTTTCTCTATGTTTTTCTAATGCCCCTTCAGGCAGTGTGTCAGCGTGATCTTTCTGAAAGTTTAGTAGTGTGACAATATTGGCGATAGGGCTGCGCAAGTCATGACTTATGATGCTGAAAAATTTGGTTTTGATTTGGTTTGTAGCATCGAGTTGTACATTGAGTTGCTGTAGTTTGTCATTGCTACGCTTTCTGTTGGCAGCTTGCATATACAGCAGTAATCCTATGATGCCTAATAACAGTAGTCCAGATATTAGGGCAATACGGGTGCGTTTTTGTTGGACTATTACTGCATTTTTTTGCTGTATTTCTAGTTTGCTTTCTACTTCAGCAAGGGCATTTTTGCTCTCTTGTGAGAAGATAGAGTCTGTGGTTTCATAGTACAACCTATAGTTGAGATATGCACCCTTGTAGTCCCCTTCCTCATATTGCAATTCTGATAATACGCCACTGAAATAGGCTTGATCCGCCTTGTCGTTAGTGCGGACTGCTAGGCGTATGGCAGCAGTCAAATAGCTTTTGGCTAGTGCTATATTTTCAGCCTTTGTAGCAGGGATGATATCAGAAATTCGACTCAGGCTGTCATATATATATTGGATGACGATATCCTTGTATGAAGTACCGATATTGCCTTTGTTGATGATATTGCTAGTACTTAATTCTGTATAATAGCTGTCTGCTGCCAAGGCATACTCCAATTTTTTGATAAAATTATTTTCAAAAGTGATGCTATAATTGCTATAGAACTTGCCAAGCAAGTTGCTGTCTAGGTCTTGTATCGTTTTGTATAAAGTTTCTGCATATCCATAGGCATTTTTGGCACTGTCTATATTGCCTTCTACAAGAAATATATCGCCTAAATATTTGTGATAATTGGCAGCATACAAAGTATCTTTTTTGTTGAGCAGGTAAGATTTTGTGTAATAATATCGGGCTTTTTTAAAATTATTTTGATGGAAAAAAATTTTACCCATCATCGTATAGCTTTCGTACAATATGTCGTCGTAGTGGTGTTTTTCACCTATTGCAATGGCTTTGATGAGCATCATGGATGCAGGGATGTACTGTGACGACAGCATATATTTAGCAGCGGAAGTGTTATATTGCAATGCCTGTTCTTTGGACGTTATAGAGGCATGAGTAGTAGTATAGCCTATAATAATGCAGACCCAAATATAGCTACGAAAAAAACTACTTCTTACCATGATATTGTATCTTTGTAGCTTCTGCCTATAGGCAGAATTGTATTGCCGACATATACTTCATGTGTACTTATTTTTTGTACTTTATGTCTAGCTACAGCATAGCTGCGGTGTATGCGCACAAACTTGTCAAATGGATGTCGAGACAGGAGATTGCCCAAGCTGCTCAAGATGATGTTGTAGGCAGAGGTAGTCACGATTTTGGTATAATCCTTATACGCTTCCAGATATAGGATGTCGTAAGTATGTATCTTAATCTTGTCGTTGCCATCTTTGATGTATATGATATCCGAACCTAGTTCTTCGTCCAGTAGTTGAGCCTTGGTTTTGATGTTCAAGTATTCGGAGATACGAAGTAGGGTGCTGGCGAAACGGTCTTTGGTAATAGGTTTGACGATAAAGTCTAGGGCATTTTTTTCAAAACTTTCCAAAGCATATTCAGGATAGGCAGATATAAACACACATACAGGCACTGTCATAAGCATACTTCGCAACTCCAATCCTGATATCTTACCCATATCTATGTCTAAAAATAGGATGTCGGGCAAATTATCAATATGGTATTTCAATACGTCTTCTGCGCTGTTATACTCCCCCATAATCTCAAGGGTAGAATTGGTTTTAAGCAAATGTCGAAGCATAAGCCTGTCCAACTCATTGTCGTCAGCTAGTACACAAGTGTATTTTTTTGACATATATTAAAATCTTTAAAAATAATACAAAAAATGCTGTTCGTCTATTAAAAATGTTGTTTGTCGATAGGCTGTTGTACCTATATGTGTTTATATAAAAATTTGTGTATTCAATTTATATGCGCTCAAAAAATGTGATTATACTAACGCTGACCTGCTGGATGCTGCTCTCTTGTGCTACAAAGTCCAAAAGCAACACCTCTGCTGATACCTCCCGGGAAAATATCTTGTATATGCAAATAGATGGGGTGGAATGGAGTGCAGATAGTGATATTTTTGGCAGCTACCATTTTTCAGAAGAGCTAGGGCCCAAAATCATCAATATTGCTGGAACGAAGGGTGTTGGAGGAACTCAGCAAGCATTTAATATCAACTTGTTCAATACGGATAAAGAGGGTATCTATACCGTAAATATTCCAGATAATTCTACGGCTACTTCCTATCAGAATGTGGCTCAAATGGGCAACTATACACCTGCCAACTATCTGTGTGGCGGCACTATGCAAGGAAGTCAGCTTACAGTAAATGTGACCAAAGTTTCTAAAAACCCACAAATTATAGAAGCTACATTTAGTGGCAAGATGCAATGCGTACAAGGCAGTGTATTACAAATTACAGATGGCAAATTTTATTACCATGAATAAATATATTAGAATAAGAAATTTAGCAGTTGGCATACTAATGTCGGCAATATTTTTTTCCTGTAAAAAGGAAGAGAATGTAATGGTAAATACACACCCGTTCAAAGGGACGGTAAGATTATATGAAACTAAAAGGAATTATACTTTGAAGTATTATTTCAATGTTGAACCTGGATTGTATATAACCTTAGGTACAGAAGAATTAATAGAGTTATTACCGGGGAAAAATCCAAATCAGTATTATATTCGACCTAAGGATCATCCAGAATGGTGTTTAGATTATAGTGCTAAAAACAACTATTACATAAAACTATATCCATACGTAGGCAATGAGGCGCAATTATTCAATATAATGGAAGCAGGGAAAGATTTAGTGACTATACAATGTGTCGTTGACACTTCCCTCTATTTGCTCAATAACTCTGATTATATATCAGCAGGGCCTAGTAGTTACTTAAAACCAAGAGGTTCATATAGTTCCTTGGATACTTGGAAGATTGAAATTCTATAACTTTTTAATTATATATATATGAAAAAAATCATCATCAACACAGCTTTATTAGCATTATCCCTTCTTACATCATGCAGTAAAGAAGACGACAAAAAAGTGGACAGCAAGCCCGTACAGTCATTTCCTTCAGTAGTACTGAGCAATCAATCAGCGGCATCTTATAACTGTTTCCTGACTTTTGATTCCTGTAAGGTGCGTACGCTCACACAAGCAGCAGCCAATCAAGGCACTACCGATTTAGTATTCCTGCACAACAACCCCGACAATCTAGCCATGTTTGTGTCTCCTGCATCTATAAGCACAGCAGTTACTATTGCTCCGGGAATATATGGATTCTTTTCTGTAGGTATCACCAATTGGACTACCAAAAATTCTATGCAAATAGGTGTCACAGATATTACAGTAGGCGGGTTCAACAGCATAGCTACCAATGGAGACCTGCACAATGCCTACGACAATGACCCACATGTCACCATAGGGTGGGAGATAGATATTACGCCTAATAAGGTATATAAGTTTACCTCCAATAGAACAGGGAAAAGGGGGCTAATAAAGGTGAATTCTATAAACGGCAACTACAATACGTCAGGACAAATTAATATGGATATTAAAATGATAAACTAATAGTTATGAAGCTGAAAATCACGCTGATATTGACAGCCTTTGCTTTGCTTTCGGTAAGTTGTAAGAAAGATGAAGCTAAAACTTTTTATAAATCAAAGCTAATAAACAAAAATTGGAAATCCTTAGCATTTAAAATTGATGGTATAAGAGAAGATAAATGGTGCTGGAAAAATAGTATATATAACTTTTACGAAGATGGAAATATGTTTATCACCGAAGGAAATAATGAAGGTGTTTGCTTAGGCACTGTGATAGGCAGAATAAAAAAATATAGCTATACTCTTTCTTCTGATGAAAAAGTGTTAGTCGTACAATATAATATAGGATATCCTGATGAACTAGATACTTTTATGATTCAATCTATTTCCGAGACAAGCCTGAATATGAAAAGAATAGTGAACAAACTCTCTATGCCTCCCGGTGAGGCATGGGAAGATGAATTTACGGCAATACCATAATAAATTTTTCAAATTATGATAAAAAATATGCTATATGTCGCAACTGTACTTTTGATAGTATCTTGTGGTAAAGACAAAATCATCTCTAATGTGCCTACCCCTAGTCAGATTTCTTCTAGGACAGTATTGTACGATGTAAATAATCCCTTCGAGGGCAACGATGACGACTATTGCTTTATGCTGCTAGGTGCGGATAATTCGGCACAAAAGAAATATTTTAAAGCCAAGATGATAGATGTAGTAAGCGATTCTATGCAAATAACAGAAGGGCCTTATACACTAGATAGTCTCATAGATGTAAGTACTTTTCCGGGATATATTAAGTCAGCAAATTCGGGAAGTTATTTGTCGGATTTTGTTTTTGCAGATAGCATACGTATCCGACAGGTTGGTATAAATGCTCAGGGTAAGCGTATGTACTCATCTTCTAGCTGGAGTAGTGCTAACATCATAAAATCTTATACCAATGGAGCTCAAGTAGAAGGTACTACCATATTGAATTATATCAAAATACCCACTGCTTCTGGAGGATATTTGGGCTATGAAGTACATTTCTTTTTTGATATTGGAAAATGCTATGTATATGGCACTACATCTAGTAGTGGCGGTGCGCCAGATAGTCATGTATTAGAAGATATTTCTACTGTGATAGGTGCTAGTTACGATTGGAAAAATGTAGATAATTATTTTCAAGTTCCAGGACCTTCTGCTACCACAGTACACTATTTTATAGACTATAAAAATTGGAGATACTTCCGTATCAAAGAATCATATACCTCTGTACCCGGAACGCCAGGAGGGCAACATGCCATAGAATATGGTGCCTACAAAAGCTTGGATAAGCTCCTGAAATGGCCAGAGGAATGGAAAAAATAAATATAAAGTATTTGGTTAGCGGATATTACAATTGTTGGGCGGCACGTAGTGCCGCCCAACTGATTTTGTGCAGGATTATGTAAAAAATATCGTTTTTGCAAATTTGTATCTTATAAAATAATGCCTTTGAGGATTATGCAAACCATAAAAATTATTAGAGGGATTTCAAAAAATCTAATTCAGCATAGAATAAGACTTTTCAGTATATAGGCATAATGGTAGGCTATAAGTTCGGAGAGGAGATAATCTTATCAAATATTTCTGTGGCTATAATCTTACTGTTCTTCAGGGTCATTCCATTGGTGATGTCAATAAATCCAATCTTACATTTTTTTCCTAAGTTATCATAGTGAAAATGTCCAAAGCCACTGTCCTGCTGATTTGTTTTTGGATACAGTAGCAAGCTTCTTTCTGCTTTCCAATGTAGATTATATACAAACATTTGTTTTAAATCCTCATCGGATGGATGGGCAGCATCTGTAATTTTCCATTTAGTGTCTATAATGTATGTTTCGTTATTGTGCTTTAATACTATATCGGGTCTAATCTTTTTGCTTTCCCAGAATCTGTCGGCACTTTGGAAGTTGATTTCCATAGTTTCTGTTCTGTGTTTGTGAAGTATTCTGAAGATATATTCTTCCCAGAGCACATTCATGTCAAACAATAAAGTAAGTAGATGCTCATTTCCATAGGTTAGGCTGGGGGAATAGTTCAAGATGATAATTTTTGCTATGTCTATAGCTCTTTGATAGTCATGATTTTTTCTATCTAAAATTATTTTTTCAAAATGATTTTTCTGTATAGGAATTTTGGCAATATCCTGAAATTCAAATAATAAGCGATTTAATTTGTCTGCCAAGGACTCGGATACAAAATTTTTTAAGACCAATAATCCTTTATAAAGAATTTGATGGATTAGATGATTTTTGTTATAGACTACATGTTCGCAATAGAAGTATTCTTTATGCACTAAATTCTGCTGAATATTCTGGGCAAACAGCAGTTTTCCTTTCAGGGCAGGTTGTTTGGAGTGATTTTTACTATACTTTTTTATCAGCCCTTTTTTTACAAGTCTTTCTATTTCTATAATGTATAGTTGAAAATAAATATCTAGAATAGAATGGGGTCTCTTCTTGAGCTGTGTTTCAGATATGGAGGCTACTTGGATATTTTTGCAGACTTTCAGCATATTTAATAGTACATTTTGCCATAGATTCTTGTCTGCATCATCATTATTATCGGCTTTTGGGAGGATTTCTATCGTGAGCCCTCCAATCTGTATTACGCCTACATGATTTCCAAATCGAATACCTTTATGGATGATGGAAAAGTATTTGTTTTGGTGTAATTCATTGAATCGAACCATAGCCTCGAAGTGAGGCTTGCGAAATGCCCCATTATCATCATATCGCAGTTTTTGATACTCAAATACTTGTATATACTTTTTGTTGGACATCATTTATGCTTCATATACAGCAATAAATGTGTCTGCATCCCAATTTTCTACGGGGATGAAACGATATGTTTTTTTGTCATCTAGGAACTCATGGTCATAGGTAAAGTTTTTAGGGAATTTTGCAGTATTATCTTCCTGATATACGAAGCTTCCTCCTAGTACAAGTCCTATTTTTCCAAAATCGCCGTAAAAATATTCTTCCAATAGGGGTATTATTTTGTCTTTGAATACTTGCTTTAGGTCTTCCAAGTCTTCAATGCCTATAAAATATGAATGACCGATTTGATGGTCTTTGTCTATTATCACTTCTATACGTCTATTGATAGTTCCCAATAGCCGCCTCAAATCTACATCCTTATAATTGGAGTTTGATAGCATATCGGGGTTGGGAGGTATTTCTATAAAGGAAAATCTTCTGCGCAATGCAGTATCCAAGGCTTCTACGCTTCTGTCGGCTGTATTCATCGTACCTATGATATATACATTATTAGGAACGGAAAATCTGTCTCCGGAGTAGGGTAGGGTAACTTCTATCTGTTCTTTGTTTCCTTTTCTTTTGTCATCTTCCAAGAGCGTGATGAGCTCACCGAAGATGGCGGAGACATTGCCCCTGTTTATTTCGTCTATGATAAGAACATAATTCTTGTTGTCTCTTGTTTCACTTTGTGCGTATTTGAATTTCTCTTTGACATAATTGCCTAAAGATTTGGTATAAGAGGGCCAATCCAAAGTTTCTCCGGTTTTTAAATACTGCTCTAAAACTTCCTTTTTTATGACAGCATCATAAGCTTTTGCTGTATTAGCATGAAATCTAATATTGTTTTTTGAGTTTTTATAGATTGTAAATTCCTTGGCATGCACTAGTGTTTCTAGGATTAGCTTGTTTTCACTTGAGTTGGCAATTTCTTCTAGCAATAGCCTGTATATAGTCTCAAAATTGTTGGATTTTATTTCTTTTGTTAAAGCACTTTGGCATAAGTTCTTAAAGATTCCGTCTTTCACTTCGTAAACTACGTTTTCATCTAATGTTAGGGGTTTTATACCTTCTATAAAATCTTCGTAGCTCAAACTTTGATGAAAAGTCGTAAATACAATTTGCTTTGCATTGACTAATTTCTCGTATTCCATGTTTATTTCTTCACGAGTTCTAGGCTTATTGCCAAGAATAATCTCTACGGCAATTTTCTTAGTCTCATAGGTCTTTCCAGTTCCTGGAGCCCCATATAATATTTGATTTAAGGGCAATTTTTTGTTCATAATTTTAGGCACTTTTTTATTTTCGGTTGAAGTGTTATAGGATAGGTGGCTCAAAATTTCATTTCTGAAATCTACGTCAAAAGCCATTCGCTCTAATTCTTTTTTGTTGTATTTGGAATACCCTGAAATTTGAGTGCGATTCAATTCTTTTTCTATTGCATTGAATATCAAAATAGTGTTGAGCTTTACTTGTCCAAAAGTATTGAGTTTGTTAAAATATGCCTCCGGTTTTCCATCAAAATTTATGTAGTCCTCACTGATGGGTATCTCTGAGATAACCCTATATTTATAATCGGTACTTTTGGCTTGGTTTACATGGAATATGTAGCGTTGTCCGATAGTAAATATTATCTGCTTGTCTTGGAAATTAAAGACTAGTTTGTGCTTATTTATCTGTAAATTGTATTTTTCGATGATATCATCTAAGAAACTGTAATAGTCTTCTACATCTTTTCGGTCAAATTTTTTGAGTATTTCCAATAAATCGAACTCCTTCATGTCCTTAAAAACCACATATAATATATTCTGAATCATGAGATATCTATCGTCCCAATAAGGCTCGATATAATATTGCCTATAAGTTTTCAGGAAGGTGTCTTCTTGCAATACGCCTTGTCCAATGATTTGTGTCGCTAATTCTTGTAAGTGTAAAAATCGGTCTCCAGATTTCTTTGTAGCTATATTAAAGTGTTCACATAAGCTCTTATAATAGTCAGCTTTGTATAGAATATACTTTTCGGGGTATCTAAATGATAAATATACTGAAATAGTACGTTCATCTTGTTGTGCATTGATATTGGTGCGATGCAATGCTTGTCTCAGGTTAGCCAAAAGGCCTTCGGATGCAGACTGGAATTTTTTTATTCTTACCGAAATTTCTTTAGCCTCATCATACAAGTTTCGGAACATCTCCCTTACTTCTTCAGGGTGATTTTTGGCAGATTTCTCAATAAATCCCCATGAATTTTGATATACTAAATTAGATACTTTGCTGAAAGCCTTCCTAAACATCTGATAAAAATCAGTAGCATCTATATCCCAATATTGCTGAAATGTATCAATCGCCAAGTATTTATAGGCTTCGTCAGGCTCCCCATCATGCTCCAAGACATTTAAGTAGTTCGTTATAAGCTCTGAAAAGTTAGATACTGAGATAGTATTCATTGGCGATTTACTTATTTATAAGGTGTTACTGCAAATCTATAAAAATATGCTTTTCATTTTTTATAAAATAAATATCTTGGAAGCCGACAATAGTATATTCTATTATTTTGTAATTAGAGGATGGACTGCGAGTTACAAACTACTTATGTCAGCATATAATCTATTAGCAAAAAAAATGATAGTAGCCAAAGGTAAGTTTTGGCATAGCTGTTATCCTCTCTGTATCCACTCCATAGGAGTATGGTATGGGTAAATATACCTGTAACAAACCAACCCCAAAAGTTCTGTATATCGGGGTATTGTGTATCATGCCATACCCATAGCCGATGTTTCACAGCAAAGTACTCTAGCAGCATATCTAGCAGTACCATAATGCCGGCACCAATGACTATTCGGGGTACTGCTTTCATCTTGCTGCTATTGAGCCATGTGGCAGTACAGAGGGTAAGTACTACCCAGTTCACTCCTATAATCAGGGGGACTCCCAGTAGCGACACTCCCAGTCGGGAAGTATAATGATAATCCCCAAATATTTTTCCTGTATGCACACCTATGATCTCTACGACCATGCCGATGGTGAAAATCGCCGACCATGCGCCTACAATCTTAATATTCCATTGCGATAAACTACTTAGGATAAGTACGGCAGACAGAAGAAGGTTTATGGCAGATAGTGCCTCGAACCCCTCTTTGGTTTGTGGTAAATTCATGCCTACTACACCTACAAGGTGTATGACCGTCCAATTGAGGAGAATCAAGCGGGAATATTTATGAAGGAATGAGTGCATCTGTAATTTTTGCAGATAGCAAGCTGATGGGTACACCGCCGCCGGGATGTACTGTGCCGCCACAGAAATATAAGTTTTTGACTTTACGGCAAAAATTTGGGTGTCGTGTAAAAGTACTAAATACTTTGTTGGAAGCATTGCCATATAAGGCCCCCTGATAAGAAGCAGTTTTAGCAGCTATGGTAGCAGGCGTATTTACCACTTCTGTGATAATATGTGGCGCAATATCTTCCCCTATGGTATTACTAATCTTTTGAATGATTATCGCTCTAAACTTATCTTTCAGTGCTTCCCAATTTTGTCCAGAATTATGGGGTACGTTGATAAGTACAAACCAATTTTCACCATCCTTAATAGCGTGATTAGGATTGATTTTGGAGCTTATAAATACATAAATTGTAGGGTCGTCAATAATTTCCCCTAAGGATAGATCTTGGAATTCTTTTTTATAATTTGCAGAAAATAAAATATTGTGTATATCCAGCTTGGGATATTTTTTATCCATACCCCAGTAAAATATCATGGCAGAAGTAGATAATGCTTCTTTAATCAAGCTTTTTGGGGGTGTCATTTGAGGAAGCAGATGCTTGTAAGTGAGCCTTATGTCCATGTTGCTGATTACATACGCTGCTTGCACCAACGTATTCTCTACCTTTATACCCAAAACTCTACTGTTGTCATACTCTATGCTTTGCACCAAGCTATTAAAATGGAATGTCACACCCATTTCTTGCGCCAATTTATGTAAATTCATGGTCAATGACGGCATACCGTCTATGAGCATGAAGGCCCCGTGATTATATTCAGGGTGGGCTATCACATTGAGTATAGAAGGAGCTTTGTAGGGATTTGATCCATTGTAGGTCGCATAGCGGCTAAATAATTGCACCGTATTTTTATCTACAAAGATATTTTGCAGCTTTTTATTCATGGTCTTAAAAATGCCCAATTTCGTGGGGCTGGTCAAAAAAAGCTGTAACCCTTCTTTTGATGTATAAGTAGAGAACTTGTGTAGCGATTTTTCTAGTGCCACAGGTGCGGAAAGCTGGTATAGTTGTTCAATTTTTTTGAGATGCTGTAACAGTTGAGCGGCGGAATCCTTTGTGTTGCGTTGTATTTCTTCAGCAAATTTTTGTTTATCGCTATAGGCGTTAATAATCGTGCCATCACTAAAAAAGTATTTGTTGATGACCTCTAAGGATACGTATCTATAGTAATCTTCGGGATTTTTCTTGCACAGAAAAAATAATTCATCTATCAGAAAAGGTAGCGTAAGCAACGATGCCCCTATTCCCCAACGAAATCCGTCCTTGGCAATCCAAGAAACCTTGCCTCCGGGATGCTCTTCCTTTTCAAAGACTTCCACCTCAAAGCCTCTCGCTGCAAGGCGTATAGCTGTAGCCATACCACCCACGCCAGAACCTATGACTATGGCTTTTTTCTTATCCTTTATATCCATCTGAGTTGGATTTGGAAGTAGGATTTTAGGGCAATCCATAGTTTGTGTATGTTGCTAATCCTTATACGTTCTGTCATGATGCGATGGGCAGGTATCGCCTGAATTTTTTTTAATAATATGACATAATAGGCATACGCTAAAAATACCCCCATCCTAGAGGACATAGGAAGTTCGAGAATGCCCTTCAGTGCTTCGTGGAAGTCTTCTTTGATATCTTCTTCTATATTTTTTTTGTCGTTATCGCTAAAATTATGGAAGTTAATGTGAGGAAAATACATTCTGCCCAGCACCTCACTATCATGCTGTATATCCCGTAAGAAATTTATCTTCTGAAAGGCTGCTCCTAGTCTCATGGCGGAAGGCTTTAGCTTTTCATATAAGGTTTTGTCACCTTCGGTAAATACATGTAGACACATCAATCCCACCACTTCTGCGGAGCCTAGGATGTATTCCTTATACTTATCGTCGTTGTATTGTACATCCTCCAAGTCCATTTTCATGCTATGCAAAAAAGTGTCTATGAGATTATACTCAATATTATATTTGCGTACAGCATCCTGAAAACTATGTAAAATAGGATTTAGGCTGATGCCATCGTGTAGGGCGCGGTACGTGTCTTCCTCAAATCGCGATAATAATATCTTCTGGTTGTAGTCGTAAAAGGTATCTACGATTTCATCTGCTAGGCGCACAAAGCCGTAAATAGCATAGATAGCTTTACGGAGTCTTTTATGTAAAAATTGTATTCCTAAAGAGAAACTTGTGCTATAAGTTTTTGTAGTATATATACTACAGGCTTCAGCTACACTATTATATAATGCTATCATGGATTTATGATTTATGCGTAAAATATTTTTGGAGCTCAGTAGCTACAATTTTTCCAGAGATGATACTCGGCGGCACACCGGGCCCTGGCACAGATAACTGGCCACAATAGAAAAGATTTTCTACTTTCTTATTTTTAAGTTTAGGTTTTAAAAATGCTGTCTGCATAAGGGTGTTGGCAAGACCGTAAGCATTGCCTTTGTAAGCATTGTAGTCTTGTATAAAATCGGAGGTGCAATAGCTTTTTTTATACACAATGTGCGGTCTTATAGTACTTGATGTTTTTGTTTCCAATCTGTCTAACATGATGTTGAAATATTTTTCACGTTTAGCTTCATCATCATCCTGTAATCCTGCGGCCAGTGGCATAAGTAAAAATATATTTTCATAACCATCAGGTGCTACCGTAGCATCTGACTGAGAGGGACAACAGACATAGAACAAGGGCTTGACAGGCCATTCTGGATTTTTGTATATGGATACTGCGTGTGTATCTAGGTCTTCATCAAAAAACAAGGTATGATGATGTAAGTTGGGAATCCTTTTGTTGATCCCCAAATAATAGAGCAGACAGGAAGGGGCAAATGTCTGCTTCTGCCAGTAGGCATCATCATAGTTGCGATAGCCCGCTTCCAAGAGTTGTGATTCTACATGTGCATAATCAGCCGCAGCAACTACGGCATCATAATGCTTGCTGCCCAAGGTGCTAAGCACAGAGTGAACTTTTTTGTCAGAGACTTCTATCTTTTGAACTGCGGTACTCATATAAAACGTAGCACCCTGATTCATAGCTATCTTCATCATAGCTTCACACACCTTGCCAAAGCCACCCATGGGATACCAAGTACCTAAGGACAATCCTGCATAATTCATGAAACTATACATAGCAGGGATGTCTTGAGGCATTGCACCCAAAAATAATACAGGGAACTCCATAAGTGCTACCAGATGGAGGTGCTTAAAGTATTTGCGTACCAATTTACGTTGTGACGACAAGAGGTGTAATTTCAGGGCACTTACAGCTATATCGGGGCTAAAGTACTCCCACAGGGTGTTACTAGGTTTTGTTACAAACTTAGTCATAGCTATAGTGTACTTCTCTTTAGCTTCTGCCATGAAAGCATCTAATCTCGCACCACTTCCAGATTCAGTATTTTCAAATAGCATTTTCAAGTCCTCATATTTATCAGGAATGGACATGCAAGAATTGTTCTCGTACATGATGTCGAAAGCGGGATTCAGTCGCAAGAGCGTATAAAAGTCTTGTGCAGAGTGTCCAAAGTCGTTGAAAAAATGCTCAAAAACTTCAGGCATCCAGTACCAACTTGGTCCCATGTCGAATACAAAACCTTCCAGAGTGGTAAGTTGGCGAGCTCTGCCGCCTACACTTTCATTTTTTTCATACACATCTACGGCGTAGCCTGCTTTGGTGAGGTAGCAGGCAGCACTCAAACCCGAAAATCCTGATCCTATGATAGCAATTCTATTCATTATTTCTTTTTTTGGGAGGCTATTAGATCCGTAATTGAGGATAATTTTATGACAGACTTGAAAGGTAGCTGCTGCAAAAGGTCTCCTTTTGCAGCTATATAGATATTTTGTGTAGGAAATAAATCTATAATTTCTTTAGTGTAGGAAATGAATCCTTCACTATTTTCATTACGTACCCAAAAAAATAGCAAATTTTGGATAGGCACTTGCGTAGTGACCTCATGTACTACAGAAAGAGGCGTAGTAGATCCTAAATAAATAATGGTATTTCCACTTTCTTCTAAAAAATAGGCGCTAATCAGTAATCCAATGTCATGATACTCATCTTCTGGAAGAAATAAGACCCAATGTGGACTATTCTTTGGCGGAACTGTATTTATGTTACTTAATGTTGCATATAACCGCCTTTTTATATGATGTGTAATAAAGTGCTCATGGGCAATACTAATATTTGAGATATTCCATAATAATCCTATGCGCTGTAGTAGAGGTAAAAGAATTTTAGAATAATTATCTAGGATTCCATATCGCTCTTCATTCTCTTCACAAAGTTGATGGAAGGTAGTATTATCAAATTCCAGACCAGCCATCAGTAAGGAATTTTGTCTTCCTAAAGCTTCATTTTCGCTATCTATATTAATAATCTTATCTTCAATGAGTAGATTGAGCGCATTGTCGTCTAGAAAACATAAATTAGAAATCTTAAATCCTATTTTTTGGAGGTTCACTATGTTCAATAATCTCTGTAGTTGCGTATTGTCGTAATATCTAATATTTCCGTCACTACGACCCGGCGTGAGGGCATTGTAGCGATTTTCCCACATCCGTATGGTATGCGCTTTAATGCCACTAAAATGCTCTAAATCACTAATGCTAAATCTATTCACGGTCTAAAAATAATATTTTGTTTAATATTTATCAAAAATATTTAAACAAATTTTAGATTAAAAATTTGAAAACAAACAGTGTCAGAAAGATATTAGGGTTTGAAACCCCAATGCGAAATGTCAGAAAATTAGCGCATTGTGCTAATTGCATATTTTCTAAGCACAAGTCATCCCAGAACTATTCCCCCAAAACCATTCATATAATTGTCTGAACTATGATTTTTAGGATTAAAGGATGGACAGGATTATAGAATTAAAATTCCCTAGAACGCAAACCATGAACTTACAGCTACCGCACTAACCCCAAAAAGCCGAGCCGGTCAAAAATCGGCAGCCAAGCGCAGGCTATGAGCGTGGAGCGATATTTTTGACTTGATATTTTTGCTTCTTTTTATATCAAGATAAAAAGAAGGATGATTTAAGATTTTTAGAGAATACTCGCCGTTGTTGGTGTTTCCACCCACAACTAAGCTCAGCCGTAACCTCATAAACTTGCCCTAAAATCGTTCGAATAATTGTCCGAACCATGATTCTTATGATTAAAGGATGGACAGGATTATCCGACTACTTACTGATAGATAAGGAAATCCCCTAGGCTGATTTTCGTGCGAGGCGAAGAAAAAAATGTGCGGCTTTTTTCGCCATTTTTACGTGAGTAGCGAACGTAAAAATTATATAGCGAAAACTACCAAGAGCCATTTTTTTCAAGCTGAAGGTTTGTGAGAGAGCAAAAGCACATTAAAAGCAGCCTTGATTTTTTTGTTTCTTTTGGTATCAAGACAAAAAGAAAAGAAATAATAAAAGCAAAAAATAAATCGCTAGCTTGTACACTGCCTGTAAAATTAGACCTGTCATAAAAAACAAAAAAATCCTTACATTTGATACTACCACAGAGGCGGCGCTTATGCTTTTTGACAAGGAAGAATATGAAC
>JBGAWK010000090.1:0-6220 GCA_044227665.1 Chitinophagales bacterium
CCGGCAGTAATTTTTGCAGGCACGCTGCTGGGTGCCTTTGCAGGAGAACTAGCTGCGGGAAATTCTCCTGATATAGCGATAAAGTCTGCTATAGGGTCGTTTATAGGTTTCTTATTGGGAATAGGCTTGAAGTTGCTCGTAGCAATCTTTATCACCTATAAGTTTATTGCGGCCATACTCTGATGAAATCATGGTATCTCATACGCGTATTTAAGTCCTCATGGCTCTTAGGCTTTTGTGTCGTATTATTTATATGTGGGGAGCTATTTTTTAATATAAAAAGGATACATAACTTCCCCTTCTTTGTATATGATATGTATTCTCACCCACAGCAAGAAAAATCCATATATCAAGTATATTCTATATATATAAATGGTAAAATATTCGACTATACCAAAGTTGGAGATTATAAAGAAGGCATTTTACTCCAAACGCTGAGGCAGTATGAGATGGCGAAGCAAGCAAAATCACTACAGCCGGCTTTGTTTCTGAAAAGCCAAAAAATGGATAGCAGATTCATAAGACAAAGAGTTGCCAAACAATTTTTTGCAGACTCCTCGGCTATAGATGCATACCCCTCATGGTTTTTTCACACTTTACAAAAAATGAGTAGGGACAGCATTCTCTCTTGTAGGGTAGAAAAAAGTACCATCTCTTATCAAGATACATGGATAAAAAATCCGGTAGAAACTAACGTAATGAGTTTTCATGAAGACTAAGTCCTATAAATATATAAGCCCCGTTTTGACAGTAAGTATGGTGCTGCTTATAGGGATGAAAATGTATTGGGGGAAGTGTTTGTATGTATTGGTAGGTCAAAATATTCCTACCCAAGGGCTGGACAATACCTTGTGGCTTTTTCATTTTACGGGGCTGAGTACATTTTTGGTATCCAATATATATATAGCCTATTGTATAGACTTCGTGCTGATTTCCTCATTTCTATTATTTATTTTTTATCAAAATAGAGGGTATGCAGCATTTGTCTTAGCAATATATCTGTTACATACATTTACCTATCAAATCTTTTCAGGGCATTTTCATAAACTGGATGTCATCATTGCCCTCATATTATTTGGAGGAGTTTGGCAGGATAAGCAGCGGCAGTTGGTATGGGAAGGTATAAGATATTTTCTATTGTTTGTGATGGTAAGTTCTGCCTTCTACAAACTTTACAATGGCGCACTTATCTTTCCGAGTCATTTCTCCAATGTCCTTATGTCGCAACATGCCGATATAGGCATACTGCACTCATTTGGTATTACTACCTATATAGCCAAGATTTTGATAGCATATCCGTATTTGGGATGGGCCATTTTTGCTATGCTATTTCTTTTGCAGACGATTTTTGTCATAGGATTTTTTACAAAAAAATATGACCCTTATTTATTTGGGTTAGTGCTACTTTTTGTAGTATTAGATTATATAATAATGCGAATATGGGCATGGGATATGTTACTGGCAGCATATCCTTTGATATTGCCTTATTGGTATTCTACTTTGCAGATAAAGCGTTGATTTAGAAATTTTTCCACATCATACTCTCCATAGGTAGGGGACTGCGGTGGTTGTACTTGGCATTCACTTTCTTCTTATATGAATTTTCAATATCTCCATTCACTTCAAAATATATAAGTTGCCCTATGGGCATACCTGCATACACACGTACAGGCATTATACAGGATATTTCCAATGTCCAATGGTTACAAAAGCCTACATCTCCTTTTCCTGCTGTGGCATGAATATCTATTCCCAATCTTCCTATGCTAGACTTTCCCTCCAAAAATGGTACATGGAGATGCGTTTCTGTATATTCTACGGTGGAGCCCAAGTACAATGTTCCCGGCTGCAAGAGGTAGCCTTCATCAGGAATTTCTATATGCTCGATGGGGTTGTGTGCTTTGGCATCTAATACCTCTACAGTGTAGAGGGCTAGATGCTTGCTCAGGCACACATCATAAGAATTTGTACCCAATCTCTTCCTCTCGAATGGTTCTATAACTATACTCCCTTCCTCTATGCATGTAAGAATACGCTTGTCAGATAATATCATAGTACAAATATAGAGATACATGATAATATATTCCGTAAAGCATCAGGATATGGGCATAATTAGAGCTATAATTATGTTGGTATAATACAGTACCACGCGAATACGGCAAGTATGCCGAAGGGTATGCCCAAAATGGCTAAGGCGTTGGCGAGTTCTGGTCTGAGTTTGAATTCGTCTGCAACGATAGATGCTGTGATCATGGGTGGCATAGCAAGTTCCAATAATATGGCGGTATCTCTGAGCGAAAATTTGGGATGTGTATATTGTGCAGTTATATACATAAAAAAAAGTAAGGGACCTATGACAGACTTGTAAGCTATGCCCATAGCAAATTCTCTCCATGAAAAGCCATTTTTTTTGAAAGCAAATTGCAAGCCCAAGGACAATAATGCAAATGGAATAAGTAAGGTGCCGATAGTATTCAATATATCTATGATTTTGATACTAAAAACAGGAAGTTCAAACCAAGATTTAGGCGCGATGATGCCTACACAAAAAGCCAAAAATGGCGGAAAAGAAAATAGACGGCGGAAGATATACACTACGGAAAAGCTGCCCTTCTGTGCAATGCTCGCGGTGATAATCCCTACGGTGCTCAAGGCGAGGAATGTCCCGGGCTGATCTACAAGTACGGCGTGTTGCAACTGCTCTTTACCCAATAGTACCGTAATTAATGGGTAGCCTATGAAGGAAGTATTTCCCAGTCCACAGACTAGGGTCAGGCAGGCAAAGGTTTTTTTATCTATATATTGTAATAAAAATAGTGTTCCAAAAAAAAGGAATGCTCCCAAATACATTGCCCAGGCAGAAAGTATCGGGAACAATAGCGATATATCTATGTGTAATTTGGAAATATTTACTATCGTAACTGCGGGTAAGGGCAGGTACATAATGAAAGTATTGATGTGCTTAATCCATTTTTTCTTGTCGGGAATAAAATATTGTATAAGCAACCCAATGAGAAAAAATGAGAATATCCAAATCATTTATAGTACTTTATGATTCGGGATTCGGCAGAATTTTCTCTGCGTCCCAGTGGTATGGACTTGTCTGTAAGCCCTACGTATAAGAATCCTAATACTTGTTGTGATGCCGTGAGGTGAAGTGTCGCAGCTAGCGCAGGATGGTAGCACATACCTCCGGTACTCCAAAATGTAGCGACATCATTCTCGGTAGCGACAAGCATCATATTTTGTACAGCACAGCCTACAGAAAGTACTTCTTCTATTTCGGGAATATTTTGGCGTAATCCATGTTCTGCTATGATTACGATAATATGTGATGCCAAATCGCCGCGATGTAATATTTTTTGGTATTTTTTATCTAAAAATTGATGTTCAGGTGTGTTGCTCTTGTACGTAGCTGCATGTAAGCTACCAAAATCTCGGGTCTTTCCATAACCATAAATTATAAAACGCCAAGGCTCTGTATAGCCGTGAGTAGGAGCCCAATGTGCTGCATCTATCATCCTTTGGATAATGGTATCCTCTGCCGCCTTTCCATTGAAATCATCAGGATCTATGGAGCGCCTATGGCGTATAATTTCTTCTAAGTGCATGGCAGATCTATTGTTCTAATATTCATGAGGTAATGCTATGCCAACTTTTTCGTGCCAAGGAAGTCCATATTCTCCTATTTGCGACATAAATGGATCTGGGTTCATCTGCTCGCAATTCCATACACCGGGCTGCATCCATACATTTTCCATCATCAGTTTTGCGCCTAGCATAGCTGGCACGCCTGTAGTGTAGGATACACCTTGGGCTTTAGCATCCTGATAGGCATGTTGGTGGAGACAGTTGTTCCAAATGAAATAGGTCTGTTCTTTACCCTCTTTTATGCCTTTGATTTGGCAGCCTATGGAAGTCTCACCAGTATAATTTTCGCCCAAAGAGCTAGGTTCTGGAAGCACTGCTTTCAAGAATTCCAAAGGTATAATTTCTTGTCCGTTGAAATGGATGGGTTTGATACTCGTCATGCCTACATTTTGGAGTACTTGCAGATGAGTAATATATTGCTGCCCAAATGTCATCCAAAATCTAGCTCGCTTGAGGGTAGGGTAGTTTTTTACTAAAGACTCCAGTTCCTCGTGATAGAGCAGGTAGGATTCTTTAGAACCTACATTGGGGTATTCTATAGGTTTATGAATGCTCATAGGCGGTATTTCCACCCATTTTCCATTTTCCCAATATTTTCCGTTTTGCGTAATCTCGCGAATATTAATTTCGGGATTGAAGTTGGTGGCGAAAGCCTGTCCATGGTCGCCGGCATTACAGTCCACGATATCCAAGTAGTGCATCTCGTCGAAATGGTGCTTGGCAGCATACGCCGTATATATTTGGGTCTGTCCGGGATCAAAGCCACAGCCTAATAATGCCATGATGCCTTTGGCTTTGAATCGCTCATGATAAGCCCATTGCCATGAATATTCAAATTTGGCTTCATCCTTGGGTTCATAATTTGCCGTATCGAGATAGTGAACACCCGTTTCCAAGCAAGCGTCCATGATAGGTAAATCCTGATAAGGCAGTGCTACATTGATGACCATCTGAGGCTTGTGCGTGCGTATGAGTTGCGCTACTTGTGCAGCGTCATCGGCATCTACAGCCGCAGTAGTGATATGGGCATGTTGTAAGTCGGCAGCGATGGCATCACATTTAGATTTTTTACGACTTGCCAATATAATTTCGCTAAATACTTCTGGTACAGAAGCACACTTCCTGACTACGACGTTACCTACGCCACCAGCCCCTATAATTAGAACTTTACCCATGACTATTTTTTTGTAAAATTAGAATTATAATTGTTCTATACACCTGTCTCGGGTATTTTTTAATAATAATATCAGATAGAAAAAAACAGGAGCGTAAATTCGGTACATCTTAACTTTCATTAAGAATTAAAATATACTAAAATGTAGTAGATTCAACGTTCTATTGTCGTATTAGCGTGAAAACATTATTTCTTATCCTTGCCGCAGTATTTCTTACTTGTTGTTGCCATAAATCTAAGAGAGACTTAGATATAGAAAGAGCTTTCTATTATTGGAAAAATCAATATAGCTATAGTGATTCTGCCTTCTATCATGCCAAAAACTCTGGCGTAAAAAAAATCTATATCAAATACTTTGAGGTAGATTATTCTGATGCTAAAGGAAACTTTCCTTATGAGAAAATTGGAGACTACAATAGCTTTTTCAGGGAACTTGATGATGTAGCTATAGTACCTACGATATTTATCAAAAATGAAATATTTAAATTTAATGAGGAAAAGGATTTGGATAAATTGGCGGAAAATATTGTTTTTTTGATAGACAAAAGGAATGGTTCTTTCAAATCTGAAAATAGTAATATCCATATTTCCGAAGAAATACAGGTGGATTGTGACTGGACTAAGTCAACTAAGGAAAAGTATTTTTATTTACTTAAAAGTATTAAGAAACGTTCCAAAACAAAAATTAGCTGTACGCTAAGGCTATATCCGTATAAATATAGAGATATCATGGGGGTTCCACCTGTAGATAGAGCTACGTTGATGTGCTATAATCTCATTAAACCCTTGTCAGACAAACATAAAAATTCGATTTTAGATACTGAAGAATTAAAAAAATATTTGGACCTAAAGAGAAAATATCCCCTACCTCTGGATATTGCACTTCCCGTCTATAGCTGGTCGCAACTGTATCATAATGAGCATTTTGTAAAATTGATAGATATTGGCAGTAGAGAGTTGGAATCGTTTTGCGTCAAAAAAGAGCCTATGTGGTATGAGGTTCATAAGGATACTTCTATGAACTGGAACGATTACTATAGAGTGGGAGATAAGATAAAATGCGAAGAGGTAGCTGCAAAAGATATTAAAAAAGCTATAAGCATTATCCAAAAGAATGTAGTACTGGATAAGTCCGCAACCATTGTACTTTTTGACTTGAGTGAATCTGTATTTAAAAATTATAGCCATGAAGAAATTAATAGTTTCTATTCTGCTTTTGCTCGCTAAAAATGTAGGACTGGCATGTGGCTTTTCTCCTTATGGTGAGGATATTCGGTTCTCGTTGTTCCTACCCGACTATTTCAACTATCAGGATTTCAGTGCGTTTTATTACAATTCACCAACATTCGGGTACAGGTATTATTATCAAAATCAATACGAATCCAATGTCTATGA
>JBGAWK010000091.1:0-6137 GCA_044227665.1 Chitinophagales bacterium
GAGTTACGCCTTAGATAAGGGCGAGTTTGATGGGAAAGAACTTAGTAAAAATCATGCATCAATATTTTGGGGCTTTTGTAATAAACACGATGCAATATTTCGTCCCATCGAAATACAAACATACACACAAACTCCCGAACAAAACTTTTTATTTGCTTACAGAGGCTTTGTTGTTTCAAGTCACAAAAAAATTGAAGTTTCGAATTGGATGAATTTTGGTGAACAATCCGCCAATGACATAAAACAGAACAAACAAGTTTTTGACACAGCAATTCTTTCAACTGACTTTTCAGTCATTGAAACCGAAGTGTTAGAACTCCATGCGTTTTATCCGATTGCTGTTTCCTCATCCTTCTATCTCGATTTCGATTTTCAAGGCAAGCCAATCCCACATTCAGACGACAGGATGGAGGAAATATTCGTTACACTCGTTCCAATGGAAAATAAAACATATTTCCTGTTGAGTTACTTTACTCAAGACAAACATTTATATGGTGACTTAGGAAACCAACTAAGACGTAGGAATAATTTAAAATCGGACATTACAATGTTGGTTGCAGCTCATACAGAGAATATTTATTTCAATCCTCTATACTACAAGACATTCATTGAAAAATATGAAGCAATATTAAAACTTATTTTGTTTCATACACAAATGGATCACGCAACTGTTGACGACAACAATAAAATAAATGTAAACTTTTCATTTACACCAAGTAATTATCTCGACAATCCATATGACATTAATTTTTTCGGATATTGAAAGAGTTACTGCCACAACACCAGTAGCCATTGCCCCCCTAGATGTAAAAAAGCTGATTTTTCAGTGTAGCAACGACTTCATTAGAGGCGTTTTGACGAGCCCCAGAGACTGCTGCCCCTAGTAAGTTGATAGCAGAAGGATTGCAAGCTAAAAAACTAGAAAAGTTCCTAGCGTTTTACACTTCAAATTCTGTTACTGACGAGAAAGCAATACTATATGATGTAGCATAACAGCTAACTATAAGCAAACCTTGCCCCGACCATACAGAACAGTTAGCTATAAAAAAAATAGCCTTCAAAGAAGCTTTAGGAATGATTTTTGACGGACAAATTACTGATTCTTTAACTATCATAGGTATTTTGATGCTCAAAGAAAAAATAACCATATAATTCATTCAATTTTGGAAAAATCTATACTATACCAAAAATACGCTATCAACGAATTGCCTGTAGAATTTGAAAAAATTATTGCGCACGCTAAGAATGCTACACATAACAGTTACGCACCATATTCTCATTTTTATGTTGGCGCAGCCTTATTATTAGATGACGATACAATATTGGAAGGTAGCAACCAAGAAAATGCCTCCTATCCTATAGGGCTATGTGCCGAGCGCATAGCTTTGGCGGCAAAAGCATCTTTAGCTCCCGATAAAAAAATTAAGGCTATAGCCATAAGTGTTCGTAAAGAAGAGGGATTTCTCAAAGAGGCATGTGCGCCTTGTGGCATCTGCAGACAATCTATTTTTGAATCTGAAAACCAACAGTGTCAAGATATTAAAGTGATACTATACGGTGAAGATGAGATTTTGATATTCAAAAGTATCAAAGACCTGCTTCCCTTTCATTTTGATGCCAGCTATCTGTAAGAAGAAACAGATAGTATATTGAAAATTAAAAACAATGCCTTAGTTTACTTATTTATGAGTTTTATAACCATCCGTAAGTGTTTTCATAAAAGCAATCAAATCCTGAATTTCTTGTTTTGTAAGTTGTAAGTTTCCCAAATCCTCTCTATTCACTGTTTTACCTACTTCTGGAGCTTGGAAAGATGAATTTATATCCCTTTCGTTGTAGAAATCCATTACATCTTCCAATGTGGTGAATATTCCAGAATGCATGTAGGGTGCTGTCAACGCTACATTACGCAAAGAAGGGATTTTGAATCTACCCAATTCTAAGGGATTATACCCTTCGGCAAGTGCGGCACCGCTATCTATTTGTGTTCCTGTCGTAATTTTAGGAAGTCCTATATTATCATAAGAGAAATCTGTAAACAATATAGTCTTATCATCCACATAAGGTAAGGGCGTAGTAGGATGACATAAGCCACATTTAGCTTTCAGCGTATCGTTGAAAAGTCTCATACCCCTTTTTTCTGCCTGACTAAGTTCCACTTTTCCCTGAAGATAGAAATCAAACTTACTGGTAAAAGGTCGCAATTGGTACGACATCTCAAAGGCTTGCAGGGCTTCGGAAATATTGTATAGTACACTGAAGCTGTCTTCCGCTGCTATGCTGCCATATATAGCCTTGTATTTCCCATAATAAGGTGCATTTTTTATTTTAGTTGCCAATTTTTCCAACGAATAATTATTCATTTCATTAGCATCAATAAGTGGAAACATAGCTTGTTGCACTAGAAATTTCGCCCTTCCATCTCTAAAGAATCCGCCCACTTCTTCTACCTTCCCTCTTATAATCTCCTGATGTCGGTATGGCGTATATGAAATGTAAGTAATTCCCGGAGCATTGCGCTTGCCATCTCTGCCAAAAACACCTTTAGAAAGTTTTGTATTTCCAGGGTCAGAAAATGCATTCATGGGCGAATGGCAACTGGCGCAACTGATGCCTGAAGGTTCGGAAATATTTTTGTCAAAAAATATCAATTTACCTAAGATAGCCGTATCTGTAAGATGTTTATTATGATTAATAAATTCCGATTCTGAGCTATAGTAAAATGGTGGAATCTCTCGTGTGGCAAATACTTTCTCTTTGTAACAATAAAATATTATACATAGAAAAAATAATAGGCTAAGTAATACTATAATTTTCCGCATACGCTATTTACTTCAATATAGCTGCACATAAATTATAAAGAACTCTTGCACCTACATTGGCATCCCACTCATCATGTGATGTAGGGCTTACCTCATTGAGATCGAAGCCTATAATATTTCTATGTTTTGCTATTTCTATTATGAGATATACAGCCTGCTCGAACTCTAGTCCTCCCGGTACTGGTGTGCCTGTATGGGGACATAGCCACGGTTTTAGTCCATCTATGTCAAAGCTGATATATACCTCAGGAGGTAAGGCTTGTATAATCTCTGCTGTCTGCTGTGCCCATGACTTACCTAGGAAAGCGTCTTTCTTAATTTGGTGGTCATAGAAGGTAGTAATCTTGGGGTGTGTAGCTGCAAAATCTACTTCTCCTATGGACACATCACGTATGCCTACTTGCACTAGATGTGTGACATTCTCGGATTGGACAGCATTATACATCACAGAGGCATGAGAATAAGTGAATCCCTCATAGGCATTTCTTACATCTGCATGAGCATCAATTTGCAGGATACCAAAAGGCTTCTTTGTCGCCAACATCTGTATCAGCCCCAAAGGCGTGCTATGGTCTCCGCCTAACACGGCGACCTTTTTGCCATTATTATAGTGTTTTTCTGTCTCGTCGCACACCCATTTCCGCAAGGTATTACAGGCAATATTTATCTCCTCTAGGTGTTGTTGCAAAACAGGGTAGTCTTCAATTATAGCTCCTGCTTCCAGCATCAGTATATATTCTCTAGCTTTAGCTCTTAAAATGTTATTGCGTTGCAAAATATCTTGCGGAATTTCTAGCATCAAGATACCCTTATGCCATGCATCTGGAAATTCGGGGTGGAAAATATCCAACTGCGGACTGGCATCCAATATGGCTTGAGGGGCATTTGCAGTACCTGCATTATAAGACACCGTAACTTCCCAAGGTACGGGAAGTATCACTAGTTCTACATCGTCATATTTTTGAGGTATCCCAAAAAGATACCCATTTTTGATGCCTACATCATCAGGATTATAAGCCATATCTCATACTTTTGTGTAAATCTACTAATACACAAGTGATTGTACAAATGAAATATATAGCTATCAATAGGTAATAACTGCTAAGCTATATATTTACTTTTTCCCTTGCTGAGACTTGCGCATGGATTCTTGCTCTTTCATCATCTGATCCAGTTTTTCTTGGAATATTCCTTTCTTCTTGGGCTTGAGCTTATTGGCATTCATCTCTGCAATAATATCATCATGATTAATAAAGAACTTTTTAAAGATATAGGTCTGGGCTATAGATATCACATTGAATAACAGGTAGTAATAGCTGAGTGCTGCGGCAAACTTATTGAACATAAATAGCATCATTACAGGCATAACATATTGCATGATTTTCATTTGCTGTCCCATAATACTGTCTTCATCTTGCACTTGTCCCTGCATAGATATCTTTGAATAAAATACGGAGGTAATTGCCATTAGTACTGCGAAGATAGAGATATGTTCCCCTAGCATAGGAATATTAAATGGCAACTTTAAGTAGTCGTCATAGTGTGATAGGTCTGTAGCCCACAGAAAAGGTTGCTGCCTCAATTCTATAGATGAAGGAAAAAAACGATACATCGCCAAGAGAATGGGCATCTGCAATAGCATAGGCAAGCATCCTCCTGCGGGATTTACGCCTGCTTCTCGAAACAGTTCCATCTGTTTGGCGCCAAACACTTGCTTGTCGGGATATTTTTTCTTCAACTCATCCAATTCCGGCTTTAGCAACTGCATTTTCGATGAAGATACTAGTTGTTTGTGGGTAAGTGGTGATAATACTATCTTGATGATGAGCGTTAGTATTAAAATGATAAGCCCATAATTACTCAGAAATTTGCTTAAAAAATTAAATACAGGAATAATCATAAACTTGTTCACCCAGCCGAAGATGCTCCATCCCAAGGGGATGATTTCTTGCATACCTACATCTAATTTTTTTAGTGTCTTAAAATGATTGGGTCCCATATACATTTGGAAGTTAGCTTGCGCATTGTCGCTATTATCCAAGGGCACTGTAACTACAGCCAGTGCATCTTTTACAAAAGTCTTTTTATCCTTGTCGGAAGCTATGCCTAATTTTGCGCCGGCAGGCATGGTTTTTTCAGCTATAAGTGAGGTATTGAAAAACTTCTGCTTAAAACTCACCCATTTTACATCAGTTTCAGTATTTTCAGTAACATCCTTACGAGTGCTTAGATCCTGAACTTGTTTTTTTTCATTGGCATAATATACATTAGCATACATCTGCTCTTCATAAATATTATTCTCCAAAGAAGGCATACGCTGTGTCCATTCCATATTGAGCGACTTAGCAGCACCAAAATCCTGTAGGGTGTGCTGAGTTAAAATTGAAAAACCTATGAGATAGCCTTGATTCGGAATTTTATATTTATGAATGTACTTCCCACCACCGGGAAGATTGAGTTCATACGCTACCACTTTGCTGTCTCCTTCCGATTGGATAGGCAACTCCGAAAATGTTACTTTTCCTGTAGCTACTTTTCCTGTAGCTGTAGGCAGTTCTACAGAAATCCCCTGCGAAGTATTTTCAAATATCGTTAGCGGCTTTTTATCGTGAGTAACAAAAGTTTTGAGTGTTACGGACTTCAGTTGTCCTCCTTGTGAAGTAAACACATATTTGCAGTCCTTATTTTCGACAGTCACCAACTTCTCGGGCTGTATGACTATTGCAGGCATACTGTCATTATGAATGGGTAGTGAGGTCTTTTGGGTATCTTGTACAGGATATTTAGCAGCGTTTGCTAAAGAATCTTTTTTTGCCAAAGCTATCTTTTCCTTCTGTATGGTTTCCGCCTTTTTTTGTTGTTGCTGGGTATAAAAACTAAAGCCCATAAACAATAACATCATCAGAATTAAACCTGTAATGGTATTTTTATCCATGTAAAAATTTTGAGGCGTAAAGATACCTACTTCATACTACATATATATACAAGCATAATTATGTAATTACTATGAATTGTATGCTTAATCTATATTATTTTTTGGTTTTTAGTTTTACAAAATATTTAACAACACATATCCTTATGATACATAACAACTTATAACTTTATTTTACTATATTTAAGAAAAATATTTCAAATAATGCGCGGCATAATTTTACTACTTGTAGTCTCTCTAAGTATAGGAAATGTCCTTTCCATTACTATACGACAAGAAAAGAGTCTTGGCAAGCACAGAAGATCAATCCCCCTTTCAGACGCTGCCCGCCAAAAGACGCTTGAGATCTCTAATAATAACAACAAGAAACTAATACTTGACTA
>JBGAWK010000092.1:0-5936 GCA_044227665.1 Chitinophagales bacterium
ATTACATTCAGATAGATGGAAATGATATTACGGGTCTAGGATTAGCAAGACTTGATTATGGTAATTTTAGTATCTACCTTACAGACTTAGGTAGTGGTCCACTACAAAATAATGATTTGGCTTGTAATGCTATAGACTTAGGTGTCTTCACTGGAGGTGCACAAACCTATAGCCAAATTACACAAAGTAATGCTTGTGCCTCTGAACAGACTAATGAACCTAATGTAAGCGGGGGTACTGATTTTAGTGCAGATAGTTATGACGAAACGGTATGGTATTATTTCAAAACAGGAACTAGCCCTGGCGAAGTAACCATCAATGTCAATGGATGTCCTTATGCATCTAGATGGCAAGGATTTACAGTATATAGAAGCCCTATTACTAGTAATGGCAACTGTAATCTTAATTTATTTGCACAAATGACCGAAGTAGCACAAACTGGCATCTCAGGTTGTAATCCTACGCTTAAACTTACTTGCCTTGAGCCCAATACGTACTATTACATCCAAGTAGATGCTTATGATGATGCTATAGATGGTAATGTAGATGGCAACACCTTTAATATTTCTGTAACGGACAATGGTATAGTAACTGCCAGACCTGATAATGATAATATAGCTAATGTTCATAATTTCGGCACTTTAAATTTAAATACGTCACTTGTTCGTACTCGTGCAGGGGGATATTTTAGTGTGCTCAATAACTATTGTGCTACGGATGAAGTAAATGAACCTAATGCGGATTGGAGTGTTCCTGATGATGATGTCAATGCAGATGAGACAGTATGGTATAGATTTACAATGACATTTACAGGAGATGCTATTCTTGACTTTACAAATACAAATCTTGGAGCGGAAGTAAATCTTACGGGCAACCTATATCGGAATACTGGTGCAGCAGGCGCAGCTACGTTCTCTACGCTACAACTTGTAGGAGGGTTTACACAAGTTCCATTTATTTTACAAGATTTTACTTTTAGCTGCTTAACGCCCGGTGAATATTACATTCAAGTTGACGGACTAGACTTAGCAGGCAATCAAGACCCCGATGCTGCATCAGGAACTAACCTAAGTAGAGGTGAATGGGATTTGACGATCAGGAATTCAGCGCCGGGATTTCCTTATGCCCAGCATGATAATATAGCTAATGCGTATAATTTAGGAATACCTGCATGTGGAGGTTCTGTAGGCTTGCCATTCAACAGTGTAGAGACCAACAATACTTGTGCCACTGTACAATCAGGGGAGCCTCATGCCGATAGTAATGATGAAACAGTGTGGTTTTATTTTGCTGCGCCTACGGGGGCAAATGGACCTATTACTGTTACTGTAGATGGAGATGATTCTCCTATCTCTGGAAGAGACTGGGATATGCATCCTAGTATCTATGTTTATCATAGCACTACAGGTGCTTTCACAACTAACTTTGGGGAATTGGAAGAGGTAGGCTCAGGTAGCACAATTGTTCCTGATTATATCAACAAAACAGCTACCGCAACTTTCGACTGTGTAATTCCAGGACATGTATATCTTGTGCAAATTGATGGGTGGGACGGTCCTCTTGCCGATGAATATGGTAAGTTTAGTATTAATGTTGCAGCTTCGGCGTGTCCCGCACCTCCTGCAAATGATGAGCCATGTAGTGCAATTAATTTAGGCACTCCAGGTACAAATACTTGTACTTCGGCAGGTTTTGGCGGCAGCGGTACTCGTACCTCTACTCAATATAATTTTAATGCAAATTCCACAGTATCCAATAATCCTGCGGGATTATGGGACGATGATTGTGCCAATAGCTATTGTGCAGGAGATGTATGGTATAAGTTTACTGCTCCACAAACTGGCAATATAATTATTGAAGGTCGCCAACAAGGTACTAATATAGCCGGGATACCTACTCAGCCTACTGAATTAGGCGTAACAGTATATCGTGCTGTTGGTGGTGCTTGTTCAAATCTTCAATATATTACGTGTAAAACTGGCGGTATAACCCCACTATCGGGCAGCGATGCGGAACTGGAAACGAGTGTGGCCGTTACTGCGGGGGAAACATATTATGTGAAAGTTTATGATGCAGATGGTACTTATAATAACCAATGGTATCAGTTGTGTATTACACAAACATGCTCTGCCGACAATTGTAATGCGGCATTAAGTTTACAAGATGGCGTATCCCAATGTTGGGATTTAGAGACTACTGATGCTGAGCCATTAGCACAGTCCTATAGAGACTGTAATACAAATGAGGTAGCAGAAAATTCTATTTACTATAAATTTACGACTAGTTCAGACCCGGCAGCAGCAGAATCTGGAGTAAATATTACTATGTTCGGAAATATGAACGTTGCTGCAAATTTCTTAGGCATACCATATACAGGATGTACTGCTTTCGGAATTTTTGCCTGTGATAGAGATGGTGTTTCCGTAGGAATTTTTGAGGACGCTACGCCTTGTGACGGTAGTTTTGACAAATTAATGGATTGCATTACTACAGATGTGTGTAATGGTGGGGCATGGGGATTCAGTAAAGATTATACCAACTTAAAACCTGCTACAACCTATATCATCCAAATAAATTCACAAGATCAAGGTCTCGCCATCAACTGTCTTGCATCATTAGATGCTATAGATTATGGTACAATTACTGTTACCAGCTTAGATACTAACGCGCCTGCCCTTCCAATAGAGTTAGTTTCTTTTACAGGCTATAACAATGGTGAGGTCAATATACTAAATTGGACTACTGCCTCAGAATTGAATAATGACTTCTTTACTGTAGAGCGTTCATTTGACGGTGAAAACTTCATACCTATAGGTGTTGTAGAAGGTGCCGGCAATAGCAATTCTATATTGAATTATACACTTACAGATTTTAATCCACAAGTAGGAAATAATTACTACAGATTAAAACAAACTGACTATGATGGCAACTACTCTTACTCTCAGATTATAAATATTCCTTTGCAGGATCAAGAGAAAGCAGTAACCTCTATTACAGGGGTATATCCAAATCCTACTACAGGGCAACTTAATATAGAGCTTTTTGTTGCACAAGAGAAGATAGATTTCAATTTTAGTGTTACAAATATTGTAGGACAGTCCATGAGAAATGAATTTATCAATCTTGCCAAAGGAAAACATAAAATCATCTTGGATGCATCTGATTATGCAGCAGGTATGTACTTAATCAATATGATGAATAAGGAATTCAATATTAGCTTGGATCACAAATTTATTAAACAGTAAATCTAAATTTCACAGTAAGAGCCTAGTAAATGTAGGCTCTTACTGTGGGTTTATTGTGTATAACTATGCATTCTCGTCATTAGTATTAGCCCTTATATTTCTGTACCTTTGTCGCCTTGCAACAATAACATTATTATGTCTGAAGAAGAGATAAAGGCACAAAAACAAAGTAATTACGGCGCAGATAATATTACCGTACTGGAAGGCTTGGAAGCTGTACGTAAGCGTCCTGCCATGTATATAGGGGATATAGGCGTAAGAGGTCTCCATCACTTAGTCTATGAAGTAGTGGACAACTCTATAGATGAGGCACTTGCAGGATATTGCAAAAATATATTTGTTACCATACATGAGAATAATAGCATCACGGTGCAAGATGATGGTAGAGGCATTCCTGTAGAGATGCACAAGAAAGAAGGCCGCTCTGCCTTAGAGGTGGTAATGACCGTACTCCATGCTGGCGGGAAATTTGATAAAGACAGCTATAAAGTATCAGGGGGGCTTCACGGCGTGGGGGTATCCTGTGTCAATGCATTATCAAAACATTTGGCAGTAACAGTAGAACGAGACGGCAAAAAATACTATCAAGAATACAGTATCGGTGCGCCAAAATTTTCTGTGAAAGAGGTTGGTAATTCTGAACGCAGAGGCACCACGGTACATTTTGTACCTGATGACAGTATATTTACGACTACAGTTTACAACTTTGACACCCTCATGGCAAGGATGAGAGAACTTGCCTATCTCAATAGAGGTATATCTATTACCATCTCTGATGAGCGTGAAAAAGATGAAAATGGCAATATCCTTAGTGAGACCTTCTTTTCCGAAGGAGGTATCATAGACTTCGTCCAATATCTAGACAGAAATAGGACACCTCTAGCAGAGCAGCCCGCATTTATAGAAGGCAGCAAAGAAAATGTCATGGTAGATGTCGCCTTCCAATATAATGATGGAGAGTACAACGAAAATATACATTCCTACGTAAATAATATAAATACCATAGAAGGGGGTACCCATGTATCTGGATTTAGACGTGCCTTGACGAGAGTATTTAAAAACTATGCTACCAAGAATGATTTATTTTCAAAAGTAAAGGTAGAAATTAGTGGCGACGACTTCAGAGAAGGCATCACTGCTATTATCTCGGTAAAAGTTCCTGAACCACAGTTCGAGGGGCAAACAAAAACTAAGTTAGGAAACGGTGAAGTACAAGGTATCGTAGAAGGTATCGTAGGGGAAACCTTGGAATACTATCTCGAAGAACACCCCAAAGAAGCTAAAGCCATCATCAATAAGGTAGTGTTGGCGGCTACGGCTCGTCATGCGGCTCGCAAGGCAAGAGAACTTGTACAGCGTAAGAATGTACTTACCGGATCAGGATTGCCCGGCAAACTAGCCGACTGCTCCGAGAAAGATGCCGCACAATGTGAGATATACCTAGTAGAGGGAGACTCCGCAGGGGGTACTGCAAAACAAGGCAGGGATAGACGTTTTCAAGCTATCATGCCATTGAGAGGTAAGATTCTCAACGTAGAGAAAGCTATGGAATACAAAATTTATGAAAACGAAGAAATAAAAAATATTTTTACTGCTTTAGGCGTATCTCGTGGTGTGGACGGCGATGAAAAGGCTCTGAATATTGCAAAACTCCGCTATCACAAAATTATCATCATGTGTGATGCCGATATTGATGGTAGCCATATCACCACCTTGATATTGACTTTCTTTTTCCGTTATATGCGTGAACTTATAGAAAATGGATATATCTATATTGCAGCACCACCCTTGTATTTAGTAAAGAAAGGCAATAAAAGTACTTATGCATGGAATGACACTCAGCGTATGGCAGCCGTCAAAGAGTTGGCTGCAGGGGGCAAAGAAGACAGCGTGAACGTACAGCGTTACAAAGGTTTGGGTGAAATGAATGCCGATCAACTATGGGAGACTACCATGAATCCCGACACGCGAACATTAAGACAGGTGGCTATAGAAAATGCAGCTCAAGCTGATGACATATTTTCCATGCTAATGGGAGACGAAGTTCCTCCAAGGCGAGAATTTATAGAAACACATGCAAAATATGCTAGAATTGATGTGTAATCTTTATTAAAGGTTATCTTACTGTAAAGGAGCACACTTTTTATACTTTGGTATTACAATTGATTGTCCAATACTAAAGATAAATTATGAATAAAAACATCTATGGCATACTTGCCACATTACTCTTGGTATTTTTTGCTTCATGTGAAAAAGAAGACAACAATGATTCCAATCAAGTAAATCTTGACAACACTACATGGAATGTAACTTCTACTCTGACTACGGGCTCATCATATACTTTTGATGTATTATTCAAAGATAATGACTCATTTTATGTGAATAGTGTACCTGTTGCTTTAGGTGCATGGGCAATGTCGGGAGATAGTGTTACTTTTGGTTTGGATACTATGGGCGTAAGGGTTACTTACAAAGGGGGATTCCCTACAGATACAACCATGCAAGGAAGAATGACCTACGGTGCTTTGCCATTGGGTACATTTACTGGGGTAGAAAAATAGTTTTTAGTTTTATGTTTACGGTAAGAGGGGCAAAGGTTGCCCCTCTTTTTTTTTCAACAACATAGGATAATTCATAACGACTATCAATATTATCAGCACTATATTTGCGCTCATGAGTCAATTAGATTTT
>JBGAWK010000093.1:0-5856 GCA_044227665.1 Chitinophagales bacterium
CTCTTCGGTGACATTCATACCATAGCGTGTGTCGCCTGACAAGAAGGGGTTGAGTTTGCTCATGGCAATCATATCTTGGAGGCGATGTGTACCTGTCCACACATTATACATCACCAAATAATTCTTGTATATAGCTAATTCGTTCTTCAAATAGGGTGCTCCGTAGATATCTCCTCCTACATGTATGATAGATGGGCCTGCTTGTAGTCTCCATATTCCTAGCCTTACCTTTACATAGGGTGTAAGGGTAACGCCAAAAGTGGAACTATTGCCATTTCTGTTTATTATCATATTATTGGCATTGAACATCAATCCCACATCAAATTTTTCTTTAAAATTTTTGGAGGCATCCGCCTCTCCTGATATTAATATTTCTTTTTGGTCATAGTGGTTGTTCATCCAGTTTATACCAAAATTGCCTTTATAGTTTATCCCTATTCTATTGTCTTCATGATTGAACAGACTTAATTTTAATCCAAAATCATTGTATTTTATTTTATTACTGTCTAGTGGCGTGATGGTGTCCATCTCATTTTTTCCATAGTAATTATATCTCCTCATCCCTATATTGGCATCTAAGGCAATGGTATTATAATTGATTTGGAAAGCACCCCAAGCTTTTGTAGAGAAATTTAGATAATCTTTGTTTGCTGGATTTTTGCCATTGGACATTATAAAGTCGCTATTCAAGCCAGTCTTTACTTTTTCCCATTTTCTATTGGTTATCGCTAGCTGCGCTATAGGTGTAAACTGTGTTCCGAAGCCTGCTTTCAAATATACCAATGGTAGAGGGTCTGCCTTTGGAGGGCTATATTTCATAGGTTTTATATCCTCGGCTTTGTATTCTATGGGCACATTTTTTTGTGTAAAGGTATAGGATTGTGCCTCGGGCTTGTCGGCGGCAATTTTGGGCAGACTGGGACTTATAGGTATCTTCTCTGACTTGATGAGTGTGGGTTCAAAGGTCTTTATTATATCTACTTCGCTATCAGGAATGCCGCCATCATTTTGTGCGGATACATTCAGTACAAGGCATAAAAGGGTAGAAAATATATATGTTCTCATGGCTATTTTTTATTTATTATCAAATTCCAAAACTTTGCTGTCAGAAGGTGCTTTTACCTTGGAAGAATTTTTTTCTTGTTCTACAATTTTATTGTATTTGTCTCTTGCTTGTTGCATATATTGGTCTTCTTGCTCATAGTTATCCAAAATACTTTGTAGGGTGGCTTTTGCCTGAAATAAGTTGCCTTGGTCATAATATACATCAGAGAGTAAAAGGTAGGTCTTTACTAACCATATCTGATAGGAAGGATAGGTGTCTATAAATTCAAAAGCCATCTTTTCGGCATCTTTATAGTTTTTCTTAATATATTGATAATGAGTGAGTTTGTATTTAGCTTCTGCTGCGGGTTCGGATTTTATCTTCTTGATGGTGTTTTCTAAGTCTTTTACAGATGCTTCGTAATTTTTTAGTTCAAAATTGGATGCGCCTCTATAGAAGATGGCTTCTGTCGTATAGCTTTCGGGCAACTGAGGTATCTCCAATACTTTTCCTGCAAACTGTAATGCTTCGTTATATTGTGCTGTCTTATATGCTGTGCGCATAATACCCATGTATGCCTCTCTCTTATTATCGTCTATAGATGCGACTTCCATGAGCTTTTTGTAATATCTATTAGCCTTTTCAAAATTTTTCTGTTTGTAATTAATGGCTGCAGCTCTTAGTGCGGAGCGTTCACTATACTTGTTGTCGGGCTGTGCCAGTATATATTCGTAGTCATTTCTAGCTTCATTATCGGCATTCTGAATGAAATTGCACTCTCCTCTATAGAAATGGGCTTGAAGAGAAAAATAGCCTGATGGGAACTGCATTAGATATTCATCAAAACCTTTTAGTGCTTTGGCGTAATCGCCTTTGGAAAATAATGCTTCAGCGGAAAGATAAATTAAGGAATCTTGTGCGGAGGCTGTAATGGCTGACCCTTGATACTTTTGTGCCAACTTGATATAAGCGTTAGGATTACCTTGGGCTATATATATTTCTTTGATAGCTACCAGGGCTTCATTGGCTTCTGTAGTTTTGGGAAACTTGTCCAATACTATGGTATAGTATTTTAATGCTTCTATATCGTTGTCTTGATTGGAATAGAGTAGTCCCAGTCTATTGTGTGCGGCAGCATATAAGTTACTCTTAGGGTATTTAGTTATTAAATTTTTGTACTGTTCCTGCGCATCTAAAATTTTAGATTGATTGGAAAAAGTATTACCTAATTCATAGATTGCTTCGTCGGCAAAGGACGAATTAGGATACTGGGTATATAGAACTTTTAGATTCGCAATTTTTTCGTTTACATTCCCAGATACGCCTTCGATTATACCTTTTTGGTATAGGGCATAATCACTGCCTTTATATCCATTTTTGATGATGATATCGTAATTTGCTTTGGCATCATAATATTTTTTTAGCATCAAATTACAATCTGCAAGGCGAAGTATTGCATCAGGATAAATAGTTTGTTTGATATTAAACTCCTCATTCTTGTATAGATTGCTTACAGCCTTCTCAAATGCCATCTGTCCCGATATGTAGTCTTTTTTCTTGTAGCCATTGTAGCCTTGAAGATAGTAGGCAGTGCCTAGGTTTAGCTGTCCCGCTCCTGTGCTATTAGATGCTAAAGCAAGATATTTATTGAGGAGCTGCGTGGATATATCAAAGTCATTGCGCTGATGTGCCAATTCTGCTTTCCAGTAATATGCCTGCGCTTCTATGCCTTTATCTATATTATACTTTAGAGATTTGTCGAAGTAAGACTCTGCTTCTTTGGTCTTCTTATCATTATATAATTCTACGCCTCTATAAAAAGCCATTTTCTGGTATGCTGACTGTATTTTTTGGGACTTATTGGGCATTTTTTCTATGCTGGATAGGGCTTCCTCATAATTTTGGGTATTGAGATATACTTCTGCCAGCAGGTCATTTGCCTCATCGCTATGTTTAGAATTAGGGTATGTAGAGATAAATTTTTTCAAGGAGATCAAAGCATCATTGGTCATGCCCAGTTCATACGACAATTTGCAGTAAGCAAAGTAGCTCTCTTCTTGTGTATTGGTATCATATTTCATCCTTGATGCTTGCAGGAATGCGTTACGTGCATTCTGCTTATCGCCTGTTTTTTCGTAGGCTTGCCCTAAGAGGAACATCGCATTCTGTACCATCGGGTTCTCTAAAAATGTAAGTTTATTGAAGTTCTCAATTGCTCCTTTATAGTTTTTGTTTTGAAAATGTACATAGCCTAGTTGGTAATAATCTTCCTGATTGACTTTGGAAGATTTGCTTATATAGTCTTCGAGATGTTTGGCAGCATTGGGATAGTCCTTGAGTTCGTAATAGGCGTTACCTACCAAGTGATGCATTTCCATCTCGTACTTTGCCAACTGAGGTATCTTAGGCTCTCCATAGCTTATCACTTTGTCGTACTTCTTGTCTATTGCATAGATGGATGTGATATAATAAGGCACCACATTTTTGTATTTTGCAACTTGCTCTATCTTCTGAAAGGTAGTAAGTGCATTTTTATAGTCTTTGAGATAATAACTACTCAATCCGGAATAGTAGGCAGCATCTTTATAGTGTACATTGGTACTATCTTTCATAAGGGCATTGAAGCCGACACGGGCATTCTTGAAATCCTTGAGCGTAAATTGCGTAAAAGGAAACTGAAACTGGTACTGAGTGTATTCAGCAGAAGATAGATAATTGGCATTTACGTTCTTGAAAGCATCCAAGGCTTTTTGGTATTCACCTTTATCGAAAGACAATGTGCCTAGATGATAATATGCTGCGGATACCTTGCCACTCCCAGTATTGTCTTCTATAAATTTATTTAGCTGATATTCTGCTGAGGGGTCTTGAGCAAATTTTGCAGCTACTGCCTTATAATACTTTGCTTCTGAAAGATATATGGTAGAAGCTCCTTTTTCTTGAACTGGATAATTGGCAATGAAATCATCTAGCCACTTGTAAGCTAGGTTATAACTGCCTTGATTGATAAGCTCCAAGGCTTCCTGATAGGGTTTGGTACTTTCTGTATGTCGCAAAGTCTCCTGAGACATTGCAGTGGGGATGATTACAAGAAGACAAACTATTGTGAAGAATATTTTTTTTACCATAAATTATTATTTCTATACTACAGAATAATCCAATGACGAAGATGAACAAATAACGCTCCAAGAGGAGGTATTCTTTTTTAACAAGTGTTAATTTATCTATTCTTCTTACTGTGATTAAATAAATTTGTCTTGGGGTAATCCATACAATAATTTTGTAGTATGGAATTACATCCATTGCTACTTGTTTTTGGCTTTATGGCTGGTGTTGTGGATGCTATTGCAGGTGGAGGTGGACTAATACAGTTGCCTGCAATATTTCTATTCCAACCGCAGCTCCCCTTGGGTGCTATCTTAGGCTGCAACAAACTTGCTTCTATTAGTGGTACTTCTTATGCGCTATTTCACTACAACCGAAAACTGAAAATTCATTGGGAGTACTTACTTGGAGGTATCATTACGGCATTTATAGGGTCTATGATGGGCGCACGAATAGCCCTAGTGCTAGACAAAGAAGTCTTTGCGCCATATATTATTATCGCTCTAATCCTAGTATTTATTTATACGCTTGTAAAAAAAGAGCAAAATACGACAGTGGCATACTTCCCCTCTCATAAAGGAAAAATAGGGGTGTTCTGCCTTATAATAGGATTTTATGACGGATGTATAGGCCCTGGTACTGGTAGTTTCCTTATAGCAGGGATGTTGGTATTGTTGCCACTAAATTTTCTAGAAGCATCGGCGCATAGCAAAGTTATCAATCTTACTACAAATGTCGCAGCTCTGATATTATTTATATCTTCCGGAGTTATAGTGTGGCAAATAGCCTTGCCCTTGGCGATATGTAATATTTTGGGAAGCATGGTAGGCAGCAGATTGGCATTATATAAGGGCAGCAAGTGGGCACGCATGATATTCAGATTGGTAATACTGTGTTTGCTTTGTAAGATGATATATGACTTTGAATGTGGTTACTTTTTTAGACAGTTTGTAAATACAAAATAATGTTTGCAAATATGAAAACATTAATATATCTTTACACTATCAAATAATTACAGGATGAAAGTTAAAGAGATAATCAAATTAGTAGAAAATGACGGTTGGTATTTTCATAGCCAAAAAGGTAGCCACCGACAGTTCAAACATAAAACAAAAAAAGGTCGTGTAACTATCAATGGAAAATTAAGCGAACAAATTGACCATTACATTTTAAATAGCATTCTTAAACAAGCAGGGTTGAAATAAGCCTTGCTATTAAAATAATTAGTAACTTTAAATAAAAAATTATCATGCAAAAGTATTTTATCGTAATTGCAAAAAGTGGGAATAACTATTCAGCATGTTCTCCAGATGTATTAGGTTGTGTAGCAACAGGAGCAACAGTTGAGGAAACATTAGAAAATATTATATCAGCTTTAGAATTTCATTTCGAGGGTATGGTTGAAGATAACGAAGAAATTCCGCAACCTAATGGGGTGGAATACCATATAAAAAATAGCGAACTACCATTAGGTAAAAAATATTTGTTTACTGAAGTTGAAATTAATATACCTGCTATTGCATAATGGAAGTTGTCGGAACAAAAGAAGCATTTTCAAAAATGCTATCCGTAAGAGGTGTATATAAAACTTTAGGCGTTGACAGATCTACTGTCAGCAATTGGAAATTAGCAATTGCTGGCAAAATTGACAGACTGCCTCCAACCATAGATAAGATGGAAGAAATGCTACAGAAGCATGGTGCAAC
>JBGAWK010000094.1:0-5600 GCA_044227665.1 Chitinophagales bacterium
CTAGACAATTACAACTCGCGAAAATTTCATTGAACTGTTTTGGCGTAGGCAAGGACAAAGATGTGATCGGAATGGGAAAAGCGTTTTATGAAAAAGGGAATAGTCGAGTGGCTTTCGATCCTGAAAATCATTTTTATTATTCTTATATCTATAAGTAATGATATACTTACCATTCTCTATCTTATCTATATCATGTGAAACACTATGCGATGATGAACTATATTCAACAGATGCTTCGTAGTTTAAAAAAAAAGATTTTATATAAAACCCATTAAAATTTTGGTTTATGGCAAGTTTAACATGCTTCGTAATATGAGGTTTAGATTCATCATCATCTATATGGTAACTACTGATTAACTTACCTACATACTCGCCTCGCAAGTCTGGCAAGCCAAATAAGAAATAAAATAATCCAAAACCGTAATCATTAAAAATTGACAAAATAGTACCAACAGAGAAAAAGCTAATTATGAACACTACAAGTTGTTGCATAAAAAAACTAAATTTACCAATAATATATAACCCTATAAAATAATTTATGGTCAAATATATTAGAGCTGCAAATAAAATTAGAATGGCAGCTTGGGGTAATTTATAATATTTGAGACTAAGTTTTTTCATAGAAATTATTAACCACAAAATAGATATAATAATATTGTAACATCTTTTTCTTCATGGCTAAAATTTCCACAATTTAAGTATATAATATGTTTATAGTTTCATGAAAATGCCGAGTTCAGTTAGAGCCTCCATTGCACAGTTCATCTATATATTGCTGATAATTTTTGAGCTCCATATCTATTGATTTGATACAAAGCTAAAGCGTGACTACGCCAAACCATGTCGTTTTGTAATTTTTTTCCAAAAACATCACTCCAATAAACCGGCGCTCCATTGCAGGGCATATACGGCTTTGCAATATTTGGCTTTCAGCTCTATAAGTTTCTGTTGTGCTTCGAGGTATTTATTTTCTCGGCTATTGATAAGGAAGAGAGAACTCTCTCCATTGGCAAATCTTATTTCTTCGGCTCGGAGCAGCTTCTTGTAATTGTCATTGGCAGCCTCCTGTATCTGCAACTGTCTTTTTAGGGTGATAAATTCATTGTAATAGGACTGGACCTTTAGGGCTATATTATTTTGCTTCAGCGACTGGTCTAATGAGGTCTCTTCAATCTTTAGCAGTGTCTGCTTGTAGTTACTTCTGCCTTGCGTGAAGGTAAGCGGCATCTGAAATTTGAAGGCATATTGATAGTTGTCTCTGAAAATAGGTCCTTCGGAGATGGTATTGACAAAGTTGTACCCTTTGCCTAACTGGTAATAGCTAAAATCCAGCTTGGGCAGCATATCCTGGAATTTGAGTCTGCGTTCTATATCCAAGATATCCATTTTGTAGTCATAAAGTTGCAATTCGGGATGTTGTGCCGCCCATTGCAGCAAGGTATCTAAGGGAATATCATAGCGATACAAGGAGAAGTCGTTGCGCTCCCAGTCCTTTGGCGGCGTGACATCTTCGGGCAGTTGGTAGGGCTCGTCATGGTCATACCACAGATAGGCAGACATGAGCAGCTTGGCATTTTGGGCTTGCAACCAAAGGCTCTGGGCTTGTAGCTCAAAGTTCTGTAGCTGTGCCAAGGTCTCTACAGTATCTATAGCGGGTCTTTCTCCATTGTAGAAGGACTTGCTCACCATTGCTAGCCGTTGCTTATTGACCTCCACATTTTGGTGCATGATTTCGTAAGCTCTGTAGTAGTATGCCCATTGCCAGTACATTTCCAAGGCATTCATGATAATATCGTTGATAATGGCACGCTGCTCTACTTCGGCAGTTTCATTGAGCAACTTGGCTTGCTTGAGTGCTGCCCTTCTTTTGTCCAGTACGAGGTCTTTGATAAGTGGCACTGTCACCCCTATGAAGCTAGACTTATCTTGGGTGAGCATAGGGTCTATACGTTGTCCTGTAAGATTATCCGTGCCTGCTTCTAGGGTAATGCCATACCAAGCAGGGATAGTAACATTTACGGCTACCTCATTATAGTAATTAGTGCCATTGAAGGTCTTGTCGGTAACGTAAGTCTGAATAGCAGGGTCGAATCCGCCTCTAGCAAAGCGTATAGCCGCTTGCGACTTTTCTATGGCTATTTCTGATTGGCGGATAATGGGATGGTACTTGCGTAGGGACTCCAAGAGTTGGAAATGTGAGAAGCTACGTGCCGTATCTTGGCCGTATATTCCTTGCCCACATAATAATATCATGAGAAATAGTCCTATCCTCATTTGCTCTTAATATCTCCTTTTTCGTAATCTTTGAGTTTGTAATAATCGGGAGGGAAACCATTTACATTTCTCCAGAGCTCATACCATATAGGCACATCTTTGAGCAGGGCTATGGCCTGTGCGCCACTGCCTATCTTCAGTTGCTTGGGCCACCGCCTATCTTGGGGATCTTCTTCTACAAGCACTCGGAATAGTCCATTGCTGCTTATGGCGTTCTCATAGGCTACAATTCTCCCTCCGAATGTGCCGTAGCTGCCATCAGGCCATCCACTGAATACTATGGCAGGAAACCCATCGAACATAAACCGCACCTTCTGCCCTATGCTTATGAGGGGCATATCTATAGGACGCACATACATTTCGACGGCATAGCTCACCCTATCCGGTACTATGCGGGCTATAAGCTCATCTTCCTTGACAATCTCGCCAATGCCTGCGCTGCGAGCCTGTACTATCTGTCCATCCTGTGGTGCCTGTAAGATATACATGCCGTTACGGATGGTATAGTTGGCGACTTGATTTTCCAGCTTTGCAATATCACCTTCGGATGTGGCTATCTGACTCATATTTTGGAATCTGTCGCCTTCTATCTTACTAATTTTTTCGGTATAATCTTGCTCTACGGCATTCTGTTCTATACGTGTATTGATGATTTCCTGCTCTGTCTGCGCCATCTTGTTAGAGGTCATTATGCGCTTGGCATTGGCATTCTGCATGGATAGATTGCGCTGTTGCAACTGGGTTTGTGATACTAAGCCTTCATCATACATTTTCTGCTGCCTCTCGTATTGGTCTTTGGCGAGGGTATATTCGTTTTCCGAGGCTTCGAGTTCAGCTTGTTCGCCTTTGAGTTTGCTGTCTAATTGTTTGAGCTTGTTATTGAGTTGCTGGAGCTTGAGTGCGCGTGCTTCCGACATGGCTCTTATCTGCTGGGAAGCCGTACCTATCTTATTTTCATAGTAAGTGATGTTATCACGCTTAGCTGTGACTTGCTGCTGTGTGCGCTGGACGAGATTGGGATCTAGATATTCTGCTTTTATCTCCGACAATATCAAAATAGTGTCTCCTTTTTTGACGAAGTCTCCTTCTTTGACATACCACTTTACAATCTTCCCCGGTATAGGTGTATTGATTTGCTGGGGTCTTTGTTCTTGGAATAATGTGGTGATATTTCCTTTGGCTTTTATATTTTGTGTCCAAGGCAAAAAAAGTATGAGTACGAGCGCAACTATAGTACCTATAAACCAATATTTTACCTTGCTTTGATAATTTGCTCTATATATTTTTTGATATGCCTTTGCTTCAAAGTTAGTCATGATAGCTATTTTTTTGACATATTATATTTTTATCTTTTATTGAAAGAATGTAGTCAGCGGATTGCAAAAAGTAGGCATGGTCTGCAACCACAACAATAGTGGATTTGCCTTTGAGACTTCGTAAATAGTTTATAATATTAAGCACATTCTGCTCTTCTAGATTCAACCAAGGTTCTTCTAAAATAATATATTGGGGATTATCTACCAAAGCCCTGAGTAATAGAATTTTTGAGATGAGGGTAGAAGATAAATTTTTTCCCGAAGGGTCTAAAACTGTATTTATTCCTGAAGGCAGCTTGTGAAAAAAATCAGAAATACCAATGGTTCGGCTTAATTCCAAAATATTATTAATTGTAATATGACTTCTTCCTACCTTGATATTGTCAATAACACTGCCTTTGAATACTTCATGCTTATTGAGCATGATACCCATCTTGCTACGCAAAATATCTATATCATAATTCTCGAAGGGAATATTTCCCAAGGTATAAACCCCTTCGTAGGTACCATAAATACCGGAAAGTATTCTCAGTAAGGTGCTCTTCCCTGCGCCTTCTGCACCCGTAATGGCTACAATGGATTTGTCGGGGATATCTACATTTACGGCTTCAAAGATATCCGCTTCTTTGCCGAAACAAAATCCAAAATCTTTCAAAGAGATATTTGTAGCTGTAAGTTCTGTAAATTTTCCATCATTTTTGTCTAGTTTCTGCTCTACGGCTGTTGCAATTTTCTCTAAGCCTGTAATCACGTCATAGACACTATCTAAACTTTTAATAATTTTTTCAGTAGAATTTATTATAGTTAGTATTACTATCTCTGCTGCAATAAATTCGCCTATATTGAGTTTTTGCTCCATCAATAAATATACCCCTAATGATAGCAACATCGCCGTAATCATGAATTTAAAGAATACCAACATCTTATATTGCGATATAAGTACTTTAAAATGATTTGTCCTTGCATCCAAATAATTTACTATAATATCATCAGCATTACTACTTTCAAATTTATTTGCCTTAAAAAATTTAAACGTCATTATTGCTCTTGCCACTTCTTGCAGCCATCCCACGGTTTCATACTTATAATTGCTCTCTTCTATGCTTGTTCGCAAGCCTTTTGCACTGGTATAATTTATCGCTACCAATAGGAGGAGGAGTATTATCACTCCAAATACAATGAATGTGGTATTATAAAATGCTAATAAAAGTAGTCCGAATATAATCTGAATAATGGCGGTAGGTAACTCCAATAATATTTTGGAAAAGCCCTTCTGTATATTCATGGTATCAAAAAAGCGATTTATTTTTTCGGGTATGTATAGTGAATTGACCTCTATCAAGTCGTATGCAGGTATCACCTCCAAAAATTTCATACTGTTGCGAACAAATATTTTCTGCATTATCTTCTCAATAATCTTCATTTGATTGATTTGTAGAACCCCCAAAATAAAGACGCCTAGAAGTACCAGAATAATAAGTACATATATGGAAGTTACCATCTGCGCCCCTAGCACAAAACTAATGATGGACTGTATGCCTATAGGAACACTCAGCTGCACCAAACCACTTAATATAGCATACGAATACAGGGAAAATATATCATCTCTGTCCAGCCTCAATAATTCCCAAAGGCGGGTAAAGGGCTTATGATATGACCTAACTGCTCCCATCAATTTTTCTGCTTTTTAACAATAAGAAACCCCATTTGTTTTATAATCAAATATTAAAAAATTGTGTTTAGAAAAATGGTATCTAGTCCTAAAAAAATACATTTTATTGGTATAATCTCGTAATAGGTTCTTTTTATCTTGATATAACCGAGCTATGGCGAGCTCATGAGCACTTATAAAAATTATACTATCGAATAAAAAGTAGCTAAAAATCAAGTCAAAAATATCGCTCCACGCTCATAGCCTACGCTTGGCTGCCGATTTTTGACCGGCTCGGCTTTTGGGGTTAGTGTGATAGCTATACCTTCATGGTTTTGCAGTTCTAGGAAATTTTAATT
>JBGAWK010000095.1:0-5541 GCA_044227665.1 Chitinophagales bacterium
CTCACCGACAGTCAATGGAATACAATATTACACCAAGACAAACGAAAGCGAAAGCATACTTTAAGAGACATTTTTGATGCACTCTTCTATCTACTCAAAACAGGCTGTCAGTGGCGTATGCTACCCATACACTTTCCATCATGGAAGCTTGTTTACTATTATTTTAGCAGGTGGAAGGCGGATGGCACTATAGAGTTAACAAGAGTATAAAAAATGATTTTATCCATAATAATTGCCCCAATTTATATGCCTACTTCAATGAGTGCCTATAAAATGTCCTAAAATTTGACGTATAATTTTACATTAAATCTCCTGGAAGTGAGATAATTGGGCATGGGCCATAATGTATTATTTACATCTTTTATCCATTTATATGAGAGCGTATTTTGTGCACCCAAGAGGTTTAACACTTCGGCACTTAGCCATATTTTTTCTATGGCCTTTCCAAATTTGCTTAGATTTTCCTGTTTTTTCTTGGTGTTATCTATAATCATCCACGAAAACCCTATATCAACTCTACGATAAAGAGGCATAGTAAATACGTCATTAAAACGCTTGCCATCAGGGGCACCGTATGGCAATCCCGTACCCAAGGTAAGATTGAGATGCATTTTAAAATTTTTGTTTTTCACCAAATAATCTTGGAAAAATATGCTCATCATAAAATGCTGGTCTGTAGGGCGACGAATATTACCGGGATATATGACCGCACTATCTGTTACTACTTGGTCTTCGATATAGGGTGTAACTACTTCCCCTTTGGAATTGTAATATTCTTTATATTTATCATCTTTTAGGTTTTCTTTGGTATTGAGATAGGAAAGGGTAATCCACGAATCTGTGCCTTTCACAAACTCGCCAAATAGGCGCAAGTCCACACCTGTGGCATAGCCATTGGCATTATTTTGGGCATAGTAACGTATGCGTACATCATCGAACTCGTAGGGATTCAGCTGGTACAGTTTTTTATAATAGGCTTCTGCTGTAAATTTAAAAGGTCTTTTGAACATAAGAAAGTTTAGTTCTGTACCTGCGATAACGTGTATAGATTGTTGGGCTTTTACATAGGGATTAATCTCTCCGGTAAGGCTGCGCAGTTCCCTGTAGAATGGGGGCTGCCCATACATACCTACAGCGAGCTTGAAAGCCGTCTCATTCTTAAATTTCGGTTTCACATATAGCTGCATTCTAGGACTAATCAAAAATTGTTTATTCAACCCATAGTAGTGATATCTTACACCATAGGTGATATCTACCTTGGTCTTGGATGCTCCATCCGTAAGTTTCCAAATATCTTGAGCATACCCCTGTAGTCTCCAAGTATCTAAGCTCAACCCTGATTTTAATCTATTAAATAAGTGGACTTGGCTATTGGTATAGGGCAAAGAAAATCCGGCAGAATCCACTCGCTCCCACTCTGATATGGCATCAGTAAAGTGTTCTGTTTGGAAGCTGCTGCCCCAGTCCAGAGTATGTCTGGTGCCTAATAAGTGGCTTCCCTTAATTTGTGTATTGTAAAACCACCCTTCTAAGGTATTACGTGTCCAATCGTGGTAGGTACCTATCCCTAAATTTTGTCTTACATTGCCAAAATTATCGCTGTCGAAATCTGATTCTATTTCGTCCAAGAAATATTCGCCTATGACGTTCCCTTTTTCTGTTTCTTGAACATACCATCCGCTATTCAGCCACTTAAAAATAGACTTCTTGGTAGGCATCCACCGTAGTGCCATGCCGCCCATGCTGTTGTGATACGAAGTCTTTTCCTCTCCATCGAAATAGACGGTAAGCCTTATCACTTGATTAAAGGTGCCTGTAGTCGTAGATTGTTCTGATGGTAAAAAATTATATTTATTGTTATTGTGAGACAATAAAAATTCTAGAGACAATTTATCGTTGAAAGTATAGACGATATTACTTTGAATATCCAAGAAGCGGTTATTATACTCCCCTTTTTGGTCTAAGCTGCCTAGTAGATAGGCAGATGTCTTATAGCGTGCCCCCACGATATAGCTCAGCTTCTCATTGCGTGACAATCCTTCAAAATTCAAAGCCGTATTTAGCAAACTGGCAGTTACAGAGCCCGCAAATCTTTCTGTAGGACGGCGATAGCGTATATTAAGTACCGATGACAATTTATCGCCATACTTTGGCTCGAACCCACCGGAAGAAAAGGATATAGATTGTGCCATATCGGGATTTATAAAACTCAATCCTTCTTGTCGGCTGGAGGATATTAAGAGCGGACGATATATCTCAAAATCATTGACATATACGAGGTTCTCATCATAATTACCTCCTCGCACCGAATAATTGGAAGTAAGTTCATTACGTGAGAATGTGCCTGGCAACGTCTTTATTAAATCTTCTATAGAGCTATTTGCTGTAGGCAACATGATGGAAGTTACTGGTTTCAGTTCTGTTGTCCCAACTTTAGATGTTCCCTGTGCAATGATAATTGTAGAATCTATAGTTTGATTGCTTTCACTCATTGCGACATTTAGTTGTATAGCATTTGCCGCAACATTATTTAAAGTAATAATTGTATCATAGTATGATAGATGACTGAATTTCAATTGAATATAATCTGTTTTTTTTACAGAAAGTGTATATACTCCCTGCTTATCGGTAGCCGTACCTTTTTGCTCTGCAATATTTTGTATAGATACATTTTCTATCGGCATACCCGATACGGATGTTACCTTACCTGAAATATTTACTTTTTGAGCAAAAATATTTAAAGTAACTATTAAATTAAGTAATATTAAAATATTTATTTTCAGATAATTAAGATTTAAATGATGTAATATTTTCTTCTATTTTATCTTCTTTAAAAATACTATTCCCCGCCACCAATATATCCGCACCGCATGACAGCAATTTATCTCTATTGTCTAAGGTTACACCACCGTCAATCTCTATTAACGCAGGGCTATGCTTAGAAATTATGCTATCCTTTAATTTTTCAATTTTTCTATACGTTTGTTCGATAAATTTTTGACCTCCAAAGCCAGGATTTACAGACATGACACACACTACATCTATGTCTGTAATACAATCCTCCAGTAGTGATACGGAACTATGCGGATTAAGAGCTACTCCAGCTTTCATGCCCTGATTTTTTATCTCTTGAATAGTACGATGCAAATGGGTACACGCTTCGAGATGTACAGTAAGAATATCTGCTCCCGCCTCTTTGAAGTTACTGATATACCGATCTGGCTGTACTATCATCAGGTGCACATCGAAGGGCTTAGAAGTAAGGCTACGAACAGCACGTATTATGGGCATCCCGAAACTAATATTTGGTACAAACACACCATCCATGACATCTACATGCACCCATTCGGCAGAAGATTTATCTATACGACTTACAGCATCTCCCAAATTAGAAAAATCGGCAGAGAGTATAGACGGTGCTAAAATATAGTTCATGCAATAAAGATAAGCGTTTGACTTACAACCACTGCAAAAACGCCCAAAATTTTCTTCTTTTCAGATAATTCTCGTCATGTTCAAATACAAATGCTTCTCTTTCAAACGAGATATTCTTATATGCCCAGAATTTATTTTTATATCTTATACATTTGAATAAAAACTCTATACCATACCAAAGATAAAATAGTACAATCCCCATTTCTATCTGTTGTCGCAAATGTATTTTTTCATGGGTAACAAGTACATTATCTTCTAAAAGATGGAGACTTTCTACCCAAATAAATGGAAATATTGTCAATGCAATTGTCCCTTTAGGAATCAACCATCGAATTATAAATGGGAAAGTGCTGATTCTTAGAGCCATATTTTACAAAGAAATTATTTACCCCAAGGCAATAGTGGTACTACCGAATTTTCGCCTACCCTTTTCACACCAAAGCCTTCAAAAGTAACATTTACCGACACGGTATATAGTGTACATACATAATCTTCGCCATTGCGTCCCGGCACAAATTGGGGCATAGTCTGAAACATACGCATCATCTCCTCTCCTATTCCACCGCCTACTTCCTCTACGATGCTAAAATTACTGCGATTACCTTCGGTGTCCACTATGAAGCTGATTTTCACCCATCCTTGCAGTTCATTCTGGCGAGCAAACTTCGGATAGATAAAATTCTTTTTGATATAAGAATATATAGAATCTATTCCGCCTACGGGCTGTGGCATTACCTCCGGCTGAGAATATACTACAGCGCAAAGGTTAGGCTCTATCATCATCTTATCATTATAATCGGTTTGCCCTTTTGCGATGGTAAACATCATGCCAAAAACTAAAAATGCGAGTATTTTTTTCATGAAATAAATATATAAAATCTAAAATACAAATTCTGTTCCTAAAATTCATATTTACCTTTTCATCGCAATATATTTGCTCTTAATTCTCAAAATATAGGTTTCCAGTAAACAATTCGACGTAAAAAGGTATTTTTATGACGTGAAATATGCATCCCTATCTGCTTGTATTGAAGACTTGCGCCGACATGGACATTTGATAGATGTATGGGATGAGGTAGATCCTTACTTAGAGATGGCTGCCATACATTTGAGAGTACATGCTGCCAAAGGACCGGCACTATTATTTCATCGTGTAAAGGGTACGCCTTTTAAGGCAGCATCCAATTTGTTTGGGACTACGGAACGCAGCAATTTTATGTTTAGGCACACTATAGCAAATGTAAAAAAACTGATAGCCTACAAAGGAGACCCATTGAAGATACTCCAATCACCCAAAGACTTGCTTTCGCTACCATTTGCGGCAATAATGGCGTTGCCAAAAAAGTCTAAAGTAGCTTTTCAAAAAACGACTATTTCTCAATTGCCACAAATTCATCATTGGAAGATGGATGGTGGCTCATTCATAACTCTTCCCATCGTATATTCAGAGCACCCTGACTCCCCGAATCCCCTACACGCCAATGTAGGCATGTACAGAATACAGCTTTCAGGCAATGCATACATCCCCGACGAAGAAATAGGTCTTCACTATCAGCTACACAGAGGCATAGGCGTACATCAGTCAGCATGGAATGCTATAGGCAAACCCATGAAGGTAAGTATATTTGTAGGAGGTCCGCCTGCACATACATTTTCTGCTGTGATGCCGCTACCAGAGGGCATCAGCGAGCTCACCTTTGCCGGCGTATTGGGTGGCAGGCGATTCAGGTATTTTTATGACGACGAGGGATATTGCCTATCTTCCGATGCCGACTTCGTCATCACGGGAGAAGTATTTCCCCATGCCGTAAAACCTGAGGGCCCTTTCGGCGACCACTTGGGCTATTACAGTCTTACCCATGATTTTCCTGTAATGAAAGTTAGAAATGTGTATCACAAACAGGATGCTATATGGCCCTTTACCGTAGTAGGCCGCCCTCCTCAGGAAGATACCGCCTTCGGCAACATGATACATGAAATTACGGGTGACGTCATCTCCAAAACTATACCGGGACTTCATGAAGTTCATGCCGTAGATGCGGCTGGTGTCCATCCATTGCTTCTAGCTATAGGCAGCGAGAGATATACGCCTTATGCCCCCACAAA
>JBGAWK010000096.1:0-2801 GCA_044227665.1 Chitinophagales bacterium
GTATAGGTATCATTGTTTGGATTGTGGAAAGAACCTTCGCTTGGTTTGAAAGCTATAGAAGATTGAGCAAAGATTTTGAGTATCACACCGACACAAGCCAAACAATGATACAATTAGCCATGATAAAACTTGTGCTTAACAGCATCAAATAATAAAATTTAGACAGTCTCTAAATCAAAAATATTTTTTACCTTTTCATCATGCCGGGCATGGAGCTAAATTGCTTCATCATTTTCTTCATCTGCTCGAATTGTTTCACAAACTGATTTACTTCTTGGAGGCTGTTGCCCGATCCTTTGGCTATACGGGCACGGCGTGAGCCATTGAGGATGTCGGGATTGCGTCGCTCACGCAAAGTCATACTCTGGATGATGGCTTCCAATTTTTTGAACTGTTTTTCGTCGATATCCATATCCTTGACCGCACTTCCCACACCGGGTATCATGCTAAGTAAATCTTTGATATTGCCCATTTTCTTTATTTGGTTGAGCTGTCCAAGAAAGTCTTCGAAGTCAAATTGGTTTTTTACTATCCTCTTATGTAGCTTTGCAGCCTCTTTGGCATCAAATTGTTCTTGAGCTTTCTCTACGAATGATACGATGTCACCCATGCCTAGGATACGCTGCGCCATCCTGTCGGGATAGAATACATCGAGAGTTTCCATCTTTTCCCCCCGAGATACAAACTTTATAGGTTTTTGTACCGTATATTTTATACTTAGAGCCGCACCACCTCTAGTATCGCCATCCAGTTTGGTAAGGACTACACCATCAAAGTTTAGGCGTTCATTGAAGGTGCGAGCTGTATTCACTGCATCCTGCCCCGTCATGCTATCTACCACGAATAGTGTCTCGGAAGGCTTCACAGCTGCTTTCACCTCCGCTATTTCGCGCATCATCTGCTCATCTATAGCAAGGCGACCTGCGGTATCTATAATTACCACATTCTTATTGTTGCTTTTAGCATATTGCAAAGCGTTAAGAGCTATCTCTACCGCATTTTTGTTTTCTGGTTCGCTATATACTTCTACTCCTATCTGCGCTCCTAATACTTTGAGCTGATCTATAGCTGCTGGTCTGTAGATATCACAAGCTACCAATAGGGGACTTCTTTTTAGCTTGCTTTTGAGGTAATTGGCGAGTTTGCCAGAGAATGTAGTCTTACCAGAACCTTGTAATCCTGATATCAAAATTATGGCAGGATTGCCTTGTATATTAATTTCCTCCGCCTTTCCGCCCATTAATTCCGTAAGCTCATCCGACACTATTTTCACCATCAATTGCCCAGGTTGCACAGCGTTGATGACCTGCATACCCATAGCCTTATCTTTTATCTTATCGGTAAATTCTTTGGCAATGGCATAGTTTACATCAGCTTCCACCAATGCTCTGCGTATCTCCTTGATGGTTGAAGCCACATTGATTTCGGTAAGTTTACCTTGCCCTTTGAGGTTTTTGAAGGCGGAATCTAATCTATCTTGCAGGTTTTCAAACATGATAATCTATAATTAAAAATATTAGGCTATAGTGATATCCTTATTCAAATATACATCTTGAATACCATTAAGCAATGCCACCCCTGTATGCATGTCTTTTTGGAAAGCTTTCCTTCCCGAAATAAGCCCCATGCCTCCTGCGCGTTTGTTTATTACAGCAGTTTCTATAGCTTCCGCCAAGTCCGTTTGTCCTTTACTTTCACCGCCAGAATTTATGAGTCCTGCTCTGCCCATGTAACAATTCGCCACCTGATAGCGTGTAAGGTCTATAGGATGGTCTGTGGTAAGTTCTTCATATACTTTCCTGTGTGTTTTGCCGTAGGCAATAGCATTGTATCCACCGTTATTAGTTGGAAGCTTTTGCTTGATAATATCGGCTTGTATAGTTACGCCCAAATGATTGGCCTGAGCTGTAAGGTCAGCAGCAGTATGATAGTCCACACCATCTTTCTTGAAGCCATTATTGCGCAAATAGCACCAAAGTATAGTGGCCATACCCAATTCATGGGCATAAGCAAAGGCTTCTGCTACTTCTATAATTTGTCTTTTTGACTCAGGAGAACCAAAATATATAGTCGCACCCACAGCTACGGCACCCATATTCCACGCATCTTTTATATTGCCAAACATGATTTGGTCGAAGCTGTTGGGATAGGAGATAAATTCGTTGTGATTTATTTTTACAATAAAAGGAATTTTATGCGCATATTTTCTAGACACACTTGCTAATACACCATACGTAGAAGCTACAGCATTACAGCCGCCTTCTATTGCTAATTTTACTATATTTTCAGAATCAAAATAAATAGGGTTGGGTGCAAAACTAGCACCTGCGGAATGTTCAATACCCTGATCTACAGGAAGTATAGACAAATATCCGGTATCTGCAAGGCGACCAGCACTATACATGGACTGCAAACTACGCAATACTTGAGCACTGCGATTACTTTGTATCCATATTTTATCTACAAAATCCGAAGATGGGAGATGAAGCATACTTGAAGGCACGGTACTACACTTATGTTCTAAAAGATATTTTGCCCTTTCTTCTCCCAGCAGAGAAACAATATTTTGGGTGCTCATATAAAATACTATTTTTTTGCAAATATAGAGTTAAACTAAGATAACTATAATGACTACAAGTAAATAAATTGTAGCTTTTTGCTGAAAAATAAACATATTCATAAAGCTATTAAAGCTAATATCTATAATGCTTACAATATTTTTGTTACAGAAATGTGTTGTGGTATAGTAACAACATGTTACACCCTGCATTTACGCCAACGAAAATACTTATTTATGTTCT
>JBGAWK010000096.1:2811-5494 GCA_044227665.1 Chitinophagales bacterium
GAGTATAATGTCCATGAAGTAGAAAAATTCGCCAAAGACAGGTGGAGTAAGGATAAGGTATATAAAGTCCGTGACGATAAGAGCAAGCCCAAATATTACGTTTTGGATATGTTCCCCTACCCTTCAGGGGCAGGGTTGCACGTAGGACATCCATTGGGATATATAGCTTCGGATATATATGCACGCTACAAAAGACTGAAAGGCTATAATGTGTTGCACCCTATGGGCTTCGATGCTTTTGGATTGCCGGCAGAACAATATGCGATACAGACAGGACAGCATCCTGCACTCACTACGGCTCAAAATATTGAAACTTACAAGCAACAATTAGACAAAATTGGATTTTCTTATGATTGGGATAGGGAGGTAAGCACTTGCGATCCTCAATACTATAAATGGACACAGTGGATATTCTTACAACTATTTAATTCTATTTATTGCCATAAAAATCAGTGTGCCTACGATATTTCTGTATTAGAACGCCATTTCGAGCAACATGGAAATCATGATAATACGGCTTTTACCAATGTAGATATTCCATGCTTTTCTGCACACGAATGGAACACTTATTCTGCCAAACAGCAACAAGACATTCTCATGCATTACAGACTTGCTTATCAAAGCGAGACCTTCGTAAACTGGTGTCCTGAATTAGGCACAGTATTGGCAAATGACGAAGTCATCAACGGTGTATCGGAGCGCGGCGGACATCCAGTAGAGAAAAAGAAAATGTCGCAGTGGTTTTTGCGCATCACTGCTTATGCCGAGAGGCTATTGAAGGGGCTAGATACATTGGAATGGAGTGACAGCATGAAGGAGATGCAACGCAACTGGATAGGCAAGTCCACAGGAGCGATGGTATCATTTCATTTGGAAAATCATGATGATACTATAGAAGTATTTACTACCCGTGTAGATACCTTGTTTGGTGTTACTTTCTTAGTCATTGCACCAGAACATAACTTAGTAGATTGTATCACTACCAAAGATAAAAAAGAAGAGGTAGATGCCTACAAAAAATATTGCGCAGCAAAATCAGACATTGAAAGGCAAGCAGAAAAATTGGTAAGCGGACAGTTTACAGGTGCGTATGCCATACATCCTATTACTAAAGCCCACATACCCGTATTTATTGCCGATTATGTATTGGCAGGATATGGCACAGGTGCAGTAATGGCAGTACCTTCTGGCGACCAGAGAGATTATCTCTTTGCGCAAAAATTTGATTTGCCCATAATCCAAATCTTGGATGCACAGAGCAATCTGGAAGTACAAGCAGATTCTACCAAGGAAGGAAAATATATCAATTCGGGGATAATCAACGGAATGGAATATTCTGATGCTGTAACCACGGTGATAAAAGCATTAGAAGAAATTAATTCTGGCTATGCCAAAATCAATTACAAGATGCGTGATGCCGGATTCAGCAGGCAACGTTATTGGGGAGAGCCTTTTCCCATTTACTATGACCAAGAAGGAATAGCACGTACATTGGAGGAAAGCGAACTCCCTCTTCTTTTACCAGAAGTGGAAAGCTTTAAGCCTACAGGTACAGGTGAGTCACCATTGGCTACCGCCAAAGATTGGGTACAGGCACTAGGCTGCAATAAGACCAGAGAAACCGACACCATGCCTGCCTACGCAGGTAGCAGCTGGTATTTTCTGCGCTATATGGATGCCCACAATGATATAGAATTTGTAAATTTTGACGTACAGCATTACTGGCAAGATGTGGATTTATATATCGGTGGCACAGAACATGCCGTAGGCCATTTGCTTTATTCCAGATTTTGGCACAAATTCTTCAAAGACAGAGGCTGGGTAAGTACGGAAGAACCTTTCAGAAAACTAGTAAATCAAGGTATGATTCTAGGTCGCTCTTTGCAGACGACAGAAGGGCTGATAAAAAATATACCTGCGGGCGTAAATATCCCTTTACAATATACTTCTTTGGGTGATAAAATATATAAATATAGATTTGAGGCACTTACAAAAGCAGACAACCGATTTGAGAATATAGATATAGACAAAGACATCCATTGGCAACAAGATGAGAATGGCAATGAATATATAAGTCTGAAAGCAGAAGTAGAAAAAATGTCGAAATCAAAATTTAATGTCATCAATCCCGATGATATTATTGCACATCAGGGCGCAGATTGCTTTAGGCTTTTTGAAATGTTTCTAGGCCCCATAGAGGCCCACAAGCCTTGGGATACTCATGGAATCAGTGGTGTAAGTGCCTTTTTGAGGAAATTTTGGAAGCTATATAATATAGGTGAGGACGGAAAGGCACATTATACTGAAGGCACAGCTGATAACGCAGAACAAAAAATATTACATAAAGCCATCAAAAAAGTAAATGATGACATTGAACGATTTTCTTTCAATACCGTAGTCAGCACATTGATGATTACGACCAACGACTTGGCTAAGTGTGAGAATTTGCACAAAACCACACTCGAAACGCTAGCGATACTCATCTCCCCTTTAGCACCATTTATTTCCGAATATTTGTGGCAAGCTTTAGGTAATGAAGGCAGCATAGTAAAAGAGGCGATTTTTCCTAGCCATGATGACAAATATTTACAAGAAGACTCTATCAATTATCCGGTGCAGGTAAATGGAAAATTAAGGGCAAATATACCCTATGATGCAGGGTTAAGTACAGCGCAAATTCAAG
>JBGAWK010000097.1:0-5475 GCA_044227665.1 Chitinophagales bacterium
GACTATATCTTTTTCACGTATCTATCTCAAATATTCTTTATACTTGCAAAAAAATATTTATGCAGTTATTAGATGGCAAGTCCCTATCTAGAAGTATTAAAACAGAAATAGCAGCTGAAGTAGAAGAAATCAAACGTGAAGGGAAGAAAATACCACATTTGGCAGCTATACTTGTAGGTGAGGACGGTGCTAGTCAGACGTATGTCAATAATAAAGTAAAATCTTGTGCCGAAGTAGGCTTTAAGTCTTCACTCTTCCGTTTTGCAAAAGATATTACAGAACAAGAGCTCTTATCGCAAATCTATATGCTCAACAATGATGATGATGTAGATGGGTTTATCGTACAGCTTCCTTTGCCCAAACACATAGACGAGCAGAAAATTCTTCAAGCCATACATCCCGAAAAAGATGTAGATGGCTTTCATCCTATTAATGTAGGAAAATTAGCCCTTAATTTAGAAGGCATGGTGTCCGCCACTCCCAAGGGTATAGTAGAGATGCTAAAAAGATACCATATAGAGACAGAAGGCAAGCATTGTGTGATTTTGGGCAGGAGCAATATAGTAGGTATGCCTATGGGACTATTGATGTCGCGCAAAGCATATCCCGGAAATAGCACAGTAACTATATGTCACAGCAAAACCCAAGGATTACGCGAAATACTTTTACAAGCTGATATTATAATCGCGGCATTGGGTAGTCCTGAATATGTAAAAGGAGATATGATTAGAGAAGGTGCTATAGTAATAGATGTGGGTATCACCAGAATTACAGACCCCTCCTTGCCAAAAGGATACAGAATATGTGGAGATGTAGATTATGCAACTGTAGCCCCTAAATGCAGTTATATTACCCCCGTACCCGGTGGTGTAGGGCCTATGACCGTGGTATCACTATTGCTCAATACCCTGAAAGCAGCTCAAAAGGCACATCACAAAATTGACTTGTTCTAGTAATTAATAGTATTCAAATACGGTAGTAGTGCCATTGAGCAACATATAATTTATTCTGCCATAGTCATCGTAGAAATATTCGTAATAATAATTTCTATCCCCTACAACGCTATCTTTGGTTACAAGATGCTTATTGTCAGCTCCAAAACTATAAGGCAGCATTCCCAAAATTTTATCATATTTTCCTAACGATAATAGAGCAGGAAGCGTATTTATACCCAGAATATAGGTCAGAGTACCCTCATACGACAGAAAATGCTTTATACCATTAGATTCACAATATATTAGATTGCCATCTTGGTATATAGGATTAGCAAATAAGGTATCCCCATTATCGGTATTATAGCTTGATATAAGCTTCTTTCTTCCCTCTATACTGCCGTACCGGAATATTACATGCGAAAATTCATCTTGGTATGATGCTATCGTGCTGCTATCTGTATCTAGTACAATATGCATGGTTCGATGTTCCGAAGTAGTAAGATTGTCATATTGTCCTAAAATATGATTACCATCATAAACAAAATCACATCTGATACTCCTCAAAGATTCTATGCCACTTATTGTCTTTATCTTACCGCTTGCATCGTAGCTATAGTTGAGATTAAATCCCAAAAAATCTCTAGATATGCCTTGTGCATTTTTGATGATTTGTGTTACTGTAGTATTAGGGGCTACCTCTATCTTCTTCTTACAGGAACTCAGTAAAAGTAGTGCGATGAGTATGGGTATAGTGATTTTCAAAACAACAATTTTCTAGTCTTTATAAAATGTCATTTGAATATAATCCGAACCCAACTTATTGACTACAGTTACAACTAATTTATCTGTTTTTGTCTTCAAAGAAGTTATAGCAAATTCCCTAGTAGGGGTGGAAGAGCCCCCATCATAAAGGTAGATATGATCGGTAACTTTATACTCATAAATACCTTTATTTTCCATGTTTCTTCCCTTGTCTATCCATCTTTCATAAAATATATCATAGGTAGAATCCACATAATACTCATCTGTAAATTCTATACTGTAATCTTTATAAATGGAGTCGAATTCTGCCGTCTTTACCGTGTCTTTGTACTTGTATTCTATCAAGTCCCATTTATGTTTGAGCTGGGCATTGCGAGTCATTTCAAAGATTCCGTCTTTGCAAGATATAATACAATAAATGGCAATAACAATAATGATATTTTTAAAAAACTTATACATATCCATTAGGAATACACACAAATGTATAAGATTTATGCGAAAAGCAAAAAAATCGTACAGTAATTACGCACTCTAAGTAAAAAAAATGAAATGGTAAATATTATAGCTAAAAACAAATCTTTGTATCTTGTGCATCTATGCATATAGATTGGAGCAAGGTAGATATAAGCGCATTTCGATTTAATGAGAAAGAACATGATATAAATTTTACTTCTAGCGGTGCTATACCTATACCAAAGATTGCCAAGCCTTCAGCAAAAAAATATAAAAGTGGTGTGGGCGTGCCACCATTTCTTCGTGGTCCTTATCCCAGTATGTATGTAGAACACCCATGGACGATAAGGCAATATGCAGGATTTTCTACGGCTGAGGCCTCCAATACTTTCTATAAAAGAAACTTGGCAGCAGGACAGAAGGGACTATCCGTAGCCTTTGACTTGGCTACACATAGAGGGTATGATAGCGATCATCCTCGTGTAATCGGAGATGTAGGCAAAGCTGGTGTCGCCATAGATACTGCCGATGATATGGAGTTGCTGTTCAAAGACATACCTCTCGGAGAGGTGTCGGTATCTATGACTATGAATGGCGCAGTATTACCCATAATGGCATTCTATATTGTAGCTGCCGAGCGGCAGGGCGTACCTATGGAAAAATTGAGCGGTACTATCCAGAATGATATCTTGAAAGAATTTATGGTGCGCAACACATACATATATCCACCTAAAGCTTCTATGCGCATTATTGCCGACATCTTCAAATATACTGCTGCCAATATGCCAAAATTTAATTCCATAAGCATCAGTGGCTATCACATGCAGGAAGCTGGGGCTACTGCTGACCTAGAATTAGCCTACACGCTGGCTGATGGCATAGCATATATAGATTTAGGCATAGCATCAGGACTATCTATTGACAACTTTGCACCACGGCTATCCTTTTTTTGGGGAATAGGAATGCATCAGGCTATGGAAATAGCTAAGATGAGAGCAGCTCGTGTACTTTGGAGTGAACTTGTAGGTAAATACCAACCTAAGAATCCCAAGTCTCTGATGTTGCGGACACATTGCCAGACCTCAGGATGGAGCCTCACCGAACAAGTACCCCATAATAATATAAGTAGAACTTGTATAGAAGCCTTGTCGGCAGTATTTGGCGGAACGCAGTCCCTACATACTAATGCACTAGATGAAGCCATAGCGTTACCTACAGAATTCTCGGCACGAATAGCACGCAACACCCAATTGATCCTCATGCATGAGACAGGGATATGTCGCACCATAGATCCTATGGGAGGCTCTTATTATATCGAATATCTCACCGAGCAACTGATCGCCAAAGCAAAAGCTCATATAGATGAAATACAAGCTTACGGTGGCATGGTAGAAGCCATAGAAGCAGGTATCCCCAAAATGCGCATAGAAGCGGCGGCGGCACAAAAGCAAGCCAATATAGATTACGGAAAGGACATAATAGTAGGCGTGAATGCTTTCAAGCAAGATGAAAAAATAAATTTCGACATCTTGGAAGTTGACAATACCGCCGTACTACATTCTCAATGTGATAAATTAGAAAAATTAAGACAAAGAAGAAATGAGCCAGCCGCTACCAAGGCCTTAGCCGCAATAAGAAGTGGCGCGAATAGTAATGAGAATCTTTTGGCTTTAGCTATAGACGCCGCTAGAAATCAGGCTACACTAGGAGAAATATCCTCAGCTCTGGAGGACGTGTATGGCAGATATAAGGCAAAAAATCAATCTGTATCAGGTATATTTAAGCACACTATGATAAATTCCGCTCAATTTCAAGAGGCACAGAAACTATCCGATGCTTTTGCAGCACATATAGGCCGCCGCCCTAGAATATTAGTAGCAAAAGTTGGGCAAGACGGTCACGACCGCGGCGCCAAAGTCATCGCTACTGGTTTTGCAGACATGGGCTTTGATGTGGATTTAAGCCCTCTTTTTCTCAATGCCGAAGAAGTAGTAAAGCACGCCATAGAAAATGATGTACACATCATAGGCATTTCCACGCTTGCAGCAGGACACAAAACATGGATACCAAAGGTAATAGAACACCTCAAAAAAATAAATAGAGAAGATATCTTGGTAATATGTGGTGGCGTAATACCCCGACAGGATTATGATATGCTATACCAGGCAGGCGTAGTAGGAATTTATGGGCCGGGAACGCCAGTAGCAGATGCTGCCGTAGAGATTCTGCAGCTACTCAAAGAGGGTTATGGATTTTAACAACAGAAATATAGTATTTTGGTTATAGCAATAAGTGGAATTTGTGGCTTTATAGGAAAAAGGATAGCAGAGAGAGCCTTATCCCATGGCTATAATGTAAAAGGTATGGATTTGGATGACAAGGCTATCCACTTCTTAAAGAAGACCTTATTTGTAGATGCTTTTGTAGGCGATATAACTAACGTCTCTCACTGCCATACACTTACCGCCAATGCTGATATTATTATCCATACTGCAGCATTAGTAAAAGAAGACGGCGATTGGGAAGATTTTAGACACATAAATGTAGAGGGAACTTTATTACTCGCTACTTCTGCCAAAAATAACGGCGTAAAGCAATTTGTTCATCTGTCCAGTGTCATGGTATATGGATTTGACTTTCCGCCACACTGTACCGAAGAGGCAACCATGAATGGAGATAGAAATCCCTACTGTACTACAAAGGTAGAAGCAGAAGCAGCAATCACACCGCTTGGCGACGAAAATTTCGGCATCACCATTCTCAGACCCGGAGATGTATATGGCCCTGGCAGCATACCGTGGATTATAAGACCCTTGGAGATGAAATCTTCTATGCAGTTCATCTTACCGGATCATGGAAATGGTGTTTTCAATAGCCTTTATATTGACAATCTTATAGATGCTATCTTCCTATGTGTAGAGGAAAAAGCCTATAACAAAACGTACAATGTTACAGATGATTCCCCCGTTACTAATAAAGTTTTTTTTCGGAAATTTATTTGCCCTTTGCGGCATGGGCTCATTACTGTCTATGCCCAAATCAGTATTATTTCCTTTGTCGGGTATTTACAAAACTGTATTATCTTACATGAATAAAGAGGCGGCTGTAAATCCACAGGCTGTACGCTATATGCTGAGACCTCACAGCTATTCTTGTAGAAAGATAAAAGATGAATTGGGATATTACCCCAAAATAAAATTAGAGGAAGGGCTAAAAATCACCCTTCAATGGCTCAGACAATTCAGACCAGACTTAATATCCAAATAGTAACTCAAAAAAAAAGGGTTGCCTCAAAAGACAACCCCCGTTTTGTGAAAGAACTAGC
>JBGAWK010000098.1:0-5251 GCA_044227665.1 Chitinophagales bacterium
AGCCCCAGTATTACCATTATTTCCTCCTATACCAGGTGTAGTAGCGGATCCACCATTTCCCGCTACACTACAGCCAGACCTGCCGCAGCCACATACAAATCCAGAGACACAAGACCAACATCTGTTTGCTCCTCCACTACCACCAGGTGTTCCAGCGCCGCCGCCGCCGCCGCCGCCGGAAGAACAACATCCATAGCATCCGCCACTGCCACCACCGCCGCCAGCACGAATTAAACCATAATTATATACGGTTATTGGAACAGAACCATTGGTAAGTATTGCATGACCGCCAGCACCACCATCCTGAGGATTATTGTCACCAGAACAAACTAAGTCCGACTCCTGTCCTCCTTGTCCTCCATTACCACCGCCGCCTAATATATTGCCATAATTATATAATATAACCGTTGATCCAGTTGGCATTGTAGAAGCATTAAATCCAGAATTACCAGCTACGCCACTACCTCCTCCATTTCCATTGGCTTGTAATGTTACACCACTATTTATATATACACAATATCTCTGTGCTTTTGCACCACCAATGTATGAGTTCAGATTAAATCCTGTTTGATTAGAAGATATAATTACTACATTTTCACACCACTTACATAAGCTATTCCAAAAGCCATTTCCTCCTGCTGGAGTACTCTTTGTATCCCAAAATTCAATACAATCATTAGTGGTATTAAAAATCATCATGCCCTCAGTTAATATGTTTCCCATACCATCTCTTTGTGTAGTTGTCATTCTGGGAGGTAGAAATCCTTTAGTAGTTGACTGCAAATCAAGAATTGCCTTTGCATCTGGAGATCCATTTGTAGGCCCTGTTGTATTAGCAGATATTGCGACACCGCCACCATTGGCATTATCTACACTCATTAAGGAATTAGTTCCCGCAGAGTTACCACCACCTTGATCTGTAAAAAATTTGACAGGCGCTCCATTAGTTGCGATTCTTATCCAGTTCCCTGGCACTTGGGAGTAAAGTCCTAAATCAGAAGTAACGGTTATAGCTGTTGGTGTTGTCGTATTAGCATACGTCTGAATTACACCATTTCTAACTGCCATCCTTCCATTTACATCGAGATCTTGAGCCACAGCGCCACTTGAAGGAACTTTTACTCCTACATTATTGCCCTGACTATTTAGTATCAATGGTTTGGAATTCCAAGATTGGATATATCTATTATTGGCATCAGTACCTATTGTAAGATCCGTTGTACCACTTCTCATTATCCCCAATTGATAGGTATTAGCAGTAGCAGGTGTGGCATCTCCACTATTAATTGAAATTTTGTTTTCAGGGTTTGGGGTGCCAATTCCAACATAATCATTTGTGCCTACCACACTATTCTTTGTAGCAATTAAGGCAACATCGTTATCGCCTTCAACCCTAAAAACATTATTATTATTGGCATCATTTACAACTACATCGCCCCCGGATGTAACTCTAATACGTTCATTTGTAGTGGCTACAGTTCCTGAGGTAACATTGGTTCTAATTACAAAATCTTGTGCATCATTTGTTCCTATATAGTTTGATGCTGCATTTGTGCCATAATTTCCTGTAGTCTCCCAAGCAATCTTACCCGCTGAGAATCGCACCCAATTTGGTGAAACTGTAGTACCAGCATTGTAATAATATCCTGATATTACAGCTGTAGCTCCTGTACCCGCAGTATTAGAATTATATATTAATAGTGACGTAGCAGGAGTGGTAATAGTTGTGCCATCTGTGGTGCTGGTTAGCGCAACTCTAGGAATCAATATTCCTTTATTATTCGCGGTGACTTCAAACTTTGCAGAATTGTCGGCTGTAGCAGCACCAACAACTACTTTGTCGCCATTAGCAGCACTATTCGTTGTATTGAATAAATTGGCATCATCATCACCTACTATCTTAAATGTCCTCGTGCCACTTGAATTGTTTATGGTAACATTACCAGCAGCATCCACATTTAGCACGGAGCTTCCGGCATCTTGTAGATCAAAAGTGCCTGTACCGCTTAGATCTTGTATATAATTATAATTACCTTGTGTAAGCAATGTATTTCTAACTAATGTTCCTCCTAATTCTACATAAGGATCTGAAGCAGAAGCGTTTGGCGCAGTGGTAGAAATATTAATTCCATTTTGCACTTTTATTGTACCATTAGAAAGTTTAGTCCACAATATTCCGGTCCAATAATAGAAACCTTCACCAAAGCCTCCAGTTATAGTAGCATTAGTATTATACACTACCATTCCGGCTGTATTTGTACCACCAGATAACCCAAAAGTGGAAATGTTAGATAAGGAAACTCTAGGTATGAGGAGCCCTTTATTAGTAGAAACGATATCTAACATGGCAGAATTGTCTGGTGTATTAGTACCAATTCCCACATTCTGGGCAATTATGCTAGAACCCCAAAATAAAAAAAGTGCCAGTTGTAAAAATATTTTCTTCATATATTATTCTTTTACAATTTTAAAATTATAATTTGTCCCTTTAGTATTTATCTTTATAAAATAGGTACTAGAAGCAAGGTCTGAAATATCTATTTGCTCATTATTCTTATATCTTCTTACTATCTGACCTAAGTTGTCAAAAATTGACGCACTCTCATAAGGTATAGAAGAAAATATCATTCCTGAAGTGGGGTTGGGATAAATGTTCAAGACTTCATCTTGTATTAATCTACCGGAAAGCACCTCCGAATAGGTGTAAGTATTATCATTATCTACCAATTTAAGCCTATAATAATAATTAGTATTTGCATATACATCTTTATCCCCATAATTGTAGTTAAGGTATTGTGAGGAATTACCGGCAGCTAATTCATTATGAATAGGATAAAATAATATTCCATCCATACTTCTTTCTAAGATAAACTCTTTGGCATTGCGCTGACTTTCTGTAGCCCATTGCAATAAAAAATACTGATTGTCAATGGGAGTAAGTGTAAATGAAACTAATTCTATGGGCAATAAAGTAAAAGGTATCAATACGCCATGCAATCTAAACTTTGAGAAACCCACCTGTGCTGATATTTTCTTAAAATTGCTTCTAGGACACACATAATATCCTGCTTGTGAATATGTAGGTGATTGCCATAATGTTGGCACTCCTGATGTTGTAGGAGTACCATCAGGAACTCCATTATGTGCCAACCATGTCATATACATTCCAGAATAAAGCGAACCACATACTGTAGGAACCACACCACACAAAGCATCTCCTTCACATCCAGAAGTAGGGAATACTTCAATATCATAGTTGTAACTACCTGAAACATTATCTGATGTAACTGACCACTGATATAGCTGATTACAACCTGTAACTTGTAACCTGTCTATAAATCCATCTGGAGAGCCTATACAATATACAAAACTGTCAATAGTGACATTATTAGTATCTACTTTTCCGACATCACAGTAAATGTATCCTGAATTGCCCATAGGCACTAAATTATTTGACTCCAAATACCCTAAAACTCCAGAAGAAGTAGGAGTTGCCGAAAAGTCCAATTGAAAGGCGTTCATACCGCCTATGGTATGATACGGGTCAATACCTACGGGAAAATAATAACTTCCTACTCTATCTACTGCTCTTCTTAGTTTGCCCTCTATAAAGTTATTTGTAGCACCTACAGTTGTAGAATAACCTATTAGTGCAGTTGGATTTGGATTTTTCAAAAATATCTCATTCCCATACTCTTGACCATCATCATCATGGGTAATGGTATCTGTCCTTATAGTACCACTATTCCGCCAGCAAAGACTATTCTTTACTTCTACATTTTTGTCAATATCTACTGTGGAGTAATTAGTACTTGTTCTAGAAGGTTTAACAATTACTAAATTATAGAAATCATAATCATTACCTATAAAACTATTGGCAGTATTCCCTATAATCCTTTGCCTATATTTATTATATAAAACATCTGGTGTACCTGAATTTGCACCAACAAACACCTCATCCCCACTCGAAATAAGTTGAGAGCCATCGTTCTGTATCCAATCTCCTGTAAGCTGAATTTCTCCACTATTTGTTAGAATACCCCCATTAGTATTTGAAAGTGTTCCCTTCACAAAAAGAGCAGGAGTAGTAGAAATATTTGCATCAATACTAGATACATCATTTACAGTTATGTTGACGCCATTATTAAAGAACTCATATTGACCATACACATGATTTTTAGCCAATATGAAGAGGAAAAAAAAATGTAAAAGTCTAATCATACATTAAATGTATAATAAAATTTTCAAAATGTAGAAAAAATGATTAAAATAATCTACAAATATCAAAATTTTGCTCTCTAAGTTAATTATTCCTAAGAATAACGAAGAAAAGTAACTTTATTCTCTTTTCTATCGTTAAAGCAGTAATTAGTATTTTTATAAAGCGTGAAGAAATTCTTTTGGTTTTGTTCAGGTGTCAGCTCCGAATTATTGGCAAGGTGTCCTCAGTCCGAGCACAATAAGTACGTAGGTATCGGTGCGACCGTATTTTTTACAGCATTATTGGCTACATTGTCTGGCGGATATGCACTATATACTGTCTTCGATAAGCTTATTCCTGCCACAGTATTTGGTCTTGTATGGGGGCTTTGTATTTTCAACCTAGACAGATTTATAGTATCTACAATAAAGAAAGAAGGAAATTTTTGGCAAGAATTTAAGCAGGCTACGCCTCGAATTATTCTTGCTTTATTAATAGCCGTAGTCATTTCCAAGCCCTTAGAATTAAAAATATTTGAGAAAGAAATTATACAGACATTAGATAAAAAGAAAGCGGATTTGGCTATAATGCAGTACAAACTTGCAGACCAAAAGTTTTATGAAATAGATTCTTTAAAAAATGAAGTTACAGTACTTAAAGAAGAGATTGCTGCAAAAACCGCTTACAGGGACACCCTATACCACAATATTATTGCAGAAGCTGAGGGTAGAAGTATTACCAATAAGATAGGCAAGGGACCCGTATATAAGGAGAAAAGAGAGCAGTTCGATAAGGCGGAAAGTGAGCTTAGGGACTTTAAGCAAGGCAATGAGGCACAGATAGCAGCACTTCAAGATAAGATTCATTTTTTAGATTCTATAAAAACGATGCAAAAGACTGGTCAGGAACAAAACATTGCCAACTATGATGGGTTGATGGCACGCTTGGACGCCTTGCAGCAGTTGCCTCAATTGCCAAGTATCTTTATCTTGTTACTATTTATATGCATTGAGACTGCACCAATATTTGCGAAACTCCTAGCACCACGAG
>JBGAWK010000099.1:0-5160 GCA_044227665.1 Chitinophagales bacterium
CTGTATAGTATTTTATTAGTTTAAGAACTTTATCACCATCACCAAAAAAGAGTGTATCGAATTGAATTGCACCCTTCACAAGTCTTTTTTTACCCAAGGTGATAATAATAACTCGTACAGCAGTCAGTAGAAAAAAGTTTACTCCAAATAATATTATCAACGATTTATAATAATCTGTATAGGTATATATTTTGTCATCTAGGAGTAAGACAAAGAATAAAAACAATGTACCTAAAAGTGTGGTAAGGAAAGTACTCTTTATAGTTTTCAACCTTGACTTCTTATACAGATCATAATACTCCCCAAAAAATGCAGAAATCAGCACCCAAAATATTCCTACTAAAACGCTACCTATGACAAAATTCTTATCCTTTGCAATCTCAGTAAATGTTAGTTGCTGATATTCAATAAATAATTTTCTGATATAGAAAAAAAAAGACCATGCCGCAACCGCCGTTACGAAGTCCGTAAGTAACATGAGGATTCGTCCTTTGCTTCTATAGGTGGATTTCACAGCACAAAACTAATGAAAATAGCCATTTTTTTGGATTTTATCAATGATTCTTTGAGCCACATCCATTGTTTTCAGTCCCGATTCTATACTTACGGCCACTGATTTTCCATGTATTATGCTGTCAGCAAAAGCCTGCCATTCCATCTTTATAGCATCATATTCTTCTATGGCAAGATTTTCCTGATGAATATATTTTATGTCGTCATGAAGGTATATAGGCATACCATGTTCTTCTTCTGTAAGATGCACCAAACTAGTCTCATGATTGAGAAAATCCATAGATATATAAGCATTTTTTTGGAAGAGACGGATTTTACGCAACTTTTGCATAGATATTCTACTTGCCGTAATATTGGCGACACAACCATTGTCGAATTCTATACGAGCATTAGCGATGTCAGGAACTTTAGAAATCACGGCTACACCATTTGCAGACACATTTTTTATGTTGTTTTTCACCAATTGCAGCACAATATCAATATCGTGTATCATCAGGTCTAAGACTACAGAGACATCGGTACCTCTGGCATCATAGGGTGCCAATCTGTGACACTCTATAAACATTGGATTCAGTATGATTTCTTTTACACTTTTCAGTACTGGATTAAATCTTTCGATATGACCTATCTGTACTATTACATTTGCTTCATGGGCCAATGCATATAGCATTTCCGCTTCTGTAAGAGATTCTGTAAAGGGTTTTTCAATAAATAGGTGCTTCCCCGCCATCAATACTTTTCTAGCATATTCTACATGGGTATCAGCAGGCGTACATACGGCTATAGCATCACATTGTTCTATTAATGTATCTGCATCATGAAACGAAGGGATATCAAATACCTCTAGGGCTTTATCCATCCGATGTATGTCTATATCATAAGTGCCTACGATATTATATTCCCTCATGTGATATAGGCGTTCAGCATGTTGAATACCTATGCGACCTACACCTATTATGCCTATTTTTATTGTCATAATCCGATGGCAAATGTACTTTCATCTTTGTAGGTACACAAAGGGCATTTATCAATGTATGTGGAAATAGTAATAATGGGTAAAAAGCTGTGAGAGAAGGATTCGAACCTCCACGGAGAGATTAGGTTAGGCACAAAAAGTTGGTGGTCAACCCCTGCCCACTAAAGGGCTCTATGCGGACTTTGTTTCTGATTCTCCACCCCCGAGACAAGAGGGCATGGCTGCCAATTTCAACACCTCACAGTATAAATAAGAACTATTAGTTTTAGATGTATTACAACGGAACAAATTTACAATAAAACACCGCAATTACTACCTATTTAATAAGTATTTAATATATATTTTTAACAATACGCAAAAAAATACGTAAAAATTAATAATATTACAATACAGAACAGAATTTATTCATTAGAATAGTAATTCACACAAATAAAAAGGCATCCTAAATTATCAGGATGCCTTTTTATGAATTTATTTTTTATGCTTCAGCTACTACAGAAACAAAGGTTTTGTCGTCTTTGCCTTTAGAAAACAACACTTTGCCATCCGATAAAGCAAACAAAGTATGGTCTCTACCTATACCTACATTTACGCCAGCATGATATCTTGTGCCTCTTTGTCTTACAATAATATTTCCAGCTATACATGCCTGACCTCCAAATAATTTCACGCCTAAACGTTTGCTTTCGGATTCACGACCGTTCTTGGAACTACCTACGCCTTTCTTGTGTGCCATGGTTAATAATTTTAAGCTATAGAATCAATTTTTATTTGTGTAAGGCTTTGTCTAAAGCCATTTTTTACCTTGTAACCTTTTCTTCTTTTCTTCTTAAAAACGATTACTTTGTCACCTTTTAAATGCTTGGTGATAGTTGCCGTAACAGCAGCACCGCCCAATGTAGGTGTTCCTACATTTACTACGCCACCATTATCTGTTAATAATACTTTATCGAAAGACACTTTATCTCCCTCGCTACCATTCAGGCGATTTACAAATATTTGCTGTCCCGGCTGAACCTTGAACTGAAAACCACCTATTTCTACTATTGCATACATATACAATCAAAATTTTGAGTGTGCAAAGATAGTAATTCATATTTATAATCATGCGTTTTTTTTCTATTGTTTAAAAGTTAAGTTTCCATTGTGGATAGCCCTAATTCCAATTGCCTATAATAAAATCCTACTTTGAGATAGATACTAAGAAACTTCTACCAAAAAGTATGCTATTAAAATTACTAATTGGGCTATACCACTAAGCAGCATTTCTTCTTCATGTACGATATTTATCCCAAAAAATAAAAATTCCCTTCCCAAATTTACAATGCATGCATTGTATTGTCAAGTTTTCATTAAATCAAATTTCCGTAGTTGTAGGCTATGGTAATGTGCTATACATTCGTATAAAAATGTTTACGTCATGTCAAAATTGAATAAAAGTGACTATCTGAGTATCGAAAAGCATGATAATGGTATATGTACGATATGGATGGATCAGAAGAAAGAAAAAATCAATAAAGTAGGTACTGATTTGATTGCTTTATTTGAGGAAGTTTTCAGTGAATTGGATCAGGATTCTAATATCAAAGCTTATGTATTAGCCAGCAAGAAGAAAGATTTTATCGCCGGAGCAGATATAGAGATGTTCCAAAAAGTAAAGCAAAAAGGTGATTTTGAACCTCTTACCCGAAAGGGACACCGCATATTACAGCAAGTTGCAGACTCCAAGAGGCCTATCATAGCTGCTATCCACGGCAACTGCTTGGGTGCAGGATTGGAGATAGCACTGGCATGTCATGCTCGTATCGCCAGCAACGATAAGTCCACGAAGATGGCTTTGCCTGAGATAAAGTTAGGCTTGCTCCCCGGTGGTGGTGGCACCCAGCGACTGCCGAGATTGGTAGGCTTGCAGGCAGCATTGGACATGATGCTCACGGGCAAAAATATATTTGCCTATCCCGCCTTGAAGATGGGACTCGTGGACAAGGTAGTACACCCTGCGGCCCTACATGCAGCAGCCATGAAACTTGCCTTAGAGGTTGTAAAAAATCCTATCCCTCGCAATACAAGAAAGGCTATAAATACAGACACCCTTAAAGCAGGCATTCCAGCATTGCAAGGTAAGCTGATGGCTATTGCTTTGGAAGCACCCCTATTGAACAAGATAGTATTCGATCAGGCTCGCAAGATGGTAGATAAGCAAACGCATGGCTGCTATCCTGCGCCTTACAAGATTATAGAGTGTGTAGAAACAGGATGGAATCAAGGTGAAAAAGCAGGCTATGATGCAGAAGCCATAAAATTTGAGGAACTCATACTCACGTCAGTATCACGTCAACTTATCAATATTTTCTTTGCCATGACGGAGAAGAAGAAGAATCCTTATGGGCAAGAGAAGGTGAGGAAAATTGATAGGATGGCCATGTTGGGTGCCGGATTCATGGGTGCTGGTATTGCGGAAGTCAGCATGGACGATGCAATACGTGTCACGCTGAAAGATATCAATCAGGATATGTTGGGCAGTGCATACAAGACTATATACAACGACTACAATAAAAAGGTGAAGAAAAAAGCACTTACACCTGTAGAGTTGGAAGAGAAAATGTCGCTACTAAGTGGTACGATCAATTACGAAGACATCAGCAATGTGGACATGGTGATAGAAGCGGTTTTTGAAGATCTGAAACTCAAGCAAAGAGTATTGCAAGACACAGAAGCCGTAACTCGTAAAGATTGTATCTTCGCTTCCAATACTTCTGCCTTACCTATAGGAGATATAGCTAAGGCTTCTAAGCGTCCTGAAACAGTAATAGGTATGCACTACTTTTCTCCAGTTCCTAAGATGCCGCTTTTGGAAATCATCAAGACTGACAAGACTGCTGACTGGGTGGTGGCTACTGCTTATGATGTAGGTGTACGTCAAGGGAAGACCTGTATTGTCGTAAACGATGGCCCTGGCTTCTATACTACGCGCATCTTAGCTCCATTAATGAATGAAGCCCAATTACTTCTAGATGAAGGTGGAGATATCTTGCAGATTGACAAAGAAATGAATAAGTTTGGCTTTCCGGTAGGCCCTATCACTTTGGCAGATGAAGTAGGCATAGATGTAGGTGCACATATTATGAGCGGCGAACTTATGCAAGAGATGCTGGCACAAAGACCTACCTTCAAAGTGAGTAAGACCCTCCTAGAAATATCCCAAGCAGGGTATAAAGGCAGAAAGAACAAGAAAGGCTTCTACAAATATGACGACAAAGGCAAGAAAGTACATGGACAGGTGGACAGTCAGATTTATGGCTACTATGGTGGCACTACCCGAAAAAAGATGGTAGCCGAGGATATACACATGCGTTGCGCTATGGCGATGGTCAATGAGGCGGTACTCTGCCTGCAAGAAGGCATTGTCAGTAGTCCCTTGGATGGAGATATAGGCGCAGTATTTGGGCTAGGCTTCCCTCCTTTCCGTGGTGGTCCTTTCCGATATATAGATTCAATAGGTGCTGACAAAGCGGTAGCTATTCTAAACGACCTGAAAGACAAACACGGCGACAGATTTGAAGCGGCAGCACTTTTAGTAGAATATGCTAAAAGCGGCAAGAAATTTTATACAGCATAAGTAGAATCTACTAATTACATAGGCATAATATTTCTTTTCTTTTCGGGGAGCA
>JBGAWK010000009.1:0-268 GCA_044227665.1 Chitinophagales bacterium
GCTAGTTTTGTTGCCTGTTTGATAAAAATTAATCTGACCTGTAATAGGGTCTCTTTCAATATTACCATCCCAATCAACATATCTTATAGGATTATCTAATCCAAACCTATATGGTGTCCATGCTGGTGCTAGTTTTGTATATTCATCTGTGCTAAACCACCTCCCTAATCTACTATCATACATCCTTGCGCCGAACTCTAAAGAGATAGAGTTTATAACAGTTTCACGTTCCTGACAATTAAACCCTTACAAATAAGCATACATTCGG
>JBGAWK010000009.1:278-70617 GCA_044227665.1 Chitinophagales bacterium
ATCATGGTGCAGACAATTATCGCTCCACGCTCATAGCCTACGCTTGGCTGCCGATTTTTGACCGGCTCGGCTTTTTGGGGCTAGTGTGGTAGCTGTAAGTTCTTGGTTTGCTTTCTAAAAATCTTGATTGGTAATTTATAAATCGCAATTATATGTACCATCTAATCATCCCGAGAATCCTACGTCCGACCCATCAGGAATACAGACAATGACATGAACGGCTTTTGTCAAGATTTTGCAGAAACATATTTCTACCTATTTTTATGGCAAAATATATTTTAGTGTTCAAAAAAATTCTAATTGCCAACAGAGGAGAGATTGCGCTCCGTATCATTCGCACCTGTAAAGAAATGGGCATAAAAACGGTAGCGGTTTATAGTTCAGCAGACAAAGACAGCTTACACGTAAAATTTGCAGATGAGAAATACTGTATAGGACCACCGCAGGGAAAACTATCCTATCTCAACATTCAGAATATTATTACGGCAGCTAAAATTGCCAAAGCTGAAGCTATACATCCGGGCTATGGTTTCCTTGCTGAAAATAGCATTTTCGCCCAAACATGTAAAGACAACGGCATCAAATTCATAGGACCTACGCCAGAACAGATTACGGCTATGGGAGACAAAATTACTGCCAAAGATACGATGATAAAGGCGGGAGTTCCGGTAGTTCCCGGCTCTGAAGGTCTTATTGTGAGTACTGAGGATGGACTGCTCAAAGCAGAAAGCATAGGATTTCCTGTCATGCTCAAGGCTACAGCCGGAGGTGGTGGTAAAGGTATGCGCATTATTTTCAAGGCTGAGGACTTTGAACAACAATATAATAGTGCTAAAGCCGAAGCAGCTAATGCCTTTGGCAACGATGGAGTATATCTGGAGAAATATGTGGAAGAACCGCGACATATAGAAGTACAAGTAGCAGGCGACCAGTATGGCAATGTCATACATTTCTCGGAGAGAGATTGTTCTATCCAGCGAAGACATCAGAAATTGATAGAAGAAAGTCCCTCACCCTACATTGATGAAGATTTTAGAAAAAAAATTGGCGATGCCGCCAAAAGAGCTGCTCAGTATATACAATATGAAGGTTTGGGTACTATAGAATTTTTGGTGGACAAATACCATAATTTCTATTTTATGGAAATGAATACCCGTATTCAGGTAGAGCATCCGGTAACGGAATTGGTAACAGACACCGACCTTGTCCGCTTACAAATAGCCATAGCTGCTGGAGAACGCCTTTCAGCCCAAGATTATTACCCCAAGGGTCATGCTATAGAATGTAGAATTAACGCAGAAAATCCGTTAAAAAATTTCGCTCCTCATCCTGGGAAAATTAGTTATATGCATATACCCAACGGCAACGGCATCCGCACAGATACTCACGTGAATACCGGAAGCACTATTTCCCCATATTATGATTCTATGATAGCAAAACTTATCGTCTATGCCGCCAACAGAGACCTTGCCATTAAGAAAATGCGCAGAGCCTTATCCGAATTTATTATTGAAGGAATACATACTACTATTCCTTTCCATAAGGCTATGATGCAAGACCCTAATTTTACGTTAGGGGACTTTACCACCAAATATCTAGAATCTTACAATTTTAAAGACTTAGAAGATTATACATAGTCTATTTTCTGGCTTTGATTAAAAGGAATACAGAAATAATTCCAAATACAATATTAGGAAGCCACGCACCCCATAATGGCGACAAACTTCCTTTAGTAGAAAATACTACGCTAAATTGCTGTATAAATACATATATGCCGCATAGTCCCAAACCAATTACTAGATATATTCCCATTCCGCTGCGTCTCTTGCGTATGGTGATAGCAAAAGCTATTACTGTAAGGATTACGGTACTGAAAGGTACGGCATCACGTTTATATTTTTCTACAATATAAAAATCAAGATTTTCAGAGCCTTTGCGCCTAAGATCACTGATAAAACGATTGAGTTGGGTCGTTGTCATGGTCTCTTTAGTACTTAGTTGCGGCAAAAAATTCTGAGGCGTAAAAGTGAATTTTCTAGCGTCATTAGTACCTTCTTTTACAAAATATTTGTCCTCCTGCAATCTTCGCTCCTGCCAATTATCCATCTTCCACATCTTGCTGAGGGTATCATACTTGATAAGATTGGTGCTTAGCTTATAATACATAATCTTGTCCTTCAGTACCTCCATAGTAAATTTCATCCCTTGCAAGTTTTCATCATCCCAGCTTTGTACATATACAAAAGTGTCTTTATTGAACTGAAAGTGTACATTCTGATCATATCTTTTTACGGATGTAGAAGTATATTTATCTGTAAAGGCAAACAAATGCTTATTGGTCTTTGGAAGCCAATCGTGATTAAATTTCCTAAACAACAAACCCAATAATATCCCACAAAACAAATAGGGCATCAATAGGCGCAAGTAGGATACTTTGCCGTTAAATATGGCGATAATCTCAGAATTTTCTGTAAGCTTGGAATTAAAATATATCGCCGAGATAAACACAAAAAATGGTGCTAACATAAGTCCTATCCATGGAAAAAAATACATATAATATTCTAGTACTACCCTCTTCATGGTAAGCTCATCGTGGGAAAGAAAATTGTCAATTTTTTCCGTGAGGTCTATGATAAATGCTATCATAAGCAATAGTGCCACTACAAAGAGGAATGTAGTAAGAAACTTGCGTATGATATATCTGTCTATGATAGTCATTATAGTCTTCTACTGAGCTTGGGTATCATCTCCTGTTTCCAAGAATAAAAAGTTCCTTCTACGATATGCTTACGAGCCACCCCTACCAACCACAGGTAAAAAGACAAATTGTGAATACTGGCTATCATTGGTCCCAGCATCTCACCGGCATAAAAAAGATGCCTCAAATACGCCTTACTGTGTCGGCTGCTCGTCCTACACGGCAAAGAATCATCTATAGGCGAAAAATCATTTCTCCATTTTTGGTTTCTGATATTGATAATGCCTTGTGCCGTAAAAAGCTGCCCATTGCGTGCATTGCGTGTAGGCATGACGCAATCAAACATATCTATGCCCAACGCTATGCTCTCCAAGATATTGGCAGGCGTACCCACACCCATGAGGTAGCGAGGCTTATCCTTAGGCAGGATATCACAGACCAATGCGGTCATAGCATACATATCTTCAGCAGGTTCGCCTACGGAAAGTCCCCCTATAGCATAGGCAAAGCTATCTTTCGACGCTATATATTCTGCCGAAATCTTTCGCAAGTCGGGATATACGCTGCCCTGCACTATGGGCAGTAATGCTTGCTCATAGCCATATAAAGGCGATGTTTGTCCAAATGTGGTCACACATCTATCGAGCCAACGGTGGGTAAGCTCCATAGATTTTTTGGCATAGCGATATTCGCAAGGATAAGGCGTACATTCGTCAAATGCCATGATAAAATCTGCGCCTATCTGTCGCTGAATATCCATGACTCTTTCAGGAGAAAAAAGATGACGGCTACCATCAATATGACTTTGGAATAGTGTACCTTCTTCTGTAATTTTTCTTTTGCCACTAAGCGAAAAAACTTGATAGCCTCCACTATCTGTAAGTATAGGCTTTTGCCATGAATTGAAGCGGTGAAGACCTCCTGCGGCTTGCAGCAGCTCTGTACCGGGACGTAAGTATAGGTGATAGGTGTTGCCCAAAATTATTTGCGCAGCGACATCATCTTCAAGCTCATCAAAATGTACCGCCTTCACAGTACCTGCCGTACCTACAGGCATAAATATTGGCGTGAGTATATCTCCGTGGTCGGTAGAAATTAGACCTGCGCGTGCAGAAGAATTATTATCTCTATAGTGTATGTCGAATCGCAAAAGTTCTTATTTTGTCGCTAAAATACGCCTTTGGTCTTTTTATTATCCATATTTATAACGAGTTTTTGCTTTCAGATGGCATACTTACTATGGATAAACGACAAACTATCCTTCCAAAGACACTACCGAGACTCATATTTTACTGACAAAATCACCCTCATCATTTGTGCTAAAAATGAAAGTCAACACCTGAAAGCGCATTTACATACGTGGCTCTCATTGGAGCATATAGATTACACTTTACTGCTTGTAGATGATGGCTCTACCGATGATACCGCAATCTTCCTCCAAGGCATCCAGCATCCGAGATTGCAATATATGTATATCTCTGCTGAGGAGAAAATTGGGAAAGGAAAAAAATATGCACTCCAGAAAGGTATAGACCTAGCTAATACAGAATGGGTGCTGCTTACCGACGCAGACTGCTTACCTTATAGCCCTTTATGGGCTGCCCAGATGATGCGTAAAGCCTCAGCAAATGAGGTGATTTTGGGGGTTAGCCCTTACAAGCATCACTCTTCGGGACTACTGGCCTACCTTATAGATTATGAGACTATGCTCACTGCAATACAATATGGCGCTTGGGCATCGGCTGGCGTACCCTATATGGGCGTAGGTAGGAATATGGCTTACAAAAAAAACCTCATCCAGCACATAGATGCTGCGCACTACTATGCTTCTGCCTCTGGAGATGATGATATCTTTATCCAACATATCTCCGATAAAGCAAGATTTACAACAGCTCTAGAGCTAGAAAGCAGAACCTTCAGCTATGCACCTAAAGATTTCAATACATGGATACGTCAGAAAACCCGCCATTACAGTACGGGCTTCCAATATAAATTTTTGCATCAACTTGGACTGGGAGCTTTCATCTTCACCAAAGTAGGAATACATAGTATCGGCATAATTCTGCTGTTACAGCTTTCTACTTATGCCCTAGTCTATGCTATCTACTTATGTATAAATTCTTTTATGCTCATTTTTATAAATAAAAAAATAAAGATGCCCCTTAACAACAATTGGCTTTTTATTACCGACTTTCTGATGGCTTATTTATATGTATTTTTAGGCATAAAAAGCAGGTTCTCAAAATCAGAAAGGTGGAAATAGTATTATCAGAACTCATAAAAAAAGCCAAAGCCGGGGACAGCAAGTCGCTCAACACCTTATTATTGCTATACAAGAGACCCTTATTGCATACCTTAGAAAGAATAGTAAGAAACAGAGAAGATGCCGAAGACATCCTCATTATCACTTTGCAAAAGGCATATCTCAATTTCGACAAATTTGAACATACGCACGCTTTCTCGACATGGCTTTTTAAGATAGGCTCTAATACGGCTATAGATTTTCTGCGTAGAAAGAACAACCTACATCAATCTGTAAATAGAGATACGCATCAAGGTATAGACATACTGCAAAGCCAAGCCACCAATTATGATAATCCAGAAGAATCTTTTGAAAGGCAGCAAAAAATTTCGATAATGAAAATCCTTATCAACAAACTTTCGGATGAAGATAGGCAGCTTATCCTATGGCGATATAGCGACGAACTCACTTATGAAGAAATAGCTACACAACTGAATATACCTGTGGGCACCATAAAAGCGAGGTTATTTAGAATCAGGAAATTGCTATTGCGCTGGATAGAAATGGCTTTCAAAGAATTATAGAAGTTATTAATAATAAAATTTCTTCTCTTTTTGGAAATATTTTTAAACAAAAAACCTTTATAGGCATTAACATATATAAGTATCTTTACAATCTCGTAATATTAAAATTTATATAATCATGTCTGGAGAAAAAATCACAATGAAAGACGGCGTACTACAAGTACCCAATCATCCTGTAATACCATTTATTGAGGGCGATGGCATAGGTCCCGATATATGGGCTGCTTCCGTAAAAGTATTTGATGCTGCTGTAGAAAAAGCTTATGGTGGGAAAAGAAAAATACAGTGGTTGGAAGTATTGACCGGAGAGAAGGCATTTAAGCTCACAGGAGAGTGGCTTCCCAATGATACTTTGGAACAATTAAAGACATATAGCGTATCCATAAAAGGTCCTCTCACTACACCTGTAGGTGGTGGCATACGCTCACTAAATGTAGCACTAAGACAAATATTGGATCTCTACGCTTGCGTGAGACCCGTACGCTACTTCAAGGGTGTCCCTTCCAACAGCACCTGCCCCGAAAAAGTGGACATGGTCATCTTCCGTGAAAATACTGAAGATATATATGCCGGCATAGAATACCTTACAGGAACTGATGATTGTAAAAAGGTAGTGGACTTCCTCCAAAATACTATGGGGGTAAATAAAATAAGATTCCCCGAAAGTTCCTCCATAGGGATAAAACCTGTATCCATAGAAGGTTCTGAAAGACTGATTCGTGCCGCCATAAAATATGCCATAGAGGAAAAACGCTCTTCTGTAACATTGGTACATAAAGGCAATATCATGAAGTTTACTGAAGGAAAATTCAAGGAGTGGGGCTATACGCTGGCAGAGCGTGAATTTGGCGACCATGTGTTTACATGGATGCAGTATGATGAAATTGCTGCCGACGAAGGTACAAAAGCTGCCAATGCAGCCATGGATAAGGCTGTAGCTGACGGCAAGATTATCATCAAAGATGCTATTGCAGACAACTTTTTACAGCAGATTATCCTACGTCCTGATGAATATGATGTGATTGCTACGCTAAACCTCAATGGTGACTATATCTCTGATGCACTTGCAGCATTGGTAGGCGGTATCGGTATTGCGCCTGGTGCTAACATCAACTATGTTACTGGCATGGCAGTATTTGAAGCTACACACGGCACGGCACCAAAATATGCAGGACAAGATAAGGTGAACCCTAGTTCTGTAATACTTTCTGGGGTGATGATGCTTGACTATATGGGCTGGAAAGAAGCCGCTAGTCTTATCGTTCAGGGAATAGAAAAGTCTATAGCACAGAAACGTGTTACCTATGACTTCCACAGACTAATGGATGGTGCTACCTTACTGAAATGCTCAGAATTTGGCGATGCCATCATAGAAAATATGTGATAATATATTTATCTTTTGTATAAAAATGCCGATATTATAGTATCGGCATTTTTATTTCCCTACACACTCTATGCTATACGCATCTGATGTAACTGTAGTCCATAGCTTATCCTTGTAGTATATTTGCCTATTACCCTTTTAATTCCTGCTTTTTTTACGGCAGTATTTATCACGACTTGCAACATTCTGAGACTCAATTCGGATTCTTTGCCATTTTCAAAAAGATACTCTTTTGGTTTTGCATCTTCCAAATATGCTTGAAGTTCTACCATAGTCTCATTACTAAATGTGATAACACGGTGCGGCAGCATTAATTGCCCTTCTGATAAATCCAAATCTCTCACTTTTATTTTCACAATAGCAACAGGAGCTATGCTATACTTCAGGACAAATACTATCATTAGTTTATTTCTGCCCTCTTCCCCTTGCTCAATAATGCTTTCTATTTCATTGACGGTAAGTGGCTGCACGCGCGGGGATCTTTGCGGATTAGGAAGATATTTGAGAAAATCTGTTTTTCCTAATATTTTCTCATAAAAGAATTTTATAGAATTTATACGACTAAAAAGGGTGACTTCAGAATTTTTATAATATTCGATACACTTTAGAAGATAGTTTCTGATATCCTCCAAAGTAAAAGTAGAAACATCACGTTCACTATTTTGAGACAAAAATTGACAAAACTCGTGGATATACGTTTTTTTTGTATTTAATATGGTTCCTTTATGTTTCAGTGCATCCAAGTAAAGACCCATATTTTTAGCATTCATACCTTTTACCCGATTTCTATATACTTCATCTATATCTAATACATTACCCATACCGAATTGCTTAGCATTCTCAGCTGTATATGGAATATACCAGCATCTCAAACTACCACTATACTTAGCCTCTTTAATACTTTTTACATAATCAAGCGTAGCCTTATCGTAGGCAAACTGTAGTGTAATAATTTCCTTGCCGAATTGCACTTCTTTCTTTGCCGTTATTTTGTTCATAAAACAAAGATATATATAAAATACGTAAAAACTATTTCTCTAAGATATAAGCACAACCCTTATATACAAGTGTATCTAAGGCTAATATGGCACTATAAGCATACATTCTATCAGACATCCCGTCACTACATATTTCTGTGCGCATATCAATATTTATATTATGTGATTGAAACACAAAATTTGTATCGCTATCTATTTTGCGAATAGCGTATTGGGAAATACTTACACCCTCTGCATTACTATAATGTAAGGTATCTCCTATTATATCACAAGACCAAAAAGGCTCTGTGCCTATGATTCTATAATTAGCAGGACTGTCCCGCACCATTTCTTTATTATCCCCAAGGGGCTTCTCCTCGCTAATATCAGTAGTCGGCTTCTGCGCACATGAATACATACTCAGTAAGATAATGGCCATGATATTATAGTACCAATATATCATCTCCTGCCACCTAATCCAAATCCAAAGTTCACCTGAAGAATAAGCGGCAACGAGGAATTGAAAGTACCCTGATACACAGATTCATTACTATTAATCACATCATAGAGTAACATAATATTCATCTGTCCTGCATTGCCCATGGGGACATTGTACCCCCCGCCCAGCAGCAGATGCGAGACATTGACTCTTTTATCATAGTAATACGAGTCCTTATTAATGAGTACATACTGACCATATACATTCAACCCTCTCCACACATTATATTGCACATAAGCATTACCCCCATAGAATAAAGAGCGAAAGGGAGCAGAATAGTAGTTTACACCATTTATGGTATATGTTTGGGTATTTCTTTGACTGAAATAATTAAAATTCACACCTCCTCCTACCAAAAATTTATCCTTAATGACATAATAGCCAAATTGTGGCGATAAATTGATTTGCGTTACATTGCCGAACTGAAGCCCAAACCCCCCTCCGATACGGGCTCTACTCCAATCGAACTTTCTGTCATCTCCATCTTGTTTATCTTCCATATTCTCAGGAGTGGCAGTCTCCTCAGTAGTATTTTTTTCTCTGTTGCGCGACTTGGAATAGTCCTCTTCCTGAGCATACGCTGTACCCAAAAAGCAGAACATGTATATTAATGCCAAAATATTTCTCAGGATGTACATTAGTAGTATTTTTGAATGATAAACGAAAATAATGCCAAAAAAAATATTATTTACTCTTATTATAGTTATTTTATGGGTAAATCTAGGTGCACAGTCATTATCCCTTGATAATATTTTCATACAAAACAAATACCGATGTGCCGTATTAGATGATTTTAGATTATATAATGACACCAATTATATAGGTATAGAAGCTAATAATCTAATATGCCGGAGCTTTAAGGACACATCAGTACACCATATATTGGTAAGTAGCAAGGTAGTAACGGCAAAATTACAGCTTAAAAAATGGAAATTAGATGATTATGATAAATTAGGTGATGGATTATTTATGCTCAAAATCAATGCAGAACCTATATATAGGCGTTCCGTCCAGTACCAATATGCATTATACGACAGCAAAACCCACAGCATATTATGGTACAGCCCCGAAAAAGTCATGTATGCAGAAGCCTCCCCGGATTGCAGGTATATTACTTATGTCAAGGACTATAATATGTATATGTATGATATTAAAAGCAAAAAAAATAAGGCTATCACCACTACCGGAACATTCAATGAGCTGCAATACGGCATGTCAGACTGGATGTATGAAGAAGAATTCTATCTCACACAGGCATACAGCTGGAATAATTCCAGCACGAAGATCGCCTATCTGTCTTTTGATATCAGCGAGATAAAAACTTTTTCCTATACACAGGAAAATTCATCCATCTATCCAGAAACTGTAAGCCTGAAATATCCTAAAGCCGGAGAGCCTATAGCAAGCGTGCATCTTCATATATATGATATAAAAAAGAAGAAAACACTATCTTTACCTATCTCCAAAGACTATTATGTACCCAAAATTTTCTGGAAAAACGACGATGAGATAGCCTATCTCTATATGCCACGGATGCAAAACGAGTTATATGTACGCACTTGGGATGGCATCACAGAGCAGACACTATACAAAGAAACTTCCAACACTTTCATAGAACTACCTTTGGCAGCTGAATTTGACAAAGAGGAGTCCCTAATCATCACGAGTAACCAAAGCAACTATTGTCACTTATACTTAGTAAAAGCTGGCAAGCCCCTGCAAGTTACCTCCGGCAATTACAATGTAACACAGTATTATGGCTATTTTTCCGAAGAAGATAAAGTACTATTCCAAAGCAACGAACCCCTACAGGTAGATAAATCCATATATTTTGTAAATATATATTCTAAACAAAAAAATAGAATCACGCCACATTCAGGCACTTACAACCTCAAGAAAATAGGCAATAAATACTTAGTCCTAGATTATTCCTCGTCATACATCCCTCACAAGTACTATCTTACAGATTATCAGGGGAATATTTTAAGTATATTACAAGACAATGACAGTCTCAAGGATATCTTACCTTCGGAAAAAGCGTTCTTCTACGTACAAAAAGATGATTACAGTCTCCCATCCTACTATATACTTCCTCCCAATTATGACAGTACCCAGCAATATCCGCTTCTCGTATATTGCTATGGCGGGCCTAGTGGAGAGGAAGTAACCAACGAATGGCAGGAAGGACGCAACCTATGGCTATATTACATGGCAGAGCAAGGCTATATTATTGCGTGTACCGACAATAGAGGTGTCGGCAATATTGACAAGACCTCCAATACAGCCATTTACGGAAAACTTGGCACTTACGAAGTTGAAGACCAAGCGGACATGGTAGTCCTCATGACTCAAAAATTTAATATAGATACAGGCAACATAAATATTTTTGGCTGGAGCTATGGTGGCTACCTAGCTGCCAAATGCCTTATGGAACGTCCTGACATCTTCAAGAAGGCGGTAGCAATAGCACCAGTTACAGACTGGAAGTTCTATGATGCCGCTTATACCGAAAGATATATGGGCTTACCTTTATGGAATACTAAAGGCTATGAGAATGCCTCACTCCTCCATAATACTTATAAAATACAGGGCAAGTTATTGCTAATACACGGTACTGCCGACGACAATGTACACTTCCAGAATACGCTGGCATTCATTCAAGAGCTCCAAAAACAACAAAAAGATTTTCAGATAATGATATATTCAGATAAAAATCATAGTATAGCAGGAACTTTTACAAGATATCATCTGTTTAAGACGATTGGTGATTTTATTATGCATAAGTAAACCACAATAGTGGGAATCTTATATTTTTTGCCATGATAGTATTGACAATATTTTTGTAACAAATTTATTATATGAAAAAAGTAATTTATTCGATGATGCTTGCATGCCTAAGCGTAGGTATGCTACAAGGACAGACAGTTCCTAAAGAAAATGCTAAAACTGCTGATGATGCTAAAAAAATGAAAGAAAATCCGGATGGATGGAAAGTAGGTGGCACCGGCTCCCTAACTTTCAACCAAGTAGGACTTAAAAACTGGGCCGCAGGTGGAGATCCTTCTATCTCTTTTCTTTTTTTAGCCACGCCTTATGCCGATTTCAAAAGCGGCAAACACCTATGGCAGAATCGTCTAGGCGCAGAATATGGCTTGCAAAAAATTCGCAAAGAACCTTTCAGGAAAAATAGCGACCGCCTAGAGCTTTTTACGAAGTATGGCTATCAAATTACCAATGACGGGAAATGGTATATAGGGGCTTATACCAATATAAAATCACAGTTTACTAAGACCAAAGACTATGCGGCCGCAAACCAACCTGTGATATCCAAATTCGCTAACCCCATGTATGTAGAAACAGCCTTGGGTATTGATTATATCCCCAATGACAAGTTTTCTCTATTTATGTCTCCAATAGCGGCCAAAATGACTATAGTCTCCGATGACTCTATTGCCATACGCAACCTCTATGGTAATGACGTAAATCCTAGTGATGGCAAAATCCAAAATTTCAGAGCAGAAGCAGGCTTCTCGGCAATAGCCACTTACAAGCAAGAGGTAGTAAAAAACGTAACCGTATTATCTACACTCAAACTCTATAAGGATTACCTACACACCGTAGATTACAAAGGAGACAAAGCAAATATATTTGCAGATATAGATATGGACTGGCAAACTACTATAGGTATGAAAGTAAACAAATATATTACTGCCAATGTCTTCACGCACTTAATATGGGATAACGACATGGCTACTCCAGATTATAATGATAATGATGTAGTTACTGGTAGTAGTGCCAAGATACAGTTCAAAGACGTAATAGGCGTGGGTCTGTCATACTCTATGGCTAAGACCTATGAGAAAGGTGCGCAACCTCAAGAAAAATAATATCATCTTATAATTAAATATAAAATCATGGACATACAAAAGTACAGCGATAAAATTATAGACTTAGCAATAAGTTACGGTCCCAAGGTATTGCTAGCATTGGTAGTACTCATCTTTGGTATTGCAATCATCAATAATTTAGTGAAAGCTATTTCTAAAGTATTATCTAAGAGAGATACAGACCCTACATTGTCCAATTTCTTATTGAGTATCGTAGGATGGCTCTTGAAGCTATTATTATTTATTAGCGTTGCATCAATGGTAGGTATAGAAACCACATCATTCATTGCAGTACTTTCTGCCATGACATTAGCTGTCGGCATGGCATTACAAGGCTCTTTGGCAAATTTTGCCGGCGGCGCATTGATATTACTTTTCCGTCCTATTAAGGTGGGCGAACTCATTGAGGCACAGGGTGTAACAGGTCATGTGAAAGAAATCCAAATGTTTACGACCATCCTCGCCACACCACATAATAAGATGGCTATTATTCCTAATGGGTCTCTAGCAAATGGCAATATAATCAATTATACTAGACTCGGCAATGTACGTGTAGATATAGATCTTCCGATTGCTGGCGACCAAGATATAGATACAGTAAGAAATACAGTTTTGCAGGTAATGAGCAATCACCCCAAAGTATTAAAAACACCTGCGCCTTCAGCTAATATTAATAAAATTGAAGGTGGTATAACCCATTTTATTCTTTTACCTTACAGTAATCCTGAAGACTATTGGGATGTATTTTTTGGTATACAAGAAGATGTAAAAAAAGCACTTAGTCATGGCAATATTGCCCTACCTATGCCTCATCAAGTGGTTATACACAAAAATGCTTAATTATAATATTTTTAGATAATAAAAGGGCTGCCAAAATTGGCAGCCCTTTTATTTTATATATCGTAGGAATTACAAATAAAATTGCGCCATCGCCATATTTAATAATATTAAAGTATTACAAAAGTGTGTACCTTTGCAGAGAATAAGTATTTAGAGGCATCTGACTCTGCATTTTCTGACACAGCTTAGAATCATTTTCTTCCTATCAGTTGCGCCTTTTCAGTTGCAAAGCATTTCTTAGGATTGTTTTAATCTTTATAGTACAGGTAGAAGGTGTTATACTTCACAGTTGCTATATATGCCATTATAGTTCACAGATATACGATTCTTGTACTTCTCATAATTAACATAAAAAACAATACATGGATTTCAAACAATTCGACCTCATACAACCTATAGAAGACGCTATTGCACAAGCAGGATATATTCAACCCACACCCATACAATGCAAAGCCATACCCCAAGTACTACTAGGCAAAGACTTAATAGGTTGCGCACAGACAGGCACAGGAAAAACTGCAGCCTTTGCTATTCCCATATTACAAAATTTATATAAAAACTCCCAAAAGAAAGGTATCTCTGTACTCATACTTAGTCCCACACGTGAACTTGCTATACAAATTGATGACACCTTCAAAGCATTAAGCAAACATACTTCTATAAAATCATTATCCATATTTGGAGGTGTTTCTCAAGTACCCCAGGTTGCAGCATTACGTTCTGGCATTTCCGTGTTGATAGCTACACCAGGGAGATTATTAGACCTTATGCAGCAAGGATATGTAGATTTATCTTCTGTAAGCGTGCTGGTATTAGATGAAGCCGACAGGATGCTAGACATGGGGTTTGTAAAAGATGTAAAAAAAATTATCGCCAAAGTACCTACTATGAGACAGACATTGTTCTTCTCTGCAACGATGCCTCCAGCAATTAGGGAATTTGCAAACGCTATATTACATAATCCTATAGAAGTAGCCGTAACGCCAGTATCCTCTACAGCAGCCAAAATACAACAGTCTGTGTACTTCGTAGAAAAAAAAGAAAAAGCCGCCCTACTTGTAAAAGTATTGCGAGAAGATAATGTTGTTCGCTCACTCGTATTTACCCGTACCAAACATGGTGCCGACAAATTGGTGCGACACCTAGCTAAGAATGGCATCCTCGCTGCCGCAATTCATGGCAATAAATCACAAAACAACAGGCAACGTGCCCTTGAAGACTTCAAACGTAGCAAAATCAGAATATTAGTAGCTACAGATATCGCCTCTCGTGGGCTAGATATAAGTGAGTTGCCGCATGTCGTCAACTACGAGCTGCCCAACGTACCCGAAACCTATGTACACAGAATAGGTAGAACAGGGCGCGCAGGACAAGATGGCATCGCAGTCTCATTTTGTGATGTAGAAGAAAAAACTGATCTTAAAAATATCCAAAAACTTATAGGCTTCACTATGCCTGTAAACGAAATAGTATAATTATCACTTATAAACAAAAAAATAAATATGGGCGAAACATTTGCAAAAAAAGAGCTACAGAAAAAACGTGCGAAGAAAAAACAAGACAAGATGGAAAAAAAGGAGGAGCGCAAAGCCAATAACAACAAAGGCAAAAGCTTCGAAGATATGCTAGTATATCTTGATGAAAACGGAAACCTTACCGATGTACATCCCGACAAACAAATTAAAGGGAAACCTACTGAAACTCATAATAACAGCAACAATAAACCCACGACAGAAGGCATACAGTTTACAGGAACTGTAGCACTTTTTTTTGAAGACAAAAATTATGGCTTCATATCTGAAGACAAAACAAATGCCAATGTTTTTGTTCACGGTAACAGCCTGAAAGAAGCATTAAAAGTGAAAGACAAGGTCTCTTATAAGAAAGAAAGAACACCAAAAGGCTATTCTGCTTTCGACGTTAAAAAAATCTAATATTTAGAATCTTCAAACTAATTATTTATAAGTCAAATTTGATACTCAATATTTGGCTTATAAATCTAATAACAATGTCTATATTCTAAGTTTTAAACTCAATTATAAATTATTAATAGAAACTAGTATAGCAAATAAGCTAGCATATTTTATATAATACACTTAAAATCTTGAGAAAAATACTTCGAAATCTTATAATTAAAAAACAACATATTTGTATAAATACAAATCTAAAAAACTAGTCGGAGAAAATTGACATTGCTCAATATATTCATATAAATTATCCATACTAATAAAATAATAATTTATTCAGAAATTCATATTTCCCTAAATACAGTATAGTTAGTCCTGTGAAATTTATAAACCCATGAGTGAAAATTGCGTAGTAAAGGTTTTTACCAGATAACAAATAGATACTTCCCAATAAAAAGCCAATAAAAGCAGTACTAATACTACCAGAAACTCCTTGATACAAGTGACATAGCCCAAAAATTGCAGAAGTAACTACCAAGGCTGTAATACTAGCAAACATATTTCCGCCCAAAAATTTTGCTATTCTATTAAGTAAAAAACCGCGAAACAATACTTCCTCCAATACTCCCCCTAAAACAAAACCTATTAAAATCCATAATACATAATTAAAAAGATTATACTTAATATTTACGACAGAGAGATCTATTTTTTCTCGTAAAATATGTTCGATAATAGGATTCACAACTACTTCTGCACAAAGTTCAATAGCTGCACCCAATATCATAGACAATAGAATCAGATAATACCAATTATTTGGCTTATTTAATCCAATAGATTGTAAAACTTGTAATCTATCTTTCTGCCTTCTAAGATAGGCGATAACAATGATAAATGAAGCAATCACGCCATACTGAGGAACCAATACAATGAGGGCTATTATAGCTATAGTAACAAGGAGTTCCCAATTTTTATGAACTTTCATACTATAAAATTACAAAAATATTTTTTGGGAGATTAGATTTCTCATAGATAGACAAATCAATGAAAAATTATAACTATTAATATTCAAAAACATCTATCTAGTTCAAGATTAATATGAATACTAATAATTGTTTTATAGAAACCTTGATTAATAATAAAAAAAGGGCTTCATTGCTGAAACCCTTTTTGCTCCCCCTGCTGGACTTGAACCAGCGACCCTCTGATTAACAGTCAGATGCTCTAACCGACTGAGCTAAGGAGGAATGCTCAAAAATTTGAGACTGCAAATGTAGGTCTTTTCATTTAAAAATACAATATTTGCATAAATTTTTTTATGAGTTTATTAGTAATAGGCACTGTCGCCTTCGATGCATTGGAAACACCCTTTGGAAAAGTAGAGAAAATAACCGGAGGTTCAGGAAATTACATTTGCCATGCTGCTTCGCAATTCATTCAGGATTTGCAACTTGTAGCTGTCATAGGCGATGACTTCGACACCACAGAACTAGACTTCCTCCGTAGCCGAGGTGTGGATTTAGAAGGGTTACAAATCCAAAAAGGAGAAAAATCATTCTTCTGGTCCGGAAGATACCATCTCGACATGAATACTCGCGACACCTTAGCCACTGACCTCAATGTATTGGCAACTTTTGACCCTATACTTCCCGAAAAATATAAAGATACAGACTATCTAATATTAGGAAATATAGAACCCAGCCTACAGAAAAAAGTTATTGAACAAATGAACAAGCGTCCTAAACTTGTAGCTATGGACACGATGAATTTTTGGATGACCACCACCCCTGACGCCCTAAAAGAAACACTTACAATGGTAGATTTATTGATAGTGAATGATGAAGAAGCACGGCAATTGAGTGGCGAACATTCCTTGGTAAGAGCGTCAAAGGTGATAAGAAAGATGGGACCTAGATACTTGATAATAAAAAAAGGAGAGCATGGTGCCCTGCTTTTTCATGACGACAAAGTTTTCTATGCTCCTGCGCTACCCTTAGAAGATGTTTTTGACCCTACGGGTGCTGGCGACAGTTTTGCCGGAGGCTTCATGGGATATATTGCACACACGGACGATATATCCTTCGAAAACATGAAAAGAGGCATCATATACGGCTCTACTTTAGCCTCTTTTTGCGTAGAGAAATTTGGCCCCCAGCGATTGAAAGAAATCACTAACGAAGATGTAGAAAATCGCGTACAAGTATTTTTGGATTTAGTAGATGTAGATATAGAAATCAGGATATAATTGTAAATCTCCATGGTAGGTGAGCATCTTCTCCAGCATAGTCTATACCTATCCTAGAAGAGGCTATAATTTCTTTCTCATCAATACTAGGACTATCTTCTATCCATATTTCAGTGCGCGTATAAAGGGATAATCCATTGTATATCCTACTGATGCCTAGCGCTTCTGTCACCTTGCCAGGACCATTACAATCTCTGTGCCTTCTTCTATCCTTGATAGTTTCCACACCTACAAGAGGTTGTATGGCTCTTACGAGTACGGCATCAGCTAATCCCTCTTTATTGGTGACGATATTAAACATCTCATGTATTCCATAGCATAGATAAACATAGCAAATACCCCCTGGCTCAAACATCGCCGCATTACGCGATGTCTTTTTCAAGTTATAGGCATGGCATCCTTTTTCTCTATAGCTATAAGCTTCGGTTTCGATAATCCTTCCTGCCGTAACACACCCCCATATATCGGTATATATAATTTTCCCCAGCATAGCCTTAGCTAGAGCCACCACATCATCACCTTGATAAAATTCTTGAGCTAGTAATGGCATATATACTATCTTTGAACAGATGAGCAAAGGTAAGTTATTTCTTATTCCCACACCCATATCTGAAAAATCATCACAAGATTTGGCTAGCTATCATACACCTTATATTGAAAAAATAAATCATTATATTGTTGAAGAAATTAAAAGTGCGCGTAGATATATAAAGAGAATAAACAAACTCAAAAATATAGATGATTGTCATTTTACGATATTTGATAAACATAATAATTATTCTACTGATGGAAAGTACCAGCAATGGCTGATAGAAGGTAAAGATGTAGCACTAATGTCGGAAGCAGGCACACCCTGCATTGCAGATCCTGGTCATACTATCGTATGGTGGGCACAGCAAAACGACATTCAAGTGATTCCGCTTACAGGATTTAGCTCCATAATAATGGCATTGATGGCTTCTGGACAGCAGGGACAGTACTTTTCATTTCATGGATATTTACCTATACAATTAGATGAAAAGAAGATAAAAATACAACATATCATCTCTCAAATTCAAAAAATCGGCTATACTCAAATATTTATAGAAACCCCACATCGCAATAATTCGATACTAAATTATTTTATTCAAAATATCCCTCAAAATTTCTTATTAACTATAGCGCAAGATATTTCCGGAAAAGATGAATATATAAGAACCCAAAGAATCTCTGATTGGAAGACAAAAACAATATTATTAGAAAAACTACCTACAATTTTTATAATCGGTAAAATATGATATTAATTAATGACATTATTATTAGCGATGAGATAATAGAAAAAAAATTCTTGTGTAATCTAGAAAAATGTAAAGGTGCATGTTGTATTGAAGGTGACGGAGGAGCCCCGTTAGAAGAAGACGAAGCAGATTTTATTTTAGAACACATACAAGCAATTTTTCCATATATCACCCCTGAGGGAAAAGAGGCTATTCTTCAGCAAGGAGTGGCCGTAGCAGACCCTGACACTACCTATAGTGAGCTGGCTACGCCCCTAATAAATGGAGGTGCATGTGCCTATATCACCTACGATGAGAAAGGAATTGTCAGCTGTGGCATAGAAAAAGCATATCAGGATAACGTTATTCACTTCCAAAAGCCTATAAGTTGCCATCTATATCCTATACGGATGAAAAAATTAGAAGACTTAATAGCCCTCAACTTTGATGAATGGGATATATGCAAAGCGGCCTGTTCACTAGGAGAATTGAAAAATGTTCCTATATATCAATTTTTGAAAGCACCGCTGATACGAAAATTTGGCACGGAATTCTATGAGACATTAGAACATATTGCCACTAAGTCCTAGCATGATGACCCAGAAAGACACTCACAATCTCCCTGTACCTGTACGCATATATGTAGAACATAGAAAGGCGGCAAGAATAGCCTTGGGTAAAAAGAATATTATCATTCGTATGCCCAAAAATATTCCTAGAGCTGAGGCTGAAAAAATTCAACAGAAATTTTTGGATTGGGCAGCAAAAACTATCCAAGAAAAAGGTCTATATACACAAGAACGTACTTACAAAGATTATAAAAATATAGGCTCTATCAAGTTATTAGGGGTTGATTATATACTACAAATACACTTTATTAATGGCAGTACTTCCAAAATTAACATTGGTAATGAACCTATTATAAGATGTTCATTACCTTCTAGTATTGCTGATGATGAAGCACTTATAAGCAAGTCAGTAGCATTATTACTAAAAAAAGTAATACCCAAATATTTCACTTACCATGTATGGAAAAGATTGGTGTATTGGAATGAAAAATACTTCCAAGAAGAAGTTCCCAAACTCAGCTTGCGCTATACCAACAGCAGGTGGGGCAGCTGCTCCAAAGATGGAAAGATAAGTATAAGTATAAGACTACTTCTAGCGCCTACAGATGTATTAGACTATGTACTTATACATGAACTGGCACACCGCAAAGAGATGAATCACTCCGAAAAATTTTGGCAATGGTGTGCTAGAGCTATGCCTGATTACAAAGAGAAAGAACGCCACCTCATAGAGCATGGAAAAGACTACGTCCTCTAATCCCCCCTATATTATTTCTCTCCGCTATCTTTAGCAATAGAGCCTCTCATCTTAGTATCGGACTTGATATTTTCCATTTTATAATAGTCCATAAGACCTAGATTTCCGCTACGGAAGGCTTCAGATATAGCCTTAGGCACTTCTGCTTCTGCTTCTATCACCTTGGCACGAGCTTCTTGTGCCTTAGCCTGCATTTCCATTTCTAGAGCTACAGCTTGCGCACGACGCTCTTCCGCTTTGGCTTGCGCAATATTCTTATCGGCATTGGCCTGATCCATTTGTAATTGTGCACCTATATTTTTTCCTATATCTATATCGGCAATATCTATAGAAAGAATCTCAAACGCTGTTCCTGAATCCAATCCTTTATGCAATACTACTTTAGAGATGCTATCAGGATTTTCCATCACCAGTTTATGCGACTCAGAGCTACCGATGCTTGTTACTATACCTTCTCCAATTCTGGCAAGCACAGTCTCTTCCCCTGCGCCACCTACCAACTGACGAATATTGGCACGTACTGTGACGCGAGCTTTAGCAATAAGCTGGATACCATCTTTGGCTACAGCAGTAACGGGTGGAGATTCTATCACCTTGGGATTTACAGACATCTGTACCGCTTCAAATACATCCCTGCCTGCCAAATCTATGGCAGTAGCCTCCTTAAATGATAGCGGAATACTAGCTTTATCGGCACTTATCAAGGCATTAATAACGGTATTTACCCTGCCTCCGGCAAGAAAATGGGCTTCTAATTCATCGCGATTTACCGTCAAGCCAGCCTTAGTAGCAGTAATCAATGCATTTACAATTGTAGAGGGTGGCACCTTTCGCAGTTGCATAAAAAACAGGTCGAACAACCCAATATTGACATTTGAAAGCTTTGCAGCTATCCACAAACTGATGTAATTGAACATCAACAGTAAAAATATCAGGGAGAAAATCCCTACAATTACCACGATCACTAATATTAATGCACTCATATATTTAATTTTTTTTCTTTACAAATATTTTATTTTCTTGAATTACAACTACTTCTACAGAGGTATTTGCCTCTATGAATCCGACTTGAGACCATACAGTTACCAGCTCATTATTATGCATAACCTTACCCTCGGGGCGTAATGCCGTAACCGTCATTACCGTATCTCCAATATGTACATGGTGCTTGTCGAATGTGTTTACTTTTCCATCTATCACTTTTCTTACGGCAAGGGGACTTTGTGAAAGCCTGTTCATTCCCCAATATACCAAAAATATGTTTAGCGCCGCAGTACCTGCCAAGAGTAGTGTTCCTACCCACACTCCCATCTCTTGATAGGCAAATACAATTGCAATAATGGAGGTGATGATACCCATACTTCCTACTATCATGCCAGGGACTAAAAAGACATCCAACATAAACAGGGCTATGCCTACAAATAAGAGTATAAAAATTTCTAAGGCATCCATCACAGTCAAATTTAATTTATTTAGATATATAAACAACAATAATGTAGGAAATATTCTCAAAATGGCAAAAATATATACGAAAAGCATAAAAAAAGGCTGACAATGATGAGTTGTACAGCCTCTTATTTTATATCGAACAGAGTGGAATTACTTTTCTGAAGCGATACCTGCTGCAATATATTCACGGTTCAGGCGTGCAATATTTTCCAAAGATATCTCCTTAGGACACTCTGCCTCGCAAGCTCCTGTATTAGTACAAGCACCAAACCCTTCTTCATCCATCTGATGTACCATATTCAATACGCGCTGTTTACGCTCTGGGGCACCTTGTGGTAATAAGGCAAATTGCGATACTTTTGCAGACAGGAATAGCATGGCAGAAGAATTTTTGCATGCCGCCACACAAGCACCACAGCCTATACATGCTGCTGCGGCAAAAGCCTTGTCGGCTTTATCTTTTTCTATAGGCATGGCATTGGCATCTACCGCATTACCTGTATTTACAGACACATACCCTCCCGCTTGGATAATGCGGTCAAAAGCTGCTCTATCCACGGTAAGGTCTTTGATTACAGGAAAGGCTTTTGCTCTCCAAGGTTCCACAGTAATTGTATCTCCATCCTTGAAGGCACGCATGTGTAACTGGCAGGTGGTAGTGCCATGCCAAGGTCCATGAGGGCGACCATTGATATACATGCTACACATTCCACATATACCTTCTCTACAGTCGTGGTCAAAAGCTATGGGGTCCTTGCCGTCGGCTATAAGTATCTCATTTAGGATGTCGAACATTTCCAGAAAGGACATATCTGTAGAAATGTCTTTAACATTGTATGTTTCAAAACATCCGGTATCTTTAACGTTTTTTTGTCTCCAAACTTTGAGGGTAAGATTTAATTTTTTTTCCATCTTAGATTATATTTTATGATTTACAATACCTGTAGCAATTACTTATAGCTTCGTTGAGAAGGCTTACAATATTCGAATTCCAAATTTTCTTTATGCAAGTTCCAATTACTTTCACCATTGAATTCCCATGCAGCCACATAAGCGAAATTATCATCATCGCGTTTTGCTTCGCCTTCTTCTGTTTGAGACTCTTCACGGAAGTGCCCACCACAACTTTCATTGCGCATAAGCGCATCCATACACATCAATTCACCAAGTTCTAAGAAGTCTGCTACTCTGCCTGCTTTCTCCAATTCAGGGTTAAATTCGTCTATACCTCCCGTAACACGCACATTAGACCAAAATTCTTTGCGCAAGGCTCTAATTTCTTCTACAGCAACTTTTAGCCCTTCTGCATTACGAGCCATGCCGCATTTGTCCCACATAATCTTGCCTAATGCTTTATGATAATAATCTACGGACTTCGTACCTTGAATACTTAGCAATTGCTGTAATCTATCCTTCACTTCTTTCTCTGCTTGCGCAAAGGCTTCATGTGTAGTAGGAATAGCCGGTGTCCTAATCTCATCTGCCAAATAGTTACCTATAGTATAAGGAATTACGAAGTATCCGTCAGCGAGACCTTGCATCAACGCTGACGCACCCAATCTATTGGCACCGTGGTCGGAGAAATTTGCTTCTCCCAGAGCATACAGTCCCGGTACTGTAGTCATCAGTTCGTAGTCCACCCATAGTCCACCCATAGTATAGTGAACGGCCGGATATATACGCATAGGCGTTTCGTAAGGGTTCTCTCCCGTAATTTTAGCATACATATCGAAGAGGTTGCCGTACTTTTCTTTCACTACTTCCTTACCCATAGCGATAATATCGGCATCCGATACATCGTGAAGGCCTTTTTTGCCTACTTCTATATGTCCGTATCTCTTGATTGCATCGGCATAATCCAGATATACCGCCATCTTAGAAGTTCCCACGCCATATCCGGCATCACATCTTTCTTTCGCAGCCCTAGAAGCTACATCACGAGGTACGAGGTTGCCAAAGGCGGGGTATCTTCTTTCCAAATAGTAATCTCTTTCCTCTTCGGGAATATCTGTAGGCTTGCGTGTATCGTTTTGTTGTTTTGGCACCCATATTCTTCCGTCATTACGTAATGACTCAGACATCAATGTAAGCTTAGATTGATGGTCACCTGATACAGGAATACAAGTAGGGTGTATTTGTGTGAAGCAAGGGTTGCCGAAATAGGCACCTTTCTTATGTGCTTTCCACGCTGCCGTAACATTGCTGCCCATTGCATTGGTAGATAGGTAGAATACGTTGCCGTACCCTCCCGTGCATAACAATACGGCATGACCGAAATGTCTTTCTATCTCTCCCGTTACTAGGTTTCTGGCGATGATACCGCGAGCTTTGCCGTCTATGATTACCACTTCCAGCATCTCATGGCGAGAATACATTTTCACATTCCCTAAGGCTACCTGTCTTTGCAAGCCAGAATAAGCACCTAGTAGTAGCTGCTGTCCTGTCTGTCCCGCAGCGTAGAAAGTACGCTGTACTTGTGTACCTCCAAAGGAGCGGTTGCTGAGCAGTCCACCATACTCACGGGCAAATGGTACGCCTTGTGCTACACAGTGGTCTATGATATTGGCACTCACCTCGGACAGACGGTGTACGTTACTCTCTCTGGCGCGATAGTCGCCACCTTTTATGGTGTCGTAAAAAAGTCTGAATACTGAGTCACCGTCATTTTGGTAATTTTTTGCAGCGTTGATACCTCCTTGGGCGGCAATACTGTGTGCCCTACGCGGGCTGTCTTGAAAGCAAAAAGCTTTGACCTTATAGCCCAACTCTCCCAAAGATGCGGCAGCACTGGCACCGGCGAGACCTGTGCCTATGATGATAACTTCTATTTTTCGCTTATTGGCAGGATTCACCAACTTGACATGACCTTTATAATCATTCCACCTGTTCTCTATAGGACCTTGGGGTAATTTTGCATGTAATGACATATTTTGCAATTTGAATTTTTAGAAAATATTTATACTAAATCAAAGAATAGGGCTAACGCTATCACCGTAAATATTCCGGGAATGATAATAGCATACGCCATACCTAATTTTTTAATTATTGGCGTGTATTTTTTGTGATTAAGACCCAATGTTTGGAAAGCACTAGGAAAGCCGTGCATAAGGTGAAATGCCAAGGAGGCAAAGCCTAGTAAATAAGGTATAAGAATAAAAATATTACTCAAGGCTTCTTTCACTTCGAGATAGGTGTTCTCTTCCTGTTGATACACATATACGTTCATTTTGGTTTCTCTCCAAAAATCGCCCATGTGTAATACCAAAAATATCAACAACAAAGTACCCAAAAGTGTCATAGAGCGACTATACCACTTAGAGTTTGCTTTGCCATCAATAACTGCATAAGCCACAGGACGTTTTGACTTATTAGCGAAATGAAGTTTGAGTGTAAACACTATATGTGCTAATATCCCTGCCAATAGTCCTATTTCCATTATACGAATAACCCAGTTGTGAGACATAAAATGTGCTGCCACATTGAAGGTAGCACCATCATCTCCCAAGAGTATCAATGCATTAATACCTGCGTGAACTAATAAAAAAGAAATTAAAAAAAGTCCAGTGAGTCCTACTATAAATTTTCTACCTATAGAACTCGAAAACATACTTGAATTTGCCATACTAAAATGAGTAAATTTTGATGTAGCAAAATTAGCTATTCAATAAGAATTTTATGTAAAGTTCACTTATATTTAAAATTAAGTTTTAATAAATGTGAAAAAAATATTTCTTACAAACACATACTCTTCCCTTAAAAACTTATACTTCTTGCGATATATTATCGCAGTGTACTACATATATATGTGCAAATGTTGATTTTTGACATCGCTAATAGCCTTACACTATTACTATATTTGTAAATAAACTGCATAAAATTATGAGTTATAGATATTTGCGATTGGCAATAGCAGTATTGTCCTTTATCATTATAGAACAGGCATGTATTCCTGCCAAGAAATTCAACGACCTACAAGATAAATACTATGCTTTGCAAGGTGAAAAATTCGTAAAAGACAGCACTATCAAGGCTATGACTGATGACTATGTGTTTTGTAAAACCGAATACCAGAAATTATATAAAGATTTTTTACAGCTAAAAGAGGACTCTATAAACCTCGCATTATCCTATGAGAAACTTAAAAAAGATTGCGAACAGACCAAAGGTGACTTACTGAACAGACTTACTGACAAGGAAACTAGTTACAATTCTTTGATTGAAGACAAGCAAAAGACGGGTGCGGAACTCATGCAGAAAGAGATAGAGCTGGAACGCAAGCGATTGGAATTAGACACCAAAGCCTTGGAGATAGCTAGAAAAGAGAAGGAATTGCTGGAAATGGGACAAAGAAATTCCGGCTTGACCATGGAACTTCAAAAACAACTCGACAAAGCCAGAGAGCTGGAGGCTAAGCTGGAAGAGCAGAAAAAGCAGTCCGAAGCACTCAAGGAATCTATTAAAAAGGCTCTGTCAGGATTCAGTAGCAGCGAACTTACGGTAGAGAATAGAAATGGCAAGGTATATGTGTCCATGTCCGACAAGCTACTTTTCAAGAGTGGCAGCACTGCCGTAGATCCTCGCGGTGTAGAAGCCTTAGGCATTCTAGCCAAAGTCATAAATACGAATCCTACCATCATCGTAAATGTAGAAGGACATACCGATAATGTACCCCTCAAAGGCACCGGACTCATCAAAGACAACTGGGATCTTAGCCTCATGCGCGCCAGCAGCGTACTCCATATCCTTACGGGTCAGTATGCTGTAAACCCTGAGCAAGTAGTTGCCTCTGGCAGAGGTGAATATTTCCCTGTATCTCCTAATACTACGATCGAAGGCAAGTCCAAAAATCGCCGTACGGAAATCATTCTCACCCCGAAGATTGACCAACTATTACAACTGCTAGAAAAATAAGTATAAATTGTTCTAAGGATTGCACTTTTATTACGACAACCTTATCACAATCTTTATAATAGTTCGATTTGAATTTCTAGAACTTGGCTATGTGTAGTATATTATAAATACTTCTTCAAAATGGCCTCTTTCTGTGTTGGTATTTCGGCTATTTGCTGTTGTAATTCCGCTATTTGGGCTTCTATTTTTTCTATCTCGGCAACTATCGCCTTTTGCTCGGAGAGCGGGGGAAGAGGGATTTTAATATCTGATATATTTTGTAAACTCAAATTAGCTCTGGCGACTTCTTTTTTCATTGAAGTATATTCAGAAATAGCACTATCCGAATTTAGAAAGTAATTCAAAAATTGATAATTTAAAAGGTCTGGATTACATCTAACAAGAGCAACAGCTTGATTAATATTTGCACTAACATCCAAATTAAATACTGCTGACCTACCAATTGAGGCACCAACGATATTTATTAAAATATCATTTTTCTCTAAAATTGACCGTTTTTGAATTTCGCTAAACCTGTGTTCCAAATATTTTTTCTTATTAAATTCTAAAAAGCCCTCTCTAACGTTTTCACTTGTAACAAATAGAACTTCTTGGTTCTTTGTATATGCTATTCCTTGCCAAGTTGGAGACGAACCTTTTGTAATTAAAATTGTTAGATTACCTAAGCTCTCAACCTTATAGGATTTTTTAAATAAATCATTAACCGAAGTATTTATTTCTACTTTCAGTTTCTCCATCTCCTCAACTGCTTTTTGTTCTTGCTTTTCTAATGCTTCGATTTCAGAAACTACTTTTTGCTGAATGCCGAGGGGAGGAAGGGGGAGGTATAAGCTTTGCAAATACTTATAGTGCCTTTCGTATTTGTTCCTTTTCTCTATTAAATCAAAAACAGAATAATACAGTACATTAAAAAAATACTTTGGTAAAAACTCTTTAGAAGGTTTTAATAAAACAGTGCCGTCTGCCCCTCTGAAAAACTTGAAATCTAAATACTTCAAAGTACACGAATGGTCGCCAAACAAAATAATAGGTAAGTCTGTTACAGGATTAGGTTCATCGGAATATCCAGAAACAAGTTTTTCTTTTTCTTGTGTGACAACAGGAAATTTGCCAATCTCTAGTATTTTGTATTTCTCAATTTTGACAGTTTCTCCATTTATATTTTGAAGAGAATTTGTAAATAATACCTGCTCCCACCTACTCTTAATCTTTACTTTTTTTTTAGCCGAAAGCGAAATGTTTTTTTCAAAATCTGCACGGTCAAAGGTGAGCATATCTACCAAATGGTTGTAGCTTACATTTTGTTGCAAATTTTCGGCAATAGCTAAATCATACTCATTTAAAAAGGCCTTGTAAATATAATAGCTGGCTTTTTCGGGATTAGTAAAGCTATCGGCATCGTACAGTTGGGTACAGTCGTCTATGCTTTTGCTGCGCTGTATGGGGTGTATGCCTTCGCTGCCTCTGCGGTTGCTAAATTCATAACCCAAAAAGCGTTTTTCGGCATCTTTTTCGCCTGTTTTTACCAGCACCACTTTTTGTTGGTAGGCTAATAAAAAATAAAGCAGCTTCTCTTGCTCGGTGGCTAAAATTTTAGCCCAGCGTTCCGTTTCGTTTTTGGCTTTTATCTTTTTGGTATATGTGGTATAAATTTCGTGTTGTTCTATGTTTTTGTTGGGTGTTTTTTGTAAAAGGGTTTTATAATCGTCAAAAGAAATGCTACCCCACACGTGCGCCAGATATTTGGCAATGGGTTTTTCTATATCTTTTACCGATAAATCTTGTAGCGCATCAAAACTGTTTTTAATAATGGCTTCTATTTTTATGGCATCTTGGTTATTTCTTCTTCTTAAAAATAAGGTTACGGTATTAGTTCCCGTTGCCATAAAGGTATTTGAGCCTAATTCTGCAATGGCTACTATTTCAAAATGCTTTAAAAGAATTTCTCTTGCTTGGGTATAAATACCTGTATTGCTCAATATACTGCTTGGCAAAATGATACCTGCGACACCGCCATCTTTTAGTAACTGTTTAGTACGTTCTACAAATAGGCATTCTATTTCGCTGCTTCTATCGGTAAGGGCGTTGTATAGCGTAAAATCTTTTTGTGCTTGTATATATTCTAAATCGTCTTTGCAACCACTTACAGAATAAGGCGGATTGGAGAGTACGATAGAAAATTTTGCTTTAGTAGAATCTTCCAGATTTGTATTTTCTTTTAATAACCCTACATACGATTTTGAATTTTCAAAACTATCTAAGCCATCACCGTGTATAATTTGTGCCAGTCCATCGCCATAAAAGTAGCAACCCACCTTAGCTACTTTTACTAATCTATAATCTTTTTCAACACCATAAATATATTTGGCAGCCCAGCAGTAAGGGTCGGCTTGCCAAGCCCTCATTTCTTGTTTTGCTTTAGGAAAAAAGTTGGTGGTATCTATTTTTTGATTAATAATATCTTGATACTCTTCCATTATTTCGGTGATAAAGTGGCCACTACCCACGGCATAATCTATTACGGCCGGTAGCGATGGCGTGGGCTGATTGATATGCGCCTCCATCATCTGTTGTATGGGCAGCGATTTTACAATAAACTTGGTAATGGGCGGTGGTGTAAAATACTGACCGACTTCTTGTTTTAGTCCTGTAGTAAGCAACAGTTCAAAAAAATCGCTCAAGTAGCGTTGCTTGCGTGGATAGCGTATTTGATAATCTTGTATCAACTCTACCACTTCTTTTAACACTCTATGGTTTTGTTCAAAATCATTATCGTCCAACACACTTTTTATGTCAAACAACTTATTAAATTTTAGAAATTTCTTTTTGGCTTGCTTGAGTTCATCGAGCGTTTTGGCATTAAAATCGGAGTTTTGTATGCCTTCAATTTCCTTTTTCAAAAAATCGTAAAGACCCTCCTTATGTAGGTTGTAGAGCCGTACTTGAAAATCTACGGGGTCGTCATTTTCGTACCATCTAAATTCGAGTGGGTCGGTATCCCGTTTTTGTTCATCAAAGAGTTTAGCCAAAAACAAATTAAAGATGACATTAAAGGCATTGGGCTTGTCGGATACGGAGTGTTTTCTTAGAATAGAGGCAAATCCATTAAATAATTTTTTGCCTGCCTCTTCGTTCAGCTCTGATAAATCATTTTTAGTATATGTTTTTATTTCAAAATTATAGATAGCCGCTTCCCAAACTCCTTTTTGGTACAGATGCTTATTCCATTTTGAAAACAAATCTTTTACATTTCCTGCTTGACGGTAATCTTCTTCGATTTTTATGATGATATTTTTGAAATCTACACCTTTCCCTTGAAGATGGGAAGTATAGAGCATTAGTACATCCGCATCTTTATCTTGTTGAAAGTAAGTAAATAGCTGACCTCCATTGCGCTCCATATTTTTTGCTTCTTTGTCAAATTCTGCACCCCAAGTTTTACATTCTATCATCAGGTAAGCCGAACCATTGTCACGCGTTACCAAAATATCTAATCTACCGCTGGTGCCTTGTCCTGTTCGCCACGTTTTTTCTAAAACAATATTTTCAGGAAGGTATCCCTTTTCTAGAAGTCTGTCCACACATTCAAGCACCACCCAATTTTCAGCTTGTGAAAAATTTTGGGTGGTTTTACTTTCGCCTTTTATAGTATTTCCGAAATTAAAAACTTTCTTTTCAAAATCTACTTCTATGGCGTATCCATTATATTTTTTATGAAAAACGCCAGAAGTATTTTCTTTAGGGGTAAATCCTAATGTCTGTATGAAGTTTTTATAGTTCATTAGAATATATTAATCATCGTAAAGGAATACTTACCTTCTAAATATTTTTCCATTATTGCTAAAATTTGACATTGGCAAAGTTCAACCAGTAATATACAACAAATATCGTCAAGATTTTGGAATTGTCAAATTTTTACCTATTTATACGATAATACAAACGCTGTTTTGTTGTATTAATTCACATAAAAATTATCTATTTATCATTTACCACTCATAAGAACAAGCACAATACTATAAAAGAAATAGCCTATCTTTATCGCCATTTGTATGCGACAGCATTTACTAGAGGAAGAAACTGACAAGGAGATGACTTTTATAGATCATCTAGAAGCATTGCGGTGGCATCTGATACGCTCGGTGATTGCAGTAATAGTCGTTGCCATTATTGCATTTTTGAATAAAAAATTCATCTTTGACTTTCTTATTTTTGGTCCCACACGCCCCGACTTTCCTACCAACAAATTTTTTTGTTATATAGGCAAAAATGTGCCTTTCTTATCAGGACTATGTATGGATGGACTGGAATACCGCTTTATCAATACAGACCTCGCTGGACAATTTATGTTGCACCTGAAAGTTTCGGCTATTACTGGATTTATTGTGGCTTTCCCCTATATTTTTTGGGAAATATGGCAATTTATAAAGCCTGCACTATATAAGAACGAACTACATTATACGCGCGGTGTGGTGTTTTTTACGTCCATACTCTTCGTGATAGGATGTTTATTTGGCTATTTCGTCATAGCACCATTTTCTATCAATTTTTTATATAGCTATACGGCGGTGGAAGTAGCACAAAACTTCATTTCTATAGACAATTATATTTCTAACGTAATCTCTATGGTGCTGCCTACAGGCATCATGTTTGAGCTGCCGATGCTGGTATATTTTTTGTCAAAAATTGGTCTTATTTCAGGAGCGTTTATGCAGAATACTCGAAAACTCGCCTATATTATCATCTTATTTGTGATTGCCGTAATTACACCACAAGGTGATATGTTTAGCCTTATCCTTATCTCTGCACCTATACTGCTACTATACGAGATGAGCATATTAGTAGCTTATCGCATAGACAAGCAAACAGCAAAAGAACTTAATTAATAGAATTTTCAATTAGATATAGCTTATATTTGAACTACCATGTATTTTACCGATAAAATCATAATAGCAGCAGACCACGCCGGATATGAGATGAAAGAAATAGTAAAAGAGTATTTAAAATCTATGGATATACAGGTTGAGGACAAAGGTACTTATAGTGCAGACGCTGTAGATTATCCGGATTATGCCAAAGCATTATGCCATGCAATTGACGATAAAGAAGCCTCTTTTGGTATCTTGCTCTGTGGTAGTGCCAACGGTGTGGCTATGACTGCGAATAAATTCAAATTTATTCGTGCTGCAATATGCTGGAATAGTAAGATTGCAGAATTATCTCGTATGCACAACAATGCCAATGTTATTTGCTTGCCAGCACGTTTCCTTAGTGAAGAGGAGGCTAAAGCCTGCTTGGATATATTCTTCACCACAGAATTTGAAGGAGGCAGACATAGCATGAGGATAAAGAAGATGTGCTGATTCCTCTAATTATTCACTTACCTATTGAATATATAAATACACTTCACACCTTATTGCAACGTTTTACGTTATCTATTTAATCTATCTTTACACACTGTATTTGATAATGATTAGAAAAATGCTACACCTATGGGCTATCCTGCGGCTGATTTCGGCACGCAAGCTTCTCAATATGCTGAAGGTGTATGTATCTTTTTATCTTGCAAGACAGTCAGGAAAACCCATACATTGGGGACGTCCATTCTCTATAAGTATAGAGCCTACCACCTCCTGTAATCTCCGCTGCCCAGAATGTCCGAGTGGACTGCGCTCTTTTACCAGACCTACGGGCATGTTGGAGAAAGATACCTTTGAACGTATTATCTCCGAGATGCGTAGCCACTTGCTGTATCTGACATTCTATTTTCAAGGAGAACCTTATCTACATAAATCTTTTTTGGAAATGGTGCGCTACGCCAAACAAAATAAAATTTATACCTCCACCTCTACGAACGGCCACTACCTTACTGATTCTGTAGCCAAAGATACTGTGCTTTCGGGCCTCGACAGGCTAATTATCTCCATTGACGGCACTACACAAGAGACCTATAAGGCTTATAGAGTGGGTGGTAAATTAGAAAAAGTACTTAAAGGTGCCGCAAATATCGTAAAATGGAAGAAGCGGTTGAATACTGCCCATCCCTATGTAATATTTCAATTTTTGGTAGTAAAACCAAACGAACATCAGATAGATGAAGTATACACTCTGGCAAAGGACATAGGTGTAGATGCGGTGATACTGAAAACGGCACAGATTTATGATTACGAATACGGCAGTCCACTTATTCCTACACAAGAAAAATATTCTCGCTATCGCAAAAATAGTGACGACACCTATGCCCTGAAGAACAGCTTAGAAAATAGCTGCTGGAAGCTATGGCATTCCTGTGTATTCACTTGGGATGGGCGTGTAGTTCCTTGCTGTTTCGACAAAGATGCACAACACATACTCGGGAATATTCATACACAATCTTTTGAAGAAATATGGCGGAGTGACCCTTATAAATATTTTAGGACACAATTGGTTCATTCAAGAAAAAATATAGATATCTGCCAAAACTGTAGCGAAGGCTGTACTGTAAATTTCAACTATGAATTATAAACGTACTCCATGCCTACTATTCGTGATGTTGTAATGCCGATATGAGTCTGTCCGTTTGCTCCAAATACCATTTTTTTTCTGTGAGCATTTCGGCATCTGCTATGCTTTGTTTGAAAATCTGTAGACGGTTAAGTCTCTGCCTGTTGCTATCCCACGTATTGACCGTATGCTGTACAAGCTTCTTCATATACTTACATATATTGCTATAATTGGTAGTATATACGGAGTCCAACCTTTTACGCCTAAGCAACGTTTGCACAGAACCTATAAGATATTCTAGACTTTCATACGCACTAGTCTCATAATATGCTTTCATGAGCAAATATCTCGATGCCAGCAAGATAAGGATATCATCATAGTCAGACTTTTGCAGCATACTTATCGTTTTTGCATAGTCACCCCTGAAATAGGCAATATTTGCCATATTGTAGGCAAGGGAACTCTGCTGATATTTTTCTTCTAGATATTTGATATGCTCTTTCACAAACTTCTCTGTCCATGCAAATTCTTTTAATCGCACCCCTAATGTGACTATATTTTTGAAAGTAAACCGCGACAAAAATCCCTTTTCTAAGAATGCTCCCTTGCTAATTCCCAGCTTATAGAGCTGGAAAGTCTTTTCGGCAAATTTATTCTGCCCCTTGTTCAATCTTCTTATACAATAGTTTGCCCCTAGTAAAATGAGATCTATAGCTTCTTCCTTGGGGAACTCGGAGAGGTGTTTTTTCAATAAATTTTCAAATATTTCAAAATAATGCTCTTGCTCGGGATTAGACAAAAATTTATAGCCATGATAATATATAGAGACCTCTGGCAAATCTATAACCTGGGGATTTACCGACGAAATATAGGTTTCTAGGTACTCGAATACGGAAGTACTATTGGCATTACCCATCCATGCATGTGATAGTGCTATACAGGCAAACCTGTACTTCTGCGATATGTAATATACATCTAGGTGATGAGCCATCTTATTGAAATCATAGTCCTTGCGTTTCTGGTTTTTTTTATCTAAATATTTAATTTCCTCTAATTTGAAGCCCATCTCATAATGCAACATATCTCTTTTGGGGAATTTTTCCAATAAGCGGTCTGCATCTTGTAGTGCTGCTGCAAATAGTTTGTGATTACCCATTTCCTGATATTTGAGCAGCAAGTGGTAGTGTTTCAGCAGGGGATTGTTGTCATACCTTTGCTGTCCCATAAATTGCTCTGTCATCTTGAATAATGCACTAGTATTGAGACGCATCAATTGATCATCATAAGGCGCACTTTTATATATGGCTTTGAAAATTTTCTCTTTTTCTATTAATGAAGATTTTTCATCAATAAAGTCTAAAATAAACTCCAGAATTTTTGCTGCCTCTTTATTAGTATTAAAATATGGCGATGATACATATTGGAGCAGATAATTTCTTTCCCATTTACCCAAACTTTCTATTAATTCAAAAACTTTTGTATTGTTCATTATCTAATTATTTAAATATCAATATTTTGCATGTTTTATAGGTAAAAAATTACTTACATTGGCAAAAAATTGTCTTTGCGAAAATAAAATTATTTAAATAACATTGTATCATTAATTTAGGGGAAGATATATGATAAAGAGATTTACATTATTGTGTTTGCTTTGGATGGCCAACAATACCTATGCTGCCACATGGGTAAAATATAATCAACTTCCTAGCGAAAGTGCTACTGAAGTAGTAAAAATTATGCCCTACAAAGATGGAATGCTTGCTTGGTCGAAGACCAATGGGGGATATCCGTATAGCCTCCATTATTTCGACAGACTAGGAAATCTAGTAATGTCAAAGGCATTGGACTCCACCTATTTTCCACAAGTGAGTTTAATAAATAATAGTATAGAATGTGTCATTAAGCCTGATAATAGCATATCCATTCTAGCTCAGACAGGATTATTTGGCAAAAATCTGTTCATCACAGATATAGACGAAAATCTATCCATTCTGAATAGAGATACAATAACTATTACAAATAAATTCAGGAAAGTAGAGAAGACACTCCCCACTGTAGATAATGGTATGATGATGGCTGTTTTTGAAAAAAATGCAGACAGTAGTCGCTATGTCATCTATAAGTTTGACAAACAGAACAATATCCAATGGTATAAACTCATACGCATCCCGGAAGTTACAAATCGTGTTCCTAGGGTAAAAGTTACGGGTATCACAGATGATAATGGCAAGAGCTATACCTCACTCATCGCTTACAATGTATTTTATCCGAATCTTATCAATTATGACGATGGCATTATTTCGGCATATATTATTAATAGTGACGGTACAATCTCCCATAGAATCCATCATAATTTAGAGGACATTATTACAAGTGACGTTGCAGATCCCGTGCTTTTGGATGTTCAAAAGAAGGATGACGAATACACGACATACTTATCTTGCATAGAGTCTAATTCTCAATATACTAGAATATACAAGACTGTCTTTGATTCTGAAAATAATATCATAAGTTCGGAAAGTTATAGAGATGACTTAGTCTTTAATAACCAGCAATTGACAGCGGCCGTAAATTATTCAGGGGACATCATGTCGGCAGGCTTCCGTCATGTATTTTTGGCTAATGACTTTGGTAGAAATAAGGTAGAAATTATCCCATTGGATGATATTTCCGACAAGCTGATACAGTTTACTAAGTGTGTACCTGACTTTGAAGGTGGGTGGTTTGTAAATGGATATATTGCTACAAATGGACGTGAGGATTTTCAGGATATATTTTTTCACTTAGATGCACCGGTAGGCATACTTAGGGGCACATCATTTAGAGATGTAAATATTAATTGTGTAAAAAATGATGTAGAACCTACATTTGCACATCTTCCTATAGAACTCAACGGAATAATAAATCTATATACATCTACCGACAGTATGGGAGAATATTCTTTGCCTGCATTTGTAGGCAATTACGACTTATATGTCAATTTTCCAAATCCATACTGGATGCTATGTGAACTCACTCGAAATATCAGCATATCTTCACCCCTAAGTACTTTTAATATTCCTATACAGCCTGTAGTAGCTTGTCCTCTGCTAAATGTAGATATTTCTACACCTTTTTTAGAAAAATGTAAAGACAATATTTACACTATCCGATATAATAATGAAGGAGCAACGACGGCTTATAATGCCTATATCGAATTAGTATTAGACAATGCTCTGGACTGGGTAAGCGGTGAAAGTCCAACTATAGATTTGGGCAATAAAAGATATAAGATACCTTTAGGAAATTTAGCTCCTTTTACTTATGGTGAAACTCATTTTTCAGTAAATGTAAATTGTCTGAAAGCAGAGGACAGACAGACCCATTGCGTATATGCACATATCTACCCCGACACTATATGCTTGGAAGCTGCAAACTGTAGTGACAGTTCTTATCTGGAATTTTCGGCAGAATGTATAGGTGATAGCATCCGGCTTACAATTCAAAATACAGGAACAGGAGCTACTCAAGAACCAAGACCCTTATTGATTTTGGAAGAGGATATTATCAGGACATATAGAGATAGCATATTGCTAGAACCTGGGGAATCTTGGACTATAACTTTGCCAGCAGATGGCAATACGTACAAGTTTCTTACTACGCCTAACCGTTGCTATTATTATTATAATATTCCCAGCACCGTTATTGAAGGTTGCGGAGGATTAAATAATACAGGCTTTGTAAACATACTTCCTCAGGATGACAATAGTCCCTTTGTAGCCGTAAGCTGTATAGAAAATGTAAATTCATTCCCTGTTACTAGGCTATATACTCAGCCTGAGGGCTATGGCGAAAAGCATTATATTAGTGATAGTACTAGAATAGACTACATGGTTGCATTCGTAAATTTAGGCAATAGCGTAGCACAAAATGTATTGATAATAGACACCTTGGAAGCGAACTTAGATTGGAGTACATTCTCTTATGGGTCTGCCTCTCATGAAGCAAAATATGAGTTGTACAATAATGGTATATTATATATCTTTTTTGAAGATATTGCACTAGAAAATTATATCGGTGACAATTCAAATGCTTTAGGTTATATAAAATTCAGCATCTTTCCGAAAAAAGACCTCCCGACGGAGACCATAATCCACAATAATGCATCTATATATTTTGATAATAATCTGCCTGTAAACTCTAATACTATTTTTCATACTATTGGCAAAGATTTTATTATTGTAGAAACACCTACTCCTTCAGATAATAGTGACATACTTCCAAAAGTAAAAGCATATCCCAACCCATCTTCTGGAAGTGTATATATAGAATTTCCCGAAAAGATGCATATCACATATCAAGTACAAGTCTTAGACTTCTCAGGAAAAACAGTATATAATATTGATATGGACGGCAGCAAGTTAGTATTGCCCATACAAAATCTGCCTGCTGGCATCTATTTTTATAGAATTCTTGACAAAAACAATCTACTATATACAGGAAAAATTGTTAAACAATAATTCTCCCGAATTATGTAGGCAATTTAAAAGTAAGTGTGACTTCTCCAGTCTCAGCATTTATGCTAATACGCTGTTCCGATACTTGCATATCTTTTCCAGTAGATAGTTTCATAAGTCCCGATAAGAATTGTAAGCCACTATGAAGGACAGTTTGCATGTCACTATCCATTGATTGCTGAGGTTGATGCTTCATACCACTATCGGAAATATCACTAACGAAATTTTCATCTGCTATGACATCGGTCTCAATTTCGGCAACGGCATCTATTTCCCTCTCGGCAGTAGGAATACTAATTTCTTCGGTATTATCTTCTACAGGACTTACAATCTTCCATTTCTCTACTATAGATGTCAATTGTTCAATAAACTGTGAGCGTCCTTTGGAAGATAAGTCCACAATACTTTGGCTACTATCTGTAGAGAGAACACTATCAAAGACGCTTTGTTTCAGTAGCAGCCCTGAGGCTATTTGTTCTTCAATAGAATTTTTTGAAATAAAATTATAAATGGCAAGCGTATTGTTCTTCTGACCTATTCTATCTATACGACCTATACGTTGATTTTTCTTAGCCGGATTCCAAGGAAGTTCAAAATTGATAAGTGTATCCGCCACTTGGAGATTGAGTCCTGCGCCACCGGCTTCAGTAGAAAGGAATACTTTACACTGTGGATTCTCTTCAAATTTTTTTATCAATTCATTACGCATTTTTACAGGTACGCTACTATTGAGTTCAGCAAATCCTATATTGTGCGTTCTGAGCATTTTACCTATAAGCTTATGTACTTTTATCCATTCTGAAAAGATTATTACCTTTCTATCTTCTTCTTTTAAGTTAAGTTTATTCAACAATATATATATCAACTCATCTAGCTTGGGGGATTCATGAGTTTCTTCATCTATAAGGTAAGTAGAATCACATACCATGCGCATTTTTGATAGTAAAAGCTGTAGATGCTGCAAATCGTAAGGAGTCATAAACTTTTTACTTACAATCTGTGCCACACCACTGGCAAAGCCATTGTGATATTCCATCTGCAACGCTGTCATAGAAACCGGCACATCCACTTGCACCACATTTGGCAACTGCTGCAATACATCTTTTTTCTCTCTACGAAGTATCAAATCACGGACTTTGATTTTGATCTTATCCAAATCAAAATATCCATTAATTTTATTAGGCTTCACACTATCAAAAAGGCAGTGTTGATAGGAAAATTCCCACAATGGGCCAAAAAAATTCGGACTTATGATATTGACAATTGAGAAAAGATCTATGAGCTTATTTTCTATTGGCGTACCTGTAAGCACTAAAATATGTTTGTATTTCAACTGACTTATCGCTGCTGCTGTTTGAGTTTCAAAATTTTTGATACGCTGCGCTTCATCTAATATCACAAAATCTATCCCTGCACTTTGTAGATGTATTCTATCTCTCATCACCGTCTCATAGTTGGCGATAAAAAAATGATGTGCTTTATCTCTATATTGTGCTTGCCTTTCATTGGGCAATCCTTCGATAATTAGAGCCTTTTCTTTGGTAAATTTTTCTATTTCACTTTTCCATTGTCCTTTCAGCGTTGCAGGAGTGATGACGAGTGTCTTCTTGAAATCAAAAATTTCTCTTTTTGCTATAGCTACACCTATAGCCTGAAGGGTTTTGCCCAGCCCCATTTCATCTGCAATAATTGCTGCTTTCTTGAATACAGCAAATTGGATACCTTCTTTCTGGTAGGGATACAGATTCGCTTTTATTCTGCTAAGATTGATAGATTTTGTAGCATTAAGGTTTTGTAACATCTCCTGTTCATACACATTACTGACCTTTTCTAATACTTCGGGTCTGATTAGCACCAATGGTGATGTGGTAGCAACTTCTATAAATTTCAAAAAATCTTTTATCTTGTCTTCTTCTATACTATTCTTTTGACCAAAAAATTCTTTTATCCATTGCCGTTCTCTCATGGGCATCACATGTGGGTAATGCCAAGATATTTTGTAATCTTCCAAAGGATTGCAAAAAATTTCGATAAATGGAAATGTCTTATCTAGTTTTTCGAAGAGATTATTGTCTTCTTTGAGTTTACGAAATGCATACATGATATGCTTTGTTGTTCCCAGCTTATTATACTTAGAATCTTTACTGTCGCTATACCCTATTTCTTTATCAAAATCCCGCAAGAATACTTTATATCTTGTCCCTTTTTCATTTATTACTGTATGGTCTCCGAAAATATTATTTGCCCAAAGGATTTTATATTCAGATAGATCTGCCTTATGTCTTCTCTCTGCTAAAACTCTGTTTATCATTCCTTTGCGGGAATATTTCTTATGCTCTAGTGGCAACTTGGGATCTAATAATTTCAATTCATGCGCTATTTGCAAAAGGCAGGCATAGGATATTCCTTCCCATTTCACGGCACTTTTATCTCTCTCGGGAAAGATATTATTATCTTGAATTACGATAGTATAATCATAATATTCTCCTTGTTTCTCAGAAGCAACCATCACCTCAAAAAATGAGGCGGATTGCGTAAGAATTTGGCAATAGTTATTCTGATACAGCCACTCTCCTGCATTAAGTTCTGACACGCTTAATGTTGCACCTAATTCAAGAATTTTTGCTTGAATATTTTGTAATAAATTCATAAACATTAGTCTTCTTTCCCTCTGAAAATATCTACAGGCACCTGTCGGTACTTGAATATTAGATGTACTATTCTCAATTGCATAAAGCCTAAAAAAATCATAGCAACGCTGCCGCAGAAGATCGTAAATGACTTCAAGGGATCTATTAATTCTGTAGGAATATTATTTGTAATAACTTTAGCATTCTTTTCAAATGTAAATTCAAATCCATCTATGTATTTAGTATAGAACGAATGGTTTCTTAGCACATAAAAAAAGAGGGCAAAATTCAGAAAGAACAAAAGAAATTTTGTCCAAAATGACCAAAAAATCAATGACCTCTCAGGAAAAACTATCCAGCCAAAGTAAAGTGTAATAATAAACATACAGCATAAAAGATAAATAAAATATGGCGTATTTATAAAATCATTGAAGCGAAATGGCAATACGAATGCAGTCAGAAAAGAAATAAAAATCCATATCAAGTCGTTTAATGCTTTATATTTTGTAATTTTGTTCATTACAACAAAGGTAAAATTAATATCTATGAAAATTAAAGCTTATTTCTTGTTTATTACTGTAATCATCATCTCAGTATTTTTTGCATGTGTACCCAATGGCACAGCACCTGAGATAATATTAAGTAACACTATTGATACCACTATAGTGGACGAATGCACTACGCTATCCAATACGCATATTGTAGGTGTAACAGTACCTGACGATGCTTCTGCAGAATTTACAATTAGAGTAGATGCAGAATTTATGGATGGTTGCGGATTTTTTGCAGGCAGAAAATTAACTAAAAGAGGGTATCACTATTATTTAGATATAGCTACAGGTCATCATATATGTAATATATGTACTGAAGCAATTGTTCCTTACACACATTACGAGACGCTTCACACCACAAATAGCGGCACATACACTATACATGTCAAAAATTATGATGGCAGTGAAGTAATCCGACAAGTTATTGTACATTAATAGATAATTTTATTTTCAGGAAAGTAAATACACCGCAAAAATCCTTAGCTTTATTGGTAGATCCCGATAAGGTCAGTGCTGATTATATAGAAAAGATATTTACAAACAAAAATATAGATATAGATTATGTCCTTGTTGGTGGCAGCATATTGCTAGAAGGCACTATAGATAATACGATAAAAACCGTAAGAAATTATACATCTCTACCCATATTTCTGTTTCCAGGAAGTCATAGTCAGCTATCACCCCTTGCTGATGGCATCTTACTCTTGTCACTCATTTCAGGAAGAAATGCTGAATTATTGATAGGTCAACACGTATATAGTTCTTATGCCTTAGCGCAGTCCAAAATCTCAATATTACCAACTGGGTATATTCTCATAGACGGAGGAATTACTACGACGGTACAATATATGAGTAACACACAGCCTATCCCGGCACATAAACCAGAGCTTGCCGCAGCCACAGCATTAGCAGGCGTACAATTAGGGCTTCAGCATATTTATCTTGAAGCAGGAAGTGGTGCACATCATCCAGTACCTATATCTGTAATCTCCTCAGTAAGAAGAGTTGTAGATGTCCCAATATGGGTGGGCGGCGGCATTAATTCTCCTGAAAAAGCCGCTTCTGCATTGAATGCAGGTGCCGATATTTTAGTCATAGGCACTGCTGCGGAAAAAAACATTGGCATCCTCTCATCAATCACAGAAATAGTTCGCAAGACAAACAATAATCTATGACGGGAAGAGTAATACTCACTACAGGAAGTTGGTATGAAGTACTCACGGATAATCATGATATTATAAAATGCAGGCTCAGAGGAAAATTAAAATTAGAAGAATTAAAATCTACGAACCCCATAGCGGTAGGAGATATTGTAGAGATTATAAATGAAGACGCCACAAATGATTTTTGTATTGAGTCTATACATGAACGAAAAAATTACATAGTAAGGCAATCTCCGAGACAGAAATTTTACAAACATATCATTGCATCAAATATTGACTACTTCCTAGTCATAGCATGTGTAAGTAAACCTAGAACATCATTAGGATTTATTGATAGATGTATTATTGCTGCAGAATGTTTTCACATACCCATAAAAATAATCATCAATAAGAGTGACACTCATAGCGATAAAGATCATAAAATCTGTGAGGAATGGTTGAAGTTATATCGCAATGTAGGATATAATATCATGACTACGAGTACTCATACTTTAGAAAATATAGAAGTACTACAGGAAACCTTGGAACATAGGACTACACTTATTGCAGGACATTCGGGTGTGGGCAAGTCATCCCTACTAAATGTATTATCACCTACTCTGCGACTGCGTACTCAAAAAATATCCAACAAATGGAATAAAGGGCAGCATACTACTACTTTTGCAACGATGTACATACTTTCAGAGGATACATTCGTTATTGACACACCAGGTATTAAAGAATTTTTCGTTATTGAAATTGAGCCCGAAGAACTTGGAGGATATTTTGTAGAGTTTCAAGAATTCATGCCCCATTGTAGCTATAATAATTGCTTACATAAAAATGAAAAAGACTGTGCGGTCAAAAAAGCTGTAGAAGCAGGTCACATACATCCAGAAAGATATATCAACTACCTAAATATTTTGGATCAGATACAGAATGTAAAATATTGGGAGCGCATGTAATCGCCCCCAATATTGTATTTTTTAGGATTCCAATGCCTGCGCAAAATCTGCTTTGATATCTTCAATATGCTCTATGCCTACAGAAACCCTAACCATTGCCTGAGAAACACCCGATGCTGCTAGTTCATCTGGACTAAGTTGTTCATGTGTAGTAGAGGCAGAATGTATAGCCAAAGTTTTGGCATCGCCTACATTAGCAACATGAGAGGTAAGTTTCAGGTTATTAATAAATTTCTTTGCAGCCTCAAAGCCCCCTTCTACTTCAAAAGTAAAAACAGAACCAAAGCCATTTTGGAGATATTGCTTACCCATTTCATAATATGGACTTGAAGGCAGTCCTGTATAGTTTACAGATGCCACCTTCGGGTGATTCTGTAGCCATTGTGCTAGTGCCAAAGCATTTTCGCAGTGGCGTTCTACGCGCAAGGATAGCGTTTCCAGCCCCTGTAAGAACATAAATGAGTTGAAAGGACTCATTGCAGGACCAAAATCCCTGAGACCCTCTACCCTAGCGCGAATAATAAATGCTATATTGCCGAAAGGTCCCGGTGTGCCAAATACGTTCCAAAAATTCAGCCCATGATAGCCTTCAGAAGGCTCTGTAAATTGGGGATATTTTCCGTTTCCCCAATTAAAATTACCTCCATCTATGATGACACCTCCAATACTTGTACCATGCCCACCTATCCACTTAGTCGTAGAAGCTACAACAATATGTGCTCCATGCTCCAAAGGGCGAAATAAATATCCTCCGGCACCAAATGTATTGTCAACAATTATTGGAAGGTCATACTTTTCAGAAATAGCCTTAAACTTTTTCCAGTCAGGAACATTTCCACGTGGATTACCTATGGATTCCAAATATATAGCCTTTGTCTTATCATCTATTCGTCTTTCAAAACTTTCAGGATTATCACCATCTGCGAATCTGCATTCCACACCCAATCTTTTAAAAGCCACCTTGAATTGATTATAAGTACCTCCATACAAGAAGGACGTGGACACAAAGTTATCGCCAGCTTGTACTATGTTGTTCAGTGCCAAAAATTGCGCCGACTGCCCCGATGCTGTTGCTAAGGCTGCAACGCCACCTTCAAGCGCTGCTAAACGCTTCTCCAACACATCGGATGTAGGATTCATAATACGCGATATATATTACCAAACTCCCTCAGCCCAAAAAGATTGGCCGCATGTTCTGTATCCTTAAATTGATAAGACGATGTCTGATATATGGGCACGGCACGTGAGCCAGTAGTAGGATCAGATTCCTGCCCGGCATGTAATTGTAGAGTCTCAAAACGATAATTAGTCATAATAATTTTTATTTAAGGCTAAGATAATTGCAAAGAATATTAATTCCAAAAAAATATTCTTTCATTGCCTCGGGTTTAAACCTTATTTGTATTTTTAGAAAAAAAAGAATGAACTTTCAAGAATATAGAAGGCACGATGCCGTAGGTTTGGCTGCATTGGTAAGAAGTGGTGAAGTAAGTGCTGAAAATCTTTTGGATATTGCCATTGCACGACATCAGCAAGTAAACCCTACAATCAATGCGGTAGTTACTGAGCTTTTTGACTTTGCCCGTGATTCTACGAAGAAAATCAATAAAGAGTCTCCATTTTGTGGTGTTCCATTTCTGATGAAAGATTTGGGCTTACAAATAAAAGGTACGCGATATACGAATGCATCCAAAATACAAAAAGATTATATTTCCATAGCAACAAGTACCGTCGCACAGAAAATAATAGACAGTGGTCTTATCGTGATGGGAAAGTCAAATACTTCCGAATTTGGCACTAGCCCATTTGTAGAAAGCGAACTATATGGTCCTGCTCGCAATCCTTGGAATACAAAACATACTACCGGAGGTTCTAGTGGAGGCAGTGCAGCAGCCGTAGCTGCGGGTATTGTTCCGCTTGCTACGGCAAATGATGGTGGAGGCTCTATACGCATTCCTGCGAGTTGTAATGGATTGTTGGGTCTCAAGCCTTCGAGATTGCGTGTATCGCATGGCCCTCAGGATGGTCTTACTTGGAGTGGTGCTGCCAATCATGAGCTATGCGTATCACGAAGTGTGAGAGACACAGCTCAATATCTAGATGTAGTAATGGGCAATAGCATAGGCGATCCTTATCTCCTACAAAAACCAGAAATGCCCTATATGAAAGCTATAGAGATTGCTCCTCGCAAACTAAAGATTGCTTATAGTGATGAACACCCTTTCCATGAACAAGACCCCGAAAATATTGCTGCAATTAAGCACACTATTGCCTTGCTTAAAGAGGCAGGTCATGATGTAGAGCAGATTGCAATTCCTTATGACAGTAAGCTGGTACGCGACTGCCTATATACTTTAGTCATGGGCGAGCTTTCGGCCACTATAGATCATGTTGCAGCCATGCAGGGCAAAAAAGCAAATATTGACGAGATAGAACCCACAAACTGGCTTTTATATATTTTAGGTAAAAATCTTAGTGCTAACGAATTTTGTCAGGCAAAACTCCAATGGAATGTGCTTTGCCGCCAGATGGAAAAATTCCACCAAAAATATGACATTTTACTTACACCCACACTGGGCATGAAACCCTTTGAAATAGGTGCTTTGCAACCCAAACCTTGGGAGCTCACGGCTCTAAAGTCACTCAATAGATTAAATATGTCCGGCTTACTGAAACATTCTTCACTGATTGAGGATACTAAAGAAAAGATATTCAAGTGGATGCCCTATCCGGCACTTGCCAACCTCACAGGACAGCCCTGTGTTTCTGTACCCCTTTATCAGTCCATAGATGGATTACCCATAGGTGTCATGTTCACGGCACCATTTGGTGATGAAGCTACCCTCTTACAATTGTCACGGCAACTCGAAGTCATACAACCTTGGCTACAAAATGTACCTGTACTATAGTCAACTTTTCTTTTGAAAAACATAGTTAATTTTTACAATCTAATTAAAACCAATGATGAGAAAGTTATTATTCATTATCAGTTTATTTACAAGTACTATAAGCCTAAATGCTCAATACTACAATGACTATTATCTAAAGATTTCTAAATCTTATAATGAGATGACAGAGATTACGGAATACGCTTCAGTAGGCGGCAACTATACTTCTGCCTTACACTATCTTGAAAAATTGGATAAAAAGTCTTTGCCTTATATCTCTAATATATCACTGCTGAAATACAATACATCAGGAAAAGATAGCGCCTATTATTTTTTAGAAAATAGCGCCCTAAGCAATAAAGATAAGCTATTCATAAAATGGTGGATAGCAGACCTAACGAAAAATATAGAGGATGAAGAAACCCTAAGGAACAACTTTACTGCCACCTATCGAGAGAGCATTCCTATGCTCAAACATATATACATGACCAATATCTCGGATTATTACTATCTGAAAGATAAAAGTGCGACTATGCTCGAAAATATTGATTTAGTTACTAAAAATTATGTTTTAGACACTAATGATATTATTTTCTTCGAACTCATGAAATGTCAGATTTATGATAGAAATGATTGGAGGAAATGCGAAATCATAGACATTCTTTCCTCTCTTTGGGAAAAATATCCGCAGTATCTGGATAAGAAACAATTACTGAATACGATAGAGGATTGTGAAACACAAGCCTGTAATGGACTCCGAAAGAACCTAATTTTTGCTAAAACTCCGGTTACGATAGAGCCAAAGATAAAAGATCTTATCAGTCATATAGACAGCTTTTTGGATCATGAATCAGAAATAACTGACAACCCTGACAGCCTCAATGTATTTTGTGCCTCACTGCTAGATAGACTTTCCAACGCCGATAGTAAACTCATGTACGAAAAAATGCTTGGCATCATAAAGTTGATGACTATGACTTCCTATTATTCCTCTACGCTCAAAGAAATCTCTATTGACAAGCTGGATTATCCTATAGATTTTCGTCAAAAAATAAAGTCTTCGTCAGAAAAATCTGATTTGTTTGAGCTATTTGAAGAAGATATACAAATCATGTCCGTAATTCTTCCCGATATTAGTGATATAATTGGTCAAGAATTTAATATAGACTTGAAAAACAATAAACTCTCTACCTATAAAACACTCACTAGAGAAGATATTTCTACATTATTGGGATACAGAAACTTATTCCTCTTTGTCCTAGAATATTTTAAATATGATTTTTCTGAAATAGAAAATATTAAAGAAAGTTGGGCAGACGCATCTCCTATTCTTTCAGACGAAGATGAATTTCAAGAATTTGAAGCATCAGTAGAAAATAATCCACTTTTCCTATCTGATAGCCGGTATGATTTCCCTGACATAAATAATAGCAAAGAGCTACAGAAAACTATAGCTATTTTCAACAAAGAAATATCCAAATTTCCAGGTTCTAGTTCTATCATGCAGTCAAAACTGGAATTTATAGATATGTATTATAAAGATTATAAAACAGACCAAAGCTATATGGTTTACGAGTATTTTGATACTGCCATTGACTTATGCAATATTGTACAAAATATAGGAAATAGTGATGTACACGACAAGAACTTCTATCATCTTTTTGATTTACAAACTGAACTGAGTTATAAATATTACTACAACAAATATGAACCCTTCAAAGAAATGGTCACTCTTTTATCTAAGTCCGACAAAAACAAGCTCATACACAAATTAGAAAAGCTAACTTCCGAAAAACCCAAACAGCAAAACCTAAATATTCTATTTACAAGTATAAAAAATGGCTACTATGAAGACTAAAATTTTTATTTTACTGTCTCTCCTGATATCAGGGAATATATTGGCTCAGGACAATAGCTTAGTCCCTTACAAAGAAGGTAGCTTGTATGGATTTATGGATACATTAGGACATATTCTTATACCACCAAAATATCAAGAGGTACAGGATATGAATTTTTATTACGACACACTCACTGACAAAGCTAGTGCCCTATATATTGTAAAACTTGACGGCACCATCAAAGTAATAGATCAAAATGACAAAGTATATTTTATACCTACAGAAAAATATGATAGTGTATTTTCTGTCAATCTACTGAAAGATAGATTTATCACTCAGAAAGCTAAGAATTATGGTTTCATTCTACGCAATAAGGCCATAATTCCCTGTATTTACGATGACATACTTCCGCATTACAACAACTCTTGCTTAGTCAAAAAAAATGGATTTACAGGCATGATAGACCAAGAAGGCACTATCAAAATTCCATTACAATACCAAGATATTGAGTTTGCAGGCTTCACAGACTCAAGTGTAGTATGGTTGGCTAAAGGCATGATAGCAAAAGAGTATTATGAAGATAAACGCACAGAATTCATAGACTATGGCGAAGGAACTAAATTTAGCAATTTTCCGGAAGATGCTATAAGCGTAAGCGAAGTACGCAGCGGTGATAATGAGGCTATCGAAAAACTTAAAAACAACTATGATAGAGTAAAACATATATATCAACTCGATGATTGGTATTATGTAGAAAGGAATAAAAAATGGGGAATATATGACCTTAAAAAGGATATGGAAATCATGACTCCTAAATACGACGACATAGATTTTTTGTACAATATCTATACAGACAATGAAATATTATTTAGAGTGACTTCCGATGACAAGCAGGGAGTCATCAATCAACATGGCAAAGTACATGTTCCATTAAATATGGATAGCGTAAGTGATGTATATAATAATATGTGTGGCATCACAAAAGATGAAAAGTACGGCGTATTTATCTTAAATACAGTGTATCCCTACATTGCACCCATATATGATACATTATCACCGGACAATTATATCCTTGTCAATAGAAATTGGTCATTTTTACTTTTCCTTGTCGAACGCAATGGCAAGCAATTTTATGTAGGTGAAAATGGTGTAGAATATACTACGCACTAAGCTCTTCTTTCAGGAATTTTCCTGTGATACTATGAGTATGTATGGCTACTTCTTCGGGAGTGCCTGTTGCTACAATTTCTCCGCCACCCTTGCCCCCTTCGGGACCTAAGTCTATGATGTAGTCTGCCACTTTTATCACATCCATATTATGCTCTACCACCAGTACGGTATTACCTTTGTCCACCAATTTCTGAAGTACTTCCAGCAATACTTTAATGTCCTGAAAATGTAGTCCTGTAGTAGGCTCGTCCAATATATATATGGTCTTACCTGTATCTTTTTTCGACAACTCTTCCGATAGTTTTACGCGCTGTGCCTCGCCACCACTAAGGGTTGTCGCAGGCTGTCCCAATTTGATATATCCTAATCCTACATCATGGAGTGTCCTAATTTTCCTATAAATTGAAGGTATATTTTCAAAAAAAACTACGGCTTCTTCTACCGTCATCTCCAATACATCGAAGATAGATTTGCCTTTATATTGCACTTCCAATGTCTCTCTATTGTAACGCTTGCCATTACACTGACTACACAGCACATGTACATCAGGTAGAAAATTCATTTCTATGACCTTCATCCCGCCACCCATACACTCTTCACACCTTCCTCCTTGCACATTGAAAGAAAATCGCCCCGACTTATAGCCCCTGATTTGTGCATCTGGCAGAGAGGCAAATAAATTCCTAATATGATCAAAGACGCCTATATAAGTAGCAGGATTGGAACGAGGTGTACGTCCTATAGGTGACTGGTCTATTTCTATAACTTTATCCAGATGTTCCAGTCCATTTACAGCTTTATAAGGCAAGGGCTGATAATGAGATCTGAAATAATGCTGATTGAGTATAGGATATAATGTTTCGTTTATAAGTGTGGACTTTCCGCTCCCTGACACCCCGGTAACACATACAAATGTCGCTAAAGGAATATCTACATCTACGGATTTCAAATTATTGCCATTTGCGCCCTTCAACGTGAGCATCTTGCCGCTTCCAGTTCTACGATTTTCAGGGACAGCTATCTTTATCTTACCATTCAGGAATCCTGCAGTCAAGGTATCAGCCCGAACAAAATCTTGGGGGATATCGGCATCCACAATGATGCCACCATGTACTCCTGCTCCCGGCCCCATATCTATAATATAGTCGGAAGCCATCATAATATCTTTGTCGTGTTCTACCACCAATACAGTATTGCCAATTTGTGTAAGATTGCGCAGTGCTTGTATAAGCCTCATATTGTCGCGCTGATGCAGCCCTATACTAGGCTCATCCAATATATAGGTAATACCTTTGAGCTGTGAACCTATCTGTGATGCCAGCCTAATGCGCTGTGACTCACCACCTGATAGTGTACCACTTTGCCTATTGAGGTGTAGGTAATGTAATCCTACATCTAGAAGGAAACCTATCCTACTTTTCAATTCTTTGAGTATATCTCGAGCTATAATTTTATTTTTTTCATCATAAGTATCATAAATACCCTCCACCCAGCTATGCAGTTCCACCAAAGTTTTCTCCGACACTAGTGCAATGTTTTCTCCTGCTATTTTGAAGAAAAGAGCATCCTTCTTCAGGCGTGAGCCATGGCAGGTAGGACACTGCACCTCAGAGATATAGTTAGAAGCCCAGTTCTTCAGGGCTTCCGTCACGGGTTGGTTATAATTTTGTTCTATCTGATTTGCTATACCATCATAGTTGAGTTTATAAAGTATTTTCTTTCCATTGAATTCCTTAGTAACCTCCAAGGGCTGCTCTGTACCATAGAGCAAATATTCTTGCGTCAGTGGATTGAGTTGCAACCAAGGGGTATTAACTTGCTCCTTCTGTAACGTCAAGATTTGCGCTATCATATCAAAGCTATGGTTCTGCTTATATTTCCCTAATGGTGCTAAAGCACCCTCTTTGATAGACAGCTCGGGATGCGGAATTATCTTGCTCACATCTACCACAGAAGCCGTACCCAAGCCATTGCATTGGGGACAAGCGCCATAGGGTGAGTTGAAGGAAAAGGTATTTGGGGAAGGTTCCTCGTACGAGATGCCCGTGGTTGGACATATTAGTGTGCGGCTGAATATCGCCGTCTTATCACCATCATACAGATACACAAAAAGTAATCCCTTGCCCAATTTCAGTGCCAAGGCTACAGCCTCCCTTATGCGCTGCTCAGGCATCTCTCCCATCACAAAGCGGTCTATCACTACTTCTATATCATGAACTTTATACCTATCCAACTGCATCTTGGGCTTTATCTCTTCAAATTCTCCATCTATGCGCACTTTAGTAAAACCCTGTTTGCGAATATCTTCGAAGAGCTCCCTGTAGTGTCCTTTTCTACCTCTTACCAATGGCGATAATATGGCTACCCTTTGTCCTTCAAATCTTTCCTGTATTATTTGTATAATCTGCTCTTCGGAATAGCGAACCATTAGCTCCCCCGTATTATAGGAGTATGCCTGCGCAGTTCGAGCATATAGCAAGCGTAGAAAGTCATAAATTTCCGTAACTGTACCCACAGTAGAGCGGGGACTGCGATGTGTCGTCTTTTGTTCTATAGAGATGACAGGACTAAGTCCTTCTATCTTATCTACATCGGGGCGTTCCAGTGTCCCCATGAATTGTTTGGCATAACCTGAGATACTATCGAGATACCTGCGTTGCCCTTCTGCATATAATGTATCAAAAGCTAAGGATGATTTACCGCTACCACTCAATCCCGTAATTACTACAAACTGATTACGAGGAATATGAACATCTATATCTTTGAGGTTGTGTTCCCGTGCGCCATATACATGTATGTGGGGTGTGTCTTTGTCTTTTGTTATGTCCTTACGTTTCGACATTCTTATGCAAAGGTAGGTATTCGTGCTGGCAGTTTACAAATTAGAATTCATGGACATTGATATATATTTTCCTCATATTGTAAAAAAATTCAAATATTAAAATTCTACTTTTGCCTAATGAAAAGGAATAGCTGTCTGACAATAATTTTGATAGTTGTGACGCTCTTATTTTTTTCCTGCAATAAGAAAAAATCCTTTTCCCACAAATCCCATATATCCTATCCCCATCACCTCGCTTTCCCTAAAGAAAAAATTGACCTTTCTGAATCCGAAATGACTTATATCATCAAGGAGATAGATTCCTGCTTCGCAAAAAAAAGAGATTCCGCAGGCTTCAATGGTGCTATGTTGGTAGCCTATAAGGGCAATATCATCTATGAAAATTATTGTGGCGTAGAAGATATTACCACTCAAAAACCGCTATCAAAAAATTCCATCTTTCAGATAGCATCTACTTCCAAAACCTTTACAGCCACAGCGATTCTATATCTATACCAGCAAGGCAAACTGAGCATCTATGATACATTGGGCAAATATTTCAGCAACTTCCCTTACAAAGACATAAGGATATGCGACCTCTTGTGTCATAGGTCGGGACTTCCCAATTACCTGCACTTTATCAATGACATGGGCTATGATACGATGTCATTATTGACTAACAAAAGACTTCTGGACATCTTGTACCGCCAAAAACCTGAAATATTGGCACTCCCTAATACTAAATTCGCTTACAACAATACCAACTACGTTCTACTAGCCCTCATTATAGAGCAAATCAGCAACTTAGATTTTAGCACATTTCTACAGAAAGCCTTTTTCAATCCTTGTAAAATGCAGCATACTTTCTTGTATCAACCACAAAAGAAATCACCCGAACATGCCACTACAGGTTATCTACATCGCAATATTGCAGATACCATTGCACCTCCCGATGGCATCTATGGCGACAAAAATATTTACAGCACCTTACACGACATGTTGCAATGGGATAGAGCCTTACGTTCAGGTCAGCTTTTACATGACTCCTTATTGACATTAGCTTATATGCCACGTAGCTTTGAGAAAGTGGGTATCAAGAACTATGGCTATGGATGGCGACTGCTCCGGCAGCCGGACAATACCTATCTCGTGTATCACAATGGTTGGTGGCATGGCTACACTTCTGCTTTTTACAGAAATATCCAAAAAGATATTACCATAATAGTCCTTTCCAATAAATTCTCGCGCACCACTTATAAAGTTCAAGAAATCTGGGATGCCTTCCTTGGCAGCGGCAGTGTCGCAATGGAAGAAGACTAGGCAATCACTTTATAAATATTGTAACTACTCGTAATTACAATAAGTAACCCTACTAGCCTGAGCAATGTTTTTGGGGGTATGTATTTGATTATCATAGCGCCTATAGGTGCAGCAATCACCCCACCAACAATAAGACCAATCACGCAAAGCCAAGCTTTTATACCTACAAAAAATATAAATACCCCAGTGCAGAAGAATGTAACAAAAAACTCCGCAGTATTTACTGTGCCGATAATTTCTTTTGGAGAGTTGCCTTTATCTATGAGATTAGAAGTAACGATAGGGCCCCAACCTCCTCCACCTATAGCATCACAGAAGGCCCCGACAAAACCTAACATAGGTACATATCTGAAATTTATAAGCTTTTGAGGTCTTGTCCTAAAACTTTTCAATAATATCACCATACCTAGTATCAACAAATACGCCGATATATATGGTTTTACCACACCCCCATCGATATAGTTCGACAATAATACCGCGCCAACTACCGCTCCTATCACTCCAGTAATTACAAGCCTAATAAATAATTGCTTATCAATATTTTTCATATATAGATGAGACAACCCCGATACTCCTGTCGTAAATACCTCCGCAGTATGTACACTCGCTGATATTATAGCCTGTGGCACGCCAAAACTTGTCAAAATCGTAGTACTCGTAACGCCATAAGCCATGCCGAGCGCACCATCAATTATCTGTGCAAGAAATCCCGCTATAGCAAAAAACAAAAATTCCTTTTCCCATCCCTCCGATAATAAATTTCCTTCCGAATATATAAACTTATAAATCATATACATAATGATGGTTAACTTTAATACCAAAATTACCCCTGCAATGTGTTTTAGTTTTACTTTTTCCATATAAAAATATTAAGTCTATTGATTTAATAGACAAATATAGACATGAAAATAAAAGTCTATTTATTCGATAGATTAAGTAAATATTATGAATTATTTCAATTTTTCATTCTGCTTATGGCGATGAGCATCTCTCAATGTTTTCTTATCTATATTTTTTTCTAATGCAGCAGTAAGATTTATACCCGTTTGATTAGCGATACATATCAATACAAAGAGTACATCTGCCAGTTCATCCCCCAAATCTTTGTCTTTCTCCGATTCCTTGAAGGATTGTTCTCCATACTTCCTCGCCATAATACGAGCGACTTCACCCACCTCCTCAGTAAGTATAGCCATATTGGTAAGTTCACTAAAATATCTTACGCCATTATCCTGTATCCATCTATCTATCAACTCTTGTGCTTCTGCTATAGTCATCATCTATTTTTAGCATATAAAAATAAATGCTATTCCTATATAAAAAGCTTATGGGTTAATTAATTCTTTTGATTATCTGCAAGCCAAAATCCTAGTATCTTTGTATATAAATACATAATTAATGAAAAAGTCCATAGCCATCCTCGTACTAGTTGCATCGCTGGTAATCAGTTGCAAGAACAAAAAACAAGACAAAGAGGCTGAAGCAAGAGTGAAAGCTCTCGACGAAAAGATAGCTTTGAATGCACAGATGTTCACACAATTAGGAGCTGCCGACACCTCCACATTAAATCCCACTTCTGATACAAAAGTTAAGCTAGGTCACATACTATATTTTGAGACTAAATTATCCAAGGTAGGCAACAATAGCTGTAACTCCTGCCACAACCTAAGTACTTTTGGCGTAGACAATGCCTCATTCTCCAAAGGCGACAATGGTGGGCTAGGGGGCAGAAACTCTCCTACCGTATTTAATGCTGCTCTTCACGGAATGCAGTTCTGGGATGGTAGAGCCCAGACTATCGAAGACCAAGCTGGTGGTCCTGTATTGAATCCAGCAGAAATGGCCATGGCTTCTGAAGATGAAGTAGTAAAAAGACTACAGTCCAATGATACTTATCAAAAATTATTCAAAGAAGCCTTCCCTAACGATGCCAATCCCGTAACATTTGCCAATATGCGTATGGCTATAGGTGCCTTTGAAAGAAAATTGACCACACCATCAAGATTTGATGCCTACTTAGGCGGCGACAAAACCATACTCACAGAACAAGAGAAAAGAGGATGGGTGACATTTGTAGAAACAGGCTGTACTTCATGTCATAGTGGAGCATTATTAGGAGGTACAATGTTTCAAAAATTTGGTGTTTTTGGTGATTATTGGCCAGTAACAAAATCTGCTAAAGTGGACAACGGCAGATTTGATGTTACAAAAAATGAAGCCGATAAGTATATGTTCAAAGTACCTAGCCTGCGCAACGTAGAAAAAACATGGCCTTACTTCCACGACGGTAGTGTAAAAGATCTCAACGAGGCTATAAAAATCATGGCAAAACTACAGTTAAATAAGGATCTTACAGATGACCAAGTTGCAGATATCACTGCATTTTTGAAGACGCTTACAGCAGATATCCCTGAAGAGTATAAGACAGCTCCAAAGATGTAAATTGTAGATTCTAGTATTTCTCACAAAGAAGGCTGTCAAAATTGACAGCCTTCTTTATATATCTGAAAATAAGTCCCCTGCTCTGCCGGGCATGGTCTTTCCTAAATGTTTGTATGCTTTTTCTGTAGCCTCTCTACCCCTTGGTGTTCTTTTGATATAACCCTCCTGAATCAGAAAAGGTTCATAAACCTCTTCTATGCTTCCTGCCTCTTCACCTACGGCAGTAGCAATAGTGGTAATCCCCACAGGCCCGCCGCCAAATTTTTCGATGATGGCAAAAAGTATTTGATTGTCCATCTCATCCAGCCCATGTTCGTCTATATTTAGTGCTTTGAGACTATACTGTGCCATCTCTAGATTTATAGTACCATCTCCTTTTATCTGTGCAAAATCTCTTACACGTCGCAACAAGGCATTAGCAATACGGGGTGTTCCCCTGCTGCGTTTTGCTATCTCTAGCGCACCCTTATTATCTATAGGCGTTTTAAGAATGGCGGCAGAACGTAGTATTATTTTTTTCAGTACTTCAGTAGTATAATATTCTAGTCTGAATGTGATGCCAAAACGCGAACGCATGGGAGCTGTCAGCAGTCCACTCCGAGTAGTAGCACCCACCAAGGTGAAAGGATTAAGCGTAATCTGAATACTTCTTGCATTAGGCCCGCTATCCAGCATAATGTCTATGCGGTAGTCTTCCATGGCACTGTAGAGATATTCTTCCACAGTAGTATTGAGGCGATGTATCTCGTCAATAAACAAAACATCATTAGGCTGCAAATTAGTAAGCAATCCGGCTAAGTCCCCGGGCTTCTCCAACACCGGACCCGATGTAACTTTCATTTCCACATCCAATTCATTGGCGATGATATGGGAAAGTGTAGTCTTCCCTAGTCCGGGAGGTCCGTGAAGAAGCACATGATCCAAGGATTCCCCTCTCAATTTTGCAGCACTTATAAAAATATGCATATTTTCGATGATTTGGGGTTGTCCAGCAAACTGTTCCAACATCTGGGGACGGAGGGCACGCTCTATCTCCCTATCTGTATTAGACAACATCTCCCCTTCCGCATCTATATTCATATTTTGGCGCACCTGCCAAAAATAGCACTTTTTTCGGCATACAACACCCCCATATTCAAATAGTAAGCACATAGCTATAACCACCCCTTTATCCACAAAAAATTCTCATAAGGAATTATTAATATTTCCAATTTGTGATATATCAAAAAAATTATATCTTTGCACTCCTAAAATTAGGGTATGAGCAGTGATAAAAATATTTTTGCCATTGCCTATATCGGGCTGAAAAAAGAAGTTCATCATTTTGAATATCAATTAGATGCCTCGTTCTTTACTAATGTAGAAAAATTGGGCATTCAAAGTGCCGACATACATATTGCGGTATCCTTAGATAAAAGGATAGAACCTTATGTAATAGATGTTCTCATTAATGGAAGTATTACTACAGAGTGTGATAAATGCGCATCATCGGTAGATATACCTGTTATTGGCAACCACACTTTGTATGTGAAATTTTCGGGGGTAGACTCTGACGAAACATCTATAGATGATGATATACTAGTCTTACATAGAGAGGAATCCGAAATAGACTTGTACCCTTTTCTACATGACTATGTATATCTAAGCTTACCGATAAGTAAGGTATGTGAAGATCCGGGAAATACCCAATACTGCGATAAAGAAGTAGTACGTATTCTCGAACAAATGAAAAACAACAATGTGCCAGAGCAAAAAAACAACCTCTGGCAATCATTAGAGAAACTAAAAAATATTAAATAATTTAATATGGCACATCCTAAAAGAAGACATTCTACCACAAGGAGAGACAAAAGAAGAACACACTATAAAATGTCTGCTCCAAATGTAGTTACATGTAAAGCTACAGGCGAACAACACCTCATGCATCATACGTATGAAGTGGAAGGCAATGTTTATTACAGAGGTAAATTATTTATCGCTGCTCCACAACAAGAAGAAGCTGAAAGCGAAGCTTAAAAAACTTCTTAACATATTGTAAAATCATCCTGCCTATACAGGATGATTTATTATTTTTATATAACACTAATTTTAAATACTCAATTATGGCAGATATGAGAAATGGGATGTGTATCAAATTCAATAATGATATATATTCAATAGTAGAATTTTTACATGTAAAGCCTGGCAAAGGTGCTGCTTTTATACGTACAAAATTAAAAAGCGTTACCACAGGAAAAGTTATTGACAACACCTTTCCAGTCACAGCAAAAATTGAAGAAGTGCGCGTAGAACGTCGTCCTTATCAATATCTTTATACGGAAGGAGAATATTTCATTTTCATGAACAATGACACTTTCGAACAGACAGAGATTCCCACAAAACTTATAGAGAATGCAGACCTGCTTATGGAAGGCATGAATTGCGATGTACTCATACATGCCGAGACAGAACAGCCCCTAGTTGTAAATATGCCTACATCAGTAGTTATGCAAATTACCTATTCTGAACCTGGAGTACGGGGAGATACCGCTACTAACGCTATGAAACCTGCCATCGTAGAGTCTGGTGCACGCATCATGGTACCACTGTTTGTAAACGAAGGAGATAAAATTAAAATAAATACCACCGATAGGTCGTATATTGAGCGAGTAAAATAGTCTCCATGTATAGCTTAGAAGAACTAAAAACACTCATTGACCTCATTGAAAAATCCAATGTAGGCGAATTATTCATTGAAAATGAGTCTTTTACAGTACGAATAAGAACAAAAGACTATATATCCAAAAGCATAGTTTCACCACAGTTACAGACGACTTCGACACCTGCAACGACAGCAAGTGTAGCCCCTGTACAGAAACATGAAGAGCTTGCAGAAAAACCTGCTCCCGCCACTACGCCTGCTCCCGCGCCAAGCTCCGAAGATTATATAGAAATAAAGTCTCCTATGATAGGCACTTTTTACAGGTCTTCATCTCCCGACAGTCCCCCCTTTGTAAAGGTAGGCGACAAAATCAAGAAAGGCGATGTTCTAGGGATGATAGAAGCCATGAAGTTGTTCAACGAAATTCATTCAGACTATGATGGCACAGTAGTACGTGTTATAGCCGACAATGCCACCCCTGTAGAGTACGATCAGGTATTGTTATGGATACAACAATAGGCATGGAAGATTTTACTTTAGAACTACCTAAAAAAATTATTGACGAAAGTAAGCAAGGTGTTGCACTTACTTTAGAAGCAGATAGCCAACCCATTGGTGATAAGAAATTTTACATCGAAAGTTATGGTTGCCAAATGAACTTTAGCGATAGTGAAATTGTAGCTTCTATACTTAACCAAAATGGCTATTCCATCACTCGTGATTTCTTTGAAGCCGACCTTATCCTCATCAACACCTGCTCTATACGAGAGAAAGCAGAACAAACCGTAAGAAAAAGGCTTACAGAATTTAATGCAGTAAAAAATCGCAAGCCCGAACTCCTCATTGGCGTCCTAGGTTGCATGGCAGAACGTCTGAAGAAAAAATTTCTGGAAGAAGAAAAAATTGTAGATATAGTAGTAGGTCCTGATGCCTACCGCTCATTACCCATGCTGTTGGTAGAAGCGGAGGCAGGACAGAAAGGCGTAAATGTCATTCTTTCTCGTGAAGAAACGTATGCCGACATCAGTCCCGTACGCCTCGACAAAAATGGCATCACAGCCTTCGTGTCTATCATGCGTGGTTGTGACAATATGTGTTCTTTCTGTGTAGTGCCATTCACTCGAGGAAGAGAACGCAGCCGCAATCCAGAAAGTATTGTTCAGGAATGTATTGCACTATTGGAGAAAGGATATAAGGAAGTAACTCTTTTGGGGCAGAATGTAGATAGTTATAAGTGGATACCTGATGGTAGCGATGAGATAAAATTAAATTTCGCTGGATTATTGGCAAAAGTTGCAGCTATTTCACCCATACTTAGAGTAAGATTTTCTACATCCCACCCCAAAGATATCACGGATGAAGTGCTATATACAATGGCCAAACATGATAATATTTGCAAGTATATACACTTGCCAGTACAGTCGGGCAGCAGTGCCGTATTAGACCGCATGAATCGCACTTATGATAGAGAGCAGTATTTGGATAGAGTAAATGCCATCAAGCGTATCCTGCCTGGTTGTGGTATTTCGAGCGATATCATTGCAGGATTCTGTGGAGAGACAGATCAAGATCACAAAGATACTTTATCCATTATGGACATAGTGCGTTATGATATGTCTTATATGTTCTATTACTCCGAGCGCCCTGGTACTTTGGCGCAGCGCAAATATGTAGATGATATACCCGAAAATATCAAAAAACAAAGATTGCAAGAAATCATAGAAAAGCAGACAGCACATTCTTTGGAAAACAACAAACAAGATATAGGTAAAACTTTTGAAGTACTTATAGAAAAAATTTCACGTCGTTCCTCAGCAGAATTTGGAGGTAGAACATCCCAAAATAAAATGGTAATATTCCCTTGTAAGAACGCTAAGATTGGTGACTATGTAATAGTGAAAATACATGATGCTACTTCTGCAACCCTATTAGGCAATATTATCGAAGACTAATTTATTCTTACTTTTCTTTAAAATACTATGCATTCTGCTAAACATTAGTAAGCAGTTTTTCGCTATTTTTACAATATGCAAGAGCAAATTCCAATAACGCTAAAGAATAAGATAAGAGTAGTAACAGCAGCTTCACTATTCGATGGACATGACGCAGCTATCAACATCATGCGCCGGATAATTCAGGCAAGTGGAGCAGAAGTTATTCATTTGGGTCACAATAGAAGTGTAGAAGAAATTGTAAACTGTGCCATTCAAGAAGATGCACAATGCATCGCATTTACATCTTACCAAGGTGGACATGTGGAGTTTCTCAAATATATGTATGATTTACTGAGAGAAAAAAATAGCCCTCAAATAAAAATATGTGGTGGCGGCGGCGGAACAATACTACCCTCAGAAATCGAAGAACTTCACCACTATGGGATAGACAAAATTTACACCCCTGATGATGGCAGAGCCTTGGGCTTACAAGGAATGATCAACGATTTATTGCAACGCAGTGATTATCCTACAGGAGAAAATATTTTATTAGACCTAAATAAGTTGCAATATAAAGACATGCAACATATAGCCGCATTAATATCCTCGGCAGAAAATAAAACAGACAGTTTTACGACGATACGCACCACCCTAGAAGGGTCGCTGCCGGCAAAAGTCACCCCCATACTCGGCATTACTGGCACGGGCGGAGCAGGCAAGTCATCCCTTACAGATGAACTCTGTCGAAGATACTTGCTAGATTACCCCGACAATACCCTAGCCATAATTTCTGTAGATCCCAGTAGAAGAAAAACCGGTGGCGCATTATTGGGCGACAGAATTCGCATGAATAGTATTCACAATCCTAGAGTTTTTATGCGATCCATGGCAACACGTACTGCAAATGCAAGCATTTCCAAAGCCATAAAAGATGCCATACTTATCCTCAAAGCAGCAGGGTATGACATGATAATCATAGAAACTTCAGGAATAGGACAGTCTGGATCTGAAATAGTGGACATTGCCGACCTATTTCTCTATGTCATGACTCCTGAATATGGAGCTGCCACTCAATTAGAGAAAATTGACATGTTAGATTATGCAAATATTATTGCCATAAACAAATTTGACAAACGCGGTGCTGCCGACGCATTGAGAGAAGTACGCAAGCAATACCAACGCAATCACAATCTATGGCATGAAGATGTGAACACTATGCCAGTGTACGGAACAATGGCATCACAATTCAATGATGGCGGCACAAACGTGCTATACAAAAAAATCATGGCACTTATCAATACGAAATTTGACTTGTCGTGGGACGCTAGGCTACATCTGCACATTCAAGACTCTGAGAAAATATTTATTATCCCACCTGAAAGAGTGAGATACCTCTCAGAAATTGTAAAAAACAATAAAGACTATGACGTAAACACAGAAGAACAGGCTGCTTTAGTAAATCAATGGCAGGCATTGGAAACTGCAAACCATATCATCACTGAAAAACAAGCCCAAAACTCTATATCCCAAGCCATAGACTCACTTAAAATACAGATATCCCCAGAAAGCATCTCAATTTTGGAGCAGTGGAAACAGAAGAACAACGCTTATAATAAGGACAACTTTTCCTATAGAGTAAGAGAGAAAGAGATATTGATAAAGACACACACGGACAGTCTTTCTCATAGCAAAATTCCAAAGGTTGCCCTACCTAAATACTATGCTTGGGGCGACATCTTGCGATGGAACAAGCAAGAGAGTGTTCCCGGGGAATTTCCTTATACGGCTGGAGTGTTCCCCTTCAAGCGCGAAGGGGAAGATCCCACTAGAATGTTTGCCGGCGAAGGAGGTCCAGAGCGAACCAATAAGCGATTCCATTACGTATCTCTGGGTATGCCTGCAAAGCGGCTATCTACTGCATTCGATAGTGTTACACTATATGGCAATGACCCTGCCCTAAGACCTGACATCTATGGGAAAATTGGAAATTCTGGCGTATCTATATCCACTCTTGATGATGCGAAAAAATTGTATTCTGGCTTCGATTTGTGTCATCCCGCTACCTCTGTATCAATGACTATCAATGGGCCTGCACCTACAATATGTGCCTTTTTTATGCATGTCGCCATAGACCAGCAATGTGAAAAATATATCCAAGAACATGGACTTACAGGGCAAGTTAAAGATAAAATTGCCGCCCTATATGCCGCCAAGAAGATGTTGCCACCCTCCTACTACGGAGAACTTCCCGAAGGAAACGATGGCCTAGGACTCATGCTCTTAGGCATCACAGGCGATCAAGTACTAGAAAAATCTGTATATGACAAGATTAAGCACTACGCACTATCCCAAGTAAGAGGTACCGTACAAGCGGACATATTCAAAGAAGACCAAGCACAAAATACATGCATATTTTCTACAGAATTTTCACTCAAACTTCAAGGTGACATGCAGGAATATTTTATTAAAAATCAAATAAAAAACTTTTACTCCGTCTCCATATCTGGCTATCACATGGCAGAAGCTGGAGCCAATCCTATTACGCAGCTAGCATTTACCCTCGCCAATGGATTTTCCTTTATCGAGTATTATCTAAGCAGAGGTATGCATATAGACGATTTTGCCCCTAATTTTTCATTTTTCTTTTCCAATGGCATAGACCCTGAATATGCCGTCATAGGAAGAGTCGCAAGAAGAATTTGGGCTAAAGCCCTCAAATTCTTTTATAAAGGGAATGACAGAAGTCAAAAATTGAAGTATCACATCCAGACTTCAGGACGTAGCCTACATGCACAAGAGATAGATTTTAATGATATAAGGACTACCCTACAAGCACTATATGCTATCTATGACAATTGCAACTCCCTCCATACCAATGCTTATGATGAAGCCATCACTACCCCCACAGAAGAAAGTGTACGCCGTGCTATGGCAATACAGCTTATTATCAACAAAGAATTAGGATTAGCTAAAAATGAAAACCCACTACAAGGCTCCTTCATTATTGAAGAGCTCACATACTTAGTAGAAGAAGCCGTATATGCCGAATTTGATAGACTTACAGAACGTGGCGGCGTATTGGGCGCAATGGAAACCATGTACCAGCGCAGTAAGATTCAGGAAGAAAGTATGTATTACGAAACACTAAAACATACAGGAGAATATCCTATCATAGGCGTAAATACTTTCTTATCTTCAAAAGGCTCTCCTACTATCATGCCACAGGAAGTGATAAGAAGCACAGAATCTGAAAAACTACGACAGATAGATAATCTAGCAGCATTACACAATCGCAACAAAGATACCGCCGATACTAGCATCAAGGCGTTACAAGAAGCGGCCATACACAACAAGAATATGTTTGAAGCACTGATGGAAGCTGTAAAATATTGCAGCTTAGGACAAATTACCAATGCTCTATTTGAAGTAGGCGGACAATATCGTCGCAATATGTAACTTATAATACTTTTACCCGATGCGAGCAGTAATACAGAGAGTATATAGGTGTGAGTTGCTAATCAACGACACCTTATTCTCATCCATAGACAATGGACTGTTAATACTCTTAGGCATTACGCATGATGACGGCCCAGATGATATAGATTACTTAGTAAAAAAAATCGTTCAGATGCGTATTTTCTCAGACAAGGACGGAAAGATGAATCTGAGTATCTTGGACACTCAGGCTCAGATTATGGTAGTGAGCCAATTTACACTTTATGCCTCTACAAAAAAAGGCAACCGACCTGGATTTACACTGGCAGCAAAACCCGAAATTGCTATTCCTTTATATGAAAATTTCATCTCACAGATAAAAGCATTTTCTGATTTAGAAGTAGTCACGGGCATATTCGGTGCAGATATGAAAATCTCTTTCACCAATGATGGTCCTGTAACAATAATCATAGACAGCAAGCATCCAGAATAGCAGACTCCCATTTTGTTATTTTTGTGAACTTTGCAAATTTTTTTATCATTTTTTTTTCACTAAACACACTCACAGGTGTGAATATTTTTTGACAATTCAGCATCAGCCAATATCCATTGGCTTTCCCCACATATACCAACATCCTGTTGAAAATTATATGAGAGATTTTCTCAATACGTGAATTAGTTTTATAAACCGATTTGGGGAATTTAAAGGTTTTTAACACATATTGAAATGGAAAAAGTCACTATAAGCAATGCAGTAAATACAGAAAAAATTCTTCAACATACCGATGACAGATTTGTATTATTTCCTATCCAGTATCAAAAAATATGGGATATGTACAAATTGCACGTGAAGTCATTTTGGGTAGCAGAAGAGATAGACTTACAGCAAGATTTAAGTGACTGGAAAAAATTAAATGATAGTGAGCAACTTTTCATCAAACATGTATTGGCATTTTTTGCTGCAAGTGATGGCATTGTAAATGAAAATTTAGTAGTCAACTTCATGCAAGATGTAACCATCCCTGAAGCACGCTGCTTTTATGGATTCCAAGTAGCCATGGAAAATATCCATGCAGAGACCTACTCCATACTAATAGATACTTATATCAAAGATAAAGACGAAAAGAATTCCCTCTTCAATGCCATACAGACCTTAGAATGTGTGAAGCAGAAAGCACAGTGGGCATTACGATGGATAGAATCTGCTCCCTCCTTTGCACACAGGCTGGTTGCCTTTGCCGCAGTAGAGGGCATATTCTTCTCCGGAAGTTTCTGCGCCATATTTTGGCTCAACAAAAGAGGGCTCATGCCAGGTCTCTCACAGTCCAATCAGTTAATAAGTCGCGATGAAGGCTTGCATTGTGATTTTGCTTGTTTGCTCTACTCTATGTTGGACAACAAGCTTTCTGACGAAGATATTCGCAGTATCATCTGTGATGCAGTAGAGGCAGAAAAATACTTTGTCAAAGATGCATTGCCCGTAAATCTAATAGGCATGAATGCCGACCTTATGCAGCAATATATAGAATTTGTTGCGGATAGATTACTACTATCCTTAGGGCATGGCAAAGTATATAATGCCGAAAACCCATTCCCATGGATGGAGTCAATCTCCCTTACTGGGAAGACCAATTTCTTTGAGGGTAAAGCCACAGAATATGCGAATCCTCATGCCGGCAAAAGTTCGCATGAACAAACCTTTACCTTAGAAGCAGATTTTTAACTTATAATATTCAGATAAAAAATGTTTGTAATAAAACGCGACGGCAGAAGAGAGCCTGTTCATTTTGACAAAATCACAGCAAGAATAAGCAAACTATGTTTTGGCCTCAACGAAAAGTATGTAGTGCCACATCGTATAGCGCAGAACGTGATTCAAGGGCTATATGACGGAGTATCCACAACAGAACTGGACAATCTTGCCGCAGAAACATCCGCATCTATGGCAGTCATACATCCAGACTATGCCTTACTCGCAGCCAGAATAGCCGTATCCAACCTACACAAGAACACCAAGAAAGTATTCTCTCGTGTAATGGAAGACCTATATAATTATATAGACCCCAAAACACAGCAAAAAGCACAGCTTATCTCCGATACTGTACATGATATGATTCAAATACATAAGGACAGACTAGATGCTGCGGTGGTACATCACAGAGACTATGAATACGATTATTTCGGATTCAAGACACTAGAGCGTTCCTACCTTATGCGTATCAATGGCAAGGTGGCAGAGAGGCCACAACACATGCTCATGCGTGTAGCCATAGGCATACACATGGAAGACATTGACGCCGCTATCGAAACCTATAACTTGATGTCAGAGAAGTGGTTTACACACGCCACACCTACATTATTCAATGCAGGCACACCTAAGCCCCAACTTTCCTCATGCTTCCTTCTTACCATGAAAGACGACAGCATTTCTGGCATCTTTGACACACTAAAGCAATGTGCCGAAATTTCGCAATCTGCAGGCGGTATAGGGCTAAGCATTCACAATATCAGAGCAACGGGAAGCTATATCCGAGGAACAAATGGCACCAGCAATGGTATTATTCCTATGCTCAGAGTATTCAATGATACGGCACGCTATGTAGATCAAGGTGGCGGCAAGCGCAAAGGTGCCTTTGCTATATACCTAGAACCTTGGCATGCCGATATATTTGAATTTTTAGAATTACGAAAAAATAATGGCAAAGAAGAATTGAGAGCTAGAGACCTATTCTTAGCACTATGGACAAATGACTTGTTCATGGAACGTGTAAAAGAAAATAGTACATGGTCATTGTTCTGTCCTAATGAGACTCCTGGACTCTGCGACTCCTATGGTGAAGACTTTAGGAAATTATATCTGAAATATGAGCAAGAAGGCAGAGCTAGACGTACAGTAAAAGCACAAGAATTATGGTTTCGCATACTCGACTCACAAATAGAAACGGGTACGCCCTACATGCTCTTCAAAGACCATGCAAACGAAAAATCTAATCAAAAAAACTTAGGCACTATACGTTCTAGCAATCTCTGCACAGAGATTATGGAATTTACTTCTAAGGATGAAGTTGCTGTCTGCAATTTAGCATCTATAAATCTCAGTAAATTCGCTGACGCTCAAAATAAGACTTTCGACTTCCAAAAGCTTTATGATATAACTTATATTGTTACAAAGAATCTCAACAAAATAATAGATATCAATTACTATCCCATACCGGAGGCAGAGCGTAGCAACAAGAGACATCGCCCCATAGGACTAGGGGTACAAGGACTAGCAGATGCTTTCTTGATGCTTCGTCATCCCTTTGATAGTGAGGAAGCCCGAATATTGAATACAAACATCTTTGAAACTATATACTATGCTGCTCTCTGTGCCTCCAAGGATTTGGCTATAGCGGAAGGCTCTTATGAAACTTATGCAGGCTCTCCTATTAGTGAAGGTATATTCCAGTTTGACATGTGGGGCGTAACACCCTCCGACAGATGGGATTGGCAAACGCTACGCTCCGAAATTTTGGCTTCTGGTGTTAGAAACAGTTTATTGCTAGCACCTATGCCTACAGCATCTACATCACAAATTCTCGGCAATAACGAGTGTTTTGAACCTTATACTTCCAATATCTATAAGAGAAGAACACTTAGTGGTGAATTTGTAGTAGTCAACAAGCATCTGCTTAAAGACCTCAATGAATTAGGCTTGTGGAGTGATGATATGAAAAATGCCATATTGGCAAATAATGGCTCTATACAGTCCATAGAAGGAATTCCTCAAGACATCAAAGATTTGTACAAAACTGTTTGGGAAATCAAGCAGAAAAGCATCATAGAAATGGCAGCAGACCGTGGTGCTTATATAGACCAAAGCCAAAGTCTAAATATACACATGGAAGACGTAAACTATGGCAAACTGAGTTCCATGCACTTCTATGCGTGGGAGAAAGGTCTGAAGACAGGCATGTATTATCTACGAACAAGACCCGCTGTAGATCCTATCAAATTTACCGTGGACTTTGAGAAAGCTAAAAGAGCACAGCAAGCTGTAGCTACAGGTTCAGGAGCCTATTTCTATGACAACAACAAAGTACAACCCGAAATCTTCGACATGATACCACAAAAGCAGGCTACAGCGAAGCCTGCCTCAGTATCTTCTGCCGAAGCAAACGTGGGAGATACACAGAATCAGGCTATGGAGCAAATCACATGTTCTCTAGACAATCCTGATGCTTGTATATCTTGCGGAAGCTAATTTGAGTATATTTACATCATGTTCAGACCTGCCTATCTTCAAGCTGGAGATACCGTAGCACTCACTTGTCCCGCACGAAGTATTTCATTCAAAGAAATAGAATATGCCCTTGCGATACTTCAGAGTTGGGGACTTCAAGTAGAGATTGGGGATACCCTTGACAAGTCTTACCATCAATTTTCTGATACTGATTACAATAGAGCTAAAGATTTCCAAAAATTATTGGACAATCCTGCTGTCAAAGCAATCATATCTTGTAGAGGTGGATATGGCACAGTACGGATTATAGACAAACTACGCTATGACAGGTTTTTGGAGTATCCCAAATGGATAGTAGGCTATTCTGATATAAGTATTTTACATATTCACTTAAACTGTACAATGGGCGTATCGAGCCTACATGCTACGATGCCTATAAATTTTAGTACTAATACCAAGGAAGCCTTAGAAAGTCTCAGAAAAAGCTTGTTTGGAGAAACTTTAAAATATGAGTTCCCTACGCACAGTCTAAGTGTCCTTGGTGATATGGAAGGAGAGATAATAGGGGGGAATTTATCTTTGATATATAGTGCTTTGGGGACAAAAACAATCTTTAATACTAGTGACAAAATTATATTTATCGAAGACCTTGATGAATATTTATATCATATAGACAGGATGATTATTGCATTGCTAAGGGCAGGAAAATTTCAAGGTATAAAAGGCATAATTGTTGGCGCATTAAGCGACATGAAAGACAATACTATACCTTTTGGCAAAAATGCCGAAGAGATAATTTATGAACACACCCATAATTTAGGATTTCCCATAGCCTTTGGATTCCCAGCAGGACACATAGCCGACAATAGAGCCCTTAAACTTGGGCAGAGGGCAAAATTGTCTATAAGAGAAGCTTCGTGTATCTTCGAACAGTAGCAATGTTCTATTCTACTGTAACAGATTTGGCTAGATTTCTAGGCTGATCCACATCGCAACCACGCATCACTGCAATATGATATGATAGTAGCTGTAAAGGTATGGTAGTCAGCAAAGGAGTAAAAGCCTCAAGTGTTTCAGGAATATGTATTACAAATTCTGCAAGATTCTGAATTTGTTCATCTCCATCAGTAACCACAGCAATAATTCGACCTTTTCGGGATTTCACCTCCTCAATGTTAGAAATAACTTTCTCATAATGATTGGTGCTAGGTGCTAGTACCAATACCGGCATATTTTCATCTATAAGCGCAATAGGGCCATGTTTCATCTCCGCCGCAGGATATCCTTCTGCATGGATATATGAAATTTCTTTTAGTTTTAATGCCCCTTCTAATGCAACTGGAAAATTATACCCACGACCTAGATAAAGGAAATTTGAAGCATTAGAGAAAGTTCTTGCCATCTTGCTTATAAGGTCATTTTGTTGTAATAATATTTTTATCTTATTTGGCAAATCATCTAATTCATGGATATAACTATTCATCTTAGATGCAGATAAAGTACCTTTGATATCTGCCAACTGCAAAGCCATCAATATAAGTAAAGACACTTGAGTAGTAAACGCTTTGGTAGAAGCTACCCCAATCTCAGGACCAGCATGGGTGTAAGAACCAGCATCTGTCATTCTAGCAATAGCTGAGCCTACTACATTACAAATACCATAAGTAAGTGCTCCTTTTTTCTTTGCTATCTCCAAAGCCGCTTTCGTATCAGCAGTTTCGCCAGACTGTGAAATTGCTATGACGATATCTTTTTCTGTAATTATCGGATTTCTATATCTGAATTCACTGGCATATTCTACTTCTACAGGTATTCTTGCCAAATCTTCGATAAGGTATTCTCCAATCAGGGCAGCATGCCAAGATGTACCGCAGGCTACAAAAATAATACGCTCTGCATTAGCAAATGTCTTCTCATATTCTTTTACCCCACCGAGATTTATCTTAAATCTCTTATGATCCACCCTTCCTCTTATACTATTGTAAATCGCTTCCGGTTGCTCGTAGATTTCTTTAAGCATAAAATGCTCAAATCCACCCTTTTCAAGCTCTTCAAGTTTTAGCTGTAGTTCATCTACATAGGGATCGTGAATGCTATTATCTAAAATACTGAGAAGATGTATATCCCCATTTCTATTCATGATAGCCATCTGCCCATCCTCTAAGTAGGTGACTTTTTTAGTATATTCTATAAGTGGTGAGCCATCAGAGGCGACGTAGAATTCATCATCTCCATAGCCTATTACCAATGGGCTGCTCATTTTTGCTGCTACCATGACATCGGGATGGTCTTCTGATATTATCACTACTGCGTACGCACCAATAAGTTGATGTAATGCCAATCTTATACATTCTGTATATTCTTTGCCTGTACTATGAATTATATCTTCAATAAGATGTACTATTACCTCAGTGTCAGTATCAGAAGAGAAAATGTGTCCTCTTTCTATTAATTCTTTTTTTACGGTAGCATAATTCTCGATGATACCGTTGTGTATCACTGCAATTCTTCCTGAATTAGATTTATGTGGATGTGCATTTACATCATTGGCCTCTCCATGTGTTGCCCATCGTGTATGACCTATACCTATTGTACCTTTAATGTTTTTGTGTGAAGCCAAATCTTCTAAAGCCTTGACTTTGCCCTTTTTCTTATACACATTTAATGTATGTTGATCATCCAAAAGAGCTATGCCTGCACTATCATATCCGCGATATTCCAATCTTTTCAGTCCTTTAATTAAAATGGGATAAGCATCTTTGTTACCCATATAGCCTACGATTCCACACATATTCCTTTTTAATTTAAATTTATAAAAAATATTCTTAATAAGTTGAGTATATCACTTTAATTCTTAATCTATACTTAGGGTTAGAATAGTTAGGTCCGGCAAATACTAAGCCATAGGGAGCAAAATATGATCTAGACAATCTTGTACGGGTGGCATTATCTACTATACTCCAGTATGGTGGAGCTGCTGGATAGGTAGTGATATATAGTCCATTATTTGGTATAGCCCCCTTTAATGTCTGCTGAAAATAATTTGTAATATTTAGTTGATATTTAATCATTTTATTTCCGGCATCATCCACCTGAGAGCTATCTAGTAATGATATAGAACCAAATTTTGCTAAATCTGGAATATCCTCAGTATTATCTGTA